>JACQEN010000050.1 GCA_016200585.1 Deltaproteobacteria bacterium
GCAGGCGATCATCGTTTCGTATGAGCACCTGTTCGAACCGGCCATCTCCGGCATCGTTTGCGACGGTCTGGGTTTGTTGATCGTTTCGGTGGCGCCGATTCCGCTCATTCAGAAGGTCGCCTTGTTCGCCAGCTTCTGGATCGTATCGATCTTCATCAGCGTCGTTACGCTGCACCCGATCATTCTGGCGTTCATCAAGCCGCCACCCGATCACCTGACCTTTGCCCAGCGCGAGCCGATCGTCGGTTTGTGGACCGCGCGCGCCATCCTCTACACCACCGTCTTTGCCGCGATCGCCGCTCACCTGTACGGCTTGATTCCGTCGTCGATGATGACGTTCATGGTGACGACGCCGGTCCTGGGGTGGTACTGGATCAACTTTGGCGATCGAGCCTACGAGTCGTGGACTCGTTACGCCATCGCCGCCAGCCAGGGCAAAGGCCGTTGGATTGTGTCGGCGCTGACGATTTCGCTGTTCTTCATCCTGCCGATCTGGGGCTGGACATTGAAAGTTGGCGACATGACGCCGGGTGCGGCGCTGCTCTTTCCCGAGCATCCCTACAACATCGCGTACAAGAAGCTGAACGAAAAATTCCTCGGTGCCAGCCAGCTGATCATCATCGCCGACACCATGAAGCCGGACGGCGTCAAGAACGCCGGTGCCCTGACGGCCATGGCGGAGCTGTCGGACCACATGCAGCAAGCCAACGGCGCCAGCAATTCGATCAGCATCGTCGACATCGTCAAACAGCTCGAACGCCTGCAGCACGAAAGCGACCCGAAGTGGGGAGCCATCCCGACCAACCCGAAAGAAATCGCGCAGGTCATCTATACCTTTACGCAGAACGCCGCCGTCGGCTCGCTGAATTTCTTCATGGATCCGAGCGCGCGCTACGGTTCGATCATTACGCTCTTCCGCGAGTACTCACACGACACGATCATGCATTCGATCGCCTGGGCGAAGCAGTTCTCCAACGACTACACCGGCGGCGAGGTGCAGTTCCGTTTTGCCGGCGGCCTGTTCGGCATCCTTGCGGCGGTCAATGAGGCCGTCGAGGAGTCGTATTGGCTGAACCTCGGCATGATCTTCGGCATCGTCTACATTTGCCTCTATCTCACCTATCGATCATTTTACGCCGCCTCGATGCTGATCATTCCGGTCGTCCTGTCGCAGCTTGCGGCCGAGGCGTTCATGGTGCTCATGCACATCGACCTCAACGTCAACTCGCTGCCGATCGCGGCGGCCGGCGCCGGCGTCGGCGTCGACTATGGTATCTATCACTTCAGCCGCATGATCGACGCCTACGACGAAGTCGGCGACTTGGACGAGGCCATTGATTACGCCACGGCAACCACCGGCAAGGCGATCATCTTCACCGGCACGACGATGATGGCGGGCACCGGGTTCTTCTGGTTGTCGGATCTCAAGTTCCTGGCGGAGATGGGATTGCTGTTGTCGTTGCTCATGACCTTCAACAAGTTCGGCGCTCTGATCGCCGTGCCGGCTTTCGTGAAGGTGCTGCGGCCGCCGTTCATCCTGCGTCGCAAAGTGAAGAAGCCGGTTGCGGCGCAGCCCGCCGCGGTGAATTTCTAGTCATCGGATGGGAATCGCAGCCGGAGGAAGAGGGCGCTGAATCGCGGTTGCTGACGACGTCGACGGTCGACCAGCGTATTGTCAGATCTAGGATTGGAGCTGCCATGGCGCACGCGAGCTCTCACGCCGTTCGGTTCCAGGTCGTGCCTGGCGGGCGCAAGGGCCCGCCGGCTTGGCTGTTGCCGCGCGCCTGTGACTTCCTGGAGCACGACGTCTACACCGCGCGCAGCATGAAACTGCTGCTGCGCTCGCCGCAAGCGGCGGTGCTGCGTGCCGCGGGCCAGGCGATCGGTGCCGCGGTCGGCGTCACTTCCTCCGAGTTGCTGATCGTCGCCGCGACCTGGCTCGGCCGAGCGCACTGGCGACGCATTCCGTTGCGCCTGCTTCGTGGGGCCGAGCTCTACCGCGGGCGCAGCGCCAATCGCCTGCACATCGCCTTCGACGGGAAGGAGATGGTGTTGATGTACTGGCCGAAAGCGGCGCGCGATTTCGATCGGGTATTTGCCGCGCTGCGTCGACTGACTCCGGGCACCCCACCGCCTCGAATGGTCGTTCATTCACTGCTGAGCAGCGGACGCCGTCAAGCCTGCGGCGGCTGACTGCGGTCCGGCTGGTATCGCGGTGATCTGCTACGGGACGATCAACGTCCCGCTTTTTCCATCCCGGGCCGCAGCAATCGAACCCAGAGCGGCGATCCGTGCGCCCCGGCCGGTGTTGGCGGCGTAGGTGATGGCTGCTTCGATCTTCGGTGCCATCGAGCCCGGTGCAAAGGCCCCGGCGGCTAGTTTTTCCTGCGCCTGACGCGTCGTCATTCGTTCGATGGGTCGCTGGTGAGTAGACTCGAAGCCGTCGCAAGCGTGCTCGACGTCGGTCACGAAGATCAGCTCCGCAGCGCCGACCTTTACCGCCAGCAATGCGGCGACCCAATCTTTGTCGACGACGGCGGCTTGCGGCGGATGGCTTGCCGGCGTGCTGCCGAGCGGAACTCCTCCGCCGCCGCCGGCGACGACGTGATGCGTCGACAGTAAGGCGCTGATTGCCGTTTCTTCGACGACGGCGAGCGGGCGCGGTGATGCCACGACGCGCCGCCAACCACCGGCGCTGAGACGAACCGCAGGTCCGGCGGGTTGCTGGGAGAGAACCGGACCGATCGACTTGGTCGGAGTTGCAAAAGCTGCGTCGTGCGGGTCGACGAGAACTCGCGTGATCACGGCGACGGCCGAAGGACCTCCGAGGTGCCGGTCCAACGCATCGACGATCAAGTAGCCGAGCTCGCCTTGCGTTTGCGCTACCCGAATATCGAGCTCTTGAGCGCTGCTCGTCGAGTGATCGCCGGGGTTGAGCAGACGCCCAACCTGTGGGCCGTTGCCGTGCACGATGAGCAATCGGTTGCCGGCGCCCGCCAGCACCGCCAATTCGCTTGCAGCACGGTCGATCAAAGCACGTTCTTCGTCGAAAGCGAGAGCCCCGCGTGGCGGGCTGATGGCGTTGCCGCCGAGCGCGATGGCGATGATTCGCGTCGCACTCATGAACGGGCAACTTGTCTGCGGCGCAAACGCTTGTGCCCCGCTGGCCGCAGACGTTTAGCCAGAAATTTGTCGACCAGGGATTGCAACGTCGGTTGACCGGCATCGGCAAATTCGTAGCGTGCTCGCACGACCGGTTTCCTGGTTGCGATCAGGGCGGCCAGATCGATGGGAGTCGCGGCAACGACGACATCCGCCTCCGACGCGTCGATGGTGTCGTGCAGGGCTTGCAACTGGGCGGCGCCATAACCGACCGCGGGCAGGACGCGGCCGATATGCGGATACTGAGCGAAGATACGCTGGATCGGTGCCGCGGCAGAGATTCGTGGGTCGATGATCTTCGCCGCGCCGGCCGTGGTTGCGGCCACGTAGCCCGCGCCATAGGCCATTCCGCCGTGCGTGATCGTCGGGCCGTCTTCGACGACCAGCACGCGCTTGCCGCGCACCGCATCGGGATCGTCGAGGCGGACGGGCGAGGCGGCGCGTACGATCGTGGCATGCGGGTTGACGGCACTGGCCTCGTCGATCACGTGTTGGACGTCGGCGCTCGATGCCGAATCGACCTTGTTGACGACGACGATATCGGCCATGCGCAGCACCGCTTCGCCAGGATGATAGGTCGTCGCCTGCCCGGGGCGCAGTGCGTCGGCCATGACGATGTGCAGATCGGGGCGCAAGAACGGAAAGTCGTTGTTGCCGCCGTCCCAGACGAGGATGTCCGCTTCACGCTGCGCCTGCGCGACGATGGCTTGATAATCGACGCCGGCGAAAATCACGTTGCCGGCAGCCAGATGCGGTTCGTACTCTTCGCGCTCTTCCGCGGTGCAGCGGGCAGCGTCGAGGTCGGCGCGCTGTGCGAAGCGTTGCACGCGCTGGCGCGCCAGGTCGCCGTAAGGCATCGGATGGCGCAGAACCGCGACCCGATGCCCGCGGCCGCGTAGATATTTGCCGAGCCAACGCGCGGTCTGCGATTTGCCGCAGCCGGTGCGGACCGCCGAGATGGCAATCACCGGACACTGCGCTGCCAGCATGGTTCGCTGCGGTCCGAGCAATACGAAGTCGACACCCACGGCGAGGGCCCGCGAGGCAAGGTGCATGACGGTTGCGTGCGTGACATCGCTGTAGGCGAAGACCACCTGGTCGACGCGTTGACGTTTGCAGATCGTTTCGAGCTGCGACTCGTCGGCGATCGGGATTCCCCTTGCGTACAGCGGACCAGCCAACGACGCTGGATAGCGCCGGCCGCTGATGCCGGGAATCTGCGTGGCGGTGAAACCGACTACCGTCGTAGCCGGGTCATCGCGATAGACGACGTTGAAATTGTGGAAGTCGCGGCCGGCTGCTCCGAGGATCAGGACGCGTCGCGGTGCCTTGCTATGTTTTGTGCGTGCCAAGGATGCCAAGCCGTTTCTTCAAGGCGCCGCACGGGCGCAAACCATCCACGAGCCCCCAGCCCCCAGCCCCGAGCCCCTAAGACTCGTCGCCCTCCTTCTCCAAGTCGAGGGCGAGCGAGTTGATGCAGTAACGGATACCGGTCGGCCTCGGCCCGTCGGGGAAGACATGCCCGAGGTGAGCATCGCACTTGCCGCACATGACCTCGATGCGGCGCATGCCGAGGCTTGTGTCTTCCTCTTCGCGCACTGCGTCGGGAGAAACCGGTTGGTAGAAGCTCGGCCAGCCGCTGCCGGATTCGTACTTGGTGTCGGACGTGAACAACGGATTGCCGCAAGCGACGCAGCGGTAGGTGCCGTCTTCCTTGCAGTGATAGTACTTGCCAGTGAAGGGGCGCTCGGTCGCCTTCTCGCGGCACACCGCATACTGTTCGGGCGACAGTTGATTGCGCCACTCTGCTTCGGATTTGACGACCTTGTCGGCCATTGCAACGATACCTCCAGGCCATCCAAGGTAGCCGGAATTTCACGCCGAGTGAAACACCTCCCTACCCGGCAAACACCAGCTTGAAATGTTTTTTGCCCATGCGCGGGTTCGGTTTCCAGGCCAACCACCTTTCGAGTCCGCTGCCGGCCAGGGCAGCGTCGACCGCAGCGCGCCCGCCGGCGGGCAGTGCGCCGTACGCGTCGAGCGGGCGTTGCAGCATCCACGACGTGTAGGGGCTGGTGTAGCGCTGCAGCGGCGTGCCGCGTAGCGACGTCGAATGCGCGCCGACGGCGCGCGGCGGTTCGGTCATGTCGGAGGGCCGCGTGGCTGCCCATTCCTCGAAAGCGTGCACGTTGTCGAGAATCAGCGGTGCGGCGTCTCGGCCGATGAGATCGAGCAGCGGCCGCAGCATGGGCGGCAGGGCGTCGTTGGCGAGAAATTCGCCGCTGCGTGGCACCGGATGATTCATGCGCTCGATCCAGGCGCAGACGCGCGGCGCGGTTTCGCTCAGCAGCCGGCCGGGGACGGCGTCGAGATACAGGTGGGCGTACAGCGGACCCATCAGCGCCAGGTCGCCGAGCGACATGCGACTGCCGAACAGGAAATCGTGGTGTGCGAAGTGCGCCGAAAGAATGTCGAGCAGCTCGCGCAAGTGGGCTTCGATGGCCGGTCCGCTTTCCGGCGTCACTCCCAGCAACGGGATCATGCCCTTCATGCGATCCGCGAACTTCGACGCTGTTTCCGGATTGCCGCTGGCTTTGGCAAAGTCGGCGCGTGCCTTGGCTTCGCTTTCCGTGAACGACCAGCGGTAATGCATCGCCGGCAACACCATGAACTCGTCGGCGTAGACCTCGATCAGATAGGCAACGACGCGCTGCACCGGTGTGGTCGGGTAGACGGGAGGATTTGGAAACCGCGCCTCGAGCGCGTCGAGGATCTCACTGGTGTCTTGCAGCGTTTGGTCTTCCGGCGTGACCACGATCGGGATGAAACGCAATCCGGTACGCGGCTCGATGACGTCGCGGTAGACCTGCGGCGTTGGATCGATCTCTTCGTAGGGGATGCCCTTGTAGCGAAAGATCGGACGGACCTTGCCGGAGAAGTAGGACACTTCCGCGGCGTAGAAACGGAACGATTCGTTCTTCGACATGGCGGCAACTCTATCAAGAGGCGGCCCCCAGGCAACCGTAGCGCCTGCGACTAATGCGCAACCAGGTGGGCTTCCTCGACCCGACTGACCGTGGCGACGACCAGTGCGACGATCCCCAGCGTGATGAGCGCGCCTTGCATCGACCAGTCGACAAGCCAACCGGCGAGCGGATTGGCAACGGCAACGGCCAGGGTGCGCAGCATGGAGATGGAGGACAGCACCGTGGCGCGCTGCTCCGACGGAATGGAGGCGTTCATGTGAGCCATGAAGACCGCCGGTCGTGAGAGGCCGAAGGCCGCCGCGCCGACGATTGCCGCGACGACGACGGGCAGATGGTTTGACAGCCCGAGGGCGAGATAGGCGAAGCCGGGCGCGATGGCGCTGAGGAAAAGATAACGTCGTTGCGAGCCGAGGAACGCGGCGACGCGGTCGATGTTGCTGAGCAGCAGGATCTGCCCGGCGCACATCGCACCGTGCACCAACCCGAAATAGCGCATGCCGATGCCGACGCGTTCGAGTTGCGGTTGATACAACCAGATGATCAGCCAGGCGAGAGTCGCGGCGGTGACCATGTCGGCGGCGAGGACGCGTAGCGTCCTGTGATCGCGCAGGTGCCGCAGACCCGCGCCGAGCGTTCGGCGGTAGGCTTCCAAGCTGCGCGTGGCACGCGGTCGCGGCGGTTCTTTGAGGCTGAAGGCGGTTGCGGCAGCGATCAGGTTGGGGATGCACTGGGCCAGCATCGGAGCACGCAAGCCGAAAGTGGCAGCGATGAAGCCGCCGGCTAGGGCGCCGATGATGATTCCGGCCAGCTTCGCCGATTCCAAGCGGCCGAAGATCCGTTGCGCTTCGTCGCGGCGGCCGAGCTGATCCAAGCTGTCGTAGATCAACGCTTCGTCGGCGCCGGAGATCAACGTCATCGACGTCGCCAGCAGAACCTCGCCGACCAGAAAGACCCGAAAGTCGGGAATGCTCGAATACGTCAGCCATCCGACGACCGCGGCGAGACAACCAAGGATGAGCGATGTCCTGCGTCCGAAGACGTCGGCGATCGTGCCGGTCGGAACCTCGAGCAGGAAGTTGCAGAACATGAACCAGGCGTTAAGCGTGAAGATCTGCGTGTACGAAATGCCGCCCCAATCACGGAAGAACGGCACCAGCACCGACGACATGAAGTGCATCCAGAAGAACAGACGCACGACGTGCATCTTCCAAAGATTGTTGGCGAGAGAGGGGCGCAAGAGGGAAGACATTCGGACGTGGCTATCGTGCGCCCGCGGTGCGAGGCAAGTGTGGTTCCACGAGGGGAGAAAGGCCCTTCTCAAGACCATCTTTGTGTCCGTCGTTGCCGACGTGTAGAGAGGAATCCATGCACCGCAACATCCGCATGATCCCCTGTTTTCTTCTGATGGCTGCCCTCAGTCGGCTGGCCGTTGCCGAAGCGCCGCTACCGACGCAGGAGGTGTTCAAGCGTTTCGCCAACCGCGTCGTGCAGGTGCGCATCGTCGATCGTGCCACGGAGTCGAAGTCGGTCATCGGCTCGGGTTTCTTTGTCGGGCCGCATCACCTGGTTACCAACTACCACGTCGTTTCCGAGATCGTACACGCTCCCGAGCGTCATCGTGCCGAGCTGGTGTACGACAACGGCGCAACGATTCCGCTCGAGGTCGAAAACATCGACGTCGTCCACGACCTTGCCGTCGTTCGTGCCGAGACGACGAGTCCCGCATCCTTTGCGTTTCAGGAGGCGCTACCGCCGAAGGGCCAGCGCCTGTTTTCGTTGGGCAACCCTTACGACCTCGGATCGAGCATCGTCGAAGGCACGTACAACGGGTTGTTGGAAGAATCGCTCTACGAGAAAATTCATTTTACCGGTGCCATCAACCCCGGGATGAGCGGTGGACCGACGATCACACCGTCGGGGCAGGTGGTTGGCATCAACGTCGCCACGGCCGGCGACGAGCTCAGTTTCCTGGTTCCCGCAAAGTACGCCGCTGCGCTCGTCAAGGCGACGCTCGATCCGCAATTTCAGCGTCCGGCTTCTCTGCTTGATCTGGTCGGCGAACAGTTGCGTGCCAATCAAGACGTCTACATGGCGCGCTTGCTGGCGCAGCCGTTCGAGCCGGTCGCGCTCGGTGAATACAAACTGCCGGGCAAGCTGGCGTCGTTCTTCAAATGCTGGGGACACACCGAGAAGGCGCAGGACGACCGTCCGTACGAAGTGGTGCGCTACGACTGTTCCCTCGAGGACAGCATCTTTCTCACCGAGGAGCGCAGCTCGGGAAGCATCAGTCTGCAACATCTGCTGCTACGCAGCGATCAGCTCAATCGCTTTCAGTTCTCGGCGCTGTACGAGAGCACGTTTGGAACGCTGCTCGGGACACGCGGCAGCGACGACGACCTGACGCGCTACGAATGCGAGTCGAGTTACGTCGAGCGGCCAGGGACGGCCTGGAAGGTGGTGCTGTGCGTGCGCGCCTACAAGAAGCTCTCCGGCTTGTACGACGCCGTCCTCAAGGCCGCTTCGCTCAATCACAATACCGACGGCGTGCAGACGGCGGTGTCGATCAATGGCGTCACGTTCGAAAGCATTCAGCGATTCACGCGGCACTACCTCGAGGCGCTGTCGTGGTCGAACTGATGTTCATCGAATTCCTCGATCGTGCCGGCCGGGTGACACAGCGCCTGCGGCTCGACACGCTGCCGCTCCAAATCGGGCGTGCCTATACGAACGATGTGATCCTCGACGATCGCTACATTTCACCCGAGCACCTGCGCATCGAGCGCGATGCGGATGGGAATTTCGTGGCAACGGATCTGGCAACCCTCAACGGGACCTTCCGGCTGCCGTCGGGACGCCGCATCGAACGCATACGCATCGGCGACGACATGCGTTTGCGCATCGGCGAGACCGAGCTGCGCTTTCGTGCTGCCGCCCATGCGGTTGAAGCGGCGCAGCCTCATGTCGGTGACGGCGGTGTCTTTCATTCGCCGTCCGGCGCGGCTTTTGCCCTGGCGCTCGGCGTCGCGTATCTCCTTGGGCTGACCTACCTGCACACATTCCAAAAGGTGGCGTTCGTGCAACACCTGGCGCAGCTGGTGCCGCTGGCAACCATCGTGTTGCTGTGGGCGCTGGGTTGGTCGGTTGCCGGGCGTGTGTCGTCGCACCGCTTCTATTTCGTCGAGCACTGTGCCGTCGCCGTGCTGGCCGGCGTTGTGCTGAGCCTGCTCGATCAGTTTACCGACTACTATGCCTTTGCGTTCAATGCCGAGTCGACCGGCCGGATTCTGGCGTGGGGTGGCTCGCTCGTGGTGCTCACCTGCTTGCTCTATGCCCACAGCCGGGTGTGCGGCGCCGAAGGTTCGCGACGTCTACTCATGCGCACCGGCGGCATCGCCTTGCTGATCATCGGCTTGGGCAGCCTGGCGCGCTACGCCGAGCGCAACGACGTCACGCAAGTTCCGTCGCTGCTGAAACCCCCCGCCTTCCGCTTGGCGCGGGCGCGCAGTGTCGACGAGTTCCTCGATCACA
>JACQEN010000051.1 GCA_016200585.1 Deltaproteobacteria bacterium
ACCTATGAAGCGGTTGCTGATCCCGACGGCTCGATCAATCGTACGTCGATCGGCAAGACGAATTTCTGGTCCTTCGTCAACGATCTGTTCGGCGTTTCCCTGCAACCCGATATCGGGCTCACGCATCTGGCAATGCCCGGAACCTCAAACCAACCGCAGGCGATGGTCTTTGATGCTGCTTCGGGATGGTTCATCGCCGAGGGAATTCCGCTTACCCCGTATGACGATGCCGGCCGCAAGAACACATATCCCTTGATGCGTCTGGTGGCGCGCGACGGCAGCGGGGCGGTCTTGGCGACGACCGATATCGTCCTACCCGTTTCCAACGAGATGGATTGCAGCAGCTGCCACGCTTCCAACACCAGCATTGCCGCGGAACCGCTGGACGGCTGGGTCAACGATCCTGACCCGCAACACGATATGCGTCTCAACATTCTTCGCCTGCATGACGATCGTGAGGGGCCGCGACCTTCCTTCCAAGCGGCGTTGCAGAGTGCCGGCTACGACCCGGCAGGTCTGTTCGCCACAGCGGTCGGCGGCAAATCGATCTTATGTGCACGCTGTCATCTGTCCGAAGCGCTTCCCGGCAGCGGTATCGAGGGGATTCCACCGCTGACACAATCGGTCCACAGCCGTATGGCAAATGTCCTCGATCCGGTGACCAACCTGCCGTTGTCGGCGACCGAGAATCGTTCTGCCTGTTACCGCTGCCATCCTGGTGCCGTTACTCGTTGTCTGCGCGGCGTCATGGGCAACGTGGTTGCCGCCGACGGCAGTCGCGCCATTCAATGTCAGAGCTGCCATGGCGACATGTTGGCGGTGGCGGCGTCCGAGCGCACCGGCTGGCTCGACGAGCCGGTATGCCAGAGTTGCCACACCGGCACGGCGACTACGAACAGCGGCGACCTGCGCTACACCTCGGCGTTCGACGACAACGGGAACGTTCGTCAGCCGGCCGATCTGACGTACGCCACCAACAGCGACAAGCCGGTCGCGGGTCGTTCGTTGTACCGCTTCTCGACTGGTCACGGAGGCCTGGCGTGCGAAGCGTGCCACGGGTCGACGCACGCCGAGTTTCCGAGCTCGCATCGCAACGACAATCTGCAGAGCCTGCAGCGCCAAGGCCATGTCGGCTCACTGAGTGAATGCACCGCCTGCCACGCCTTCAGTCCGATTACGATCGATGGCGGCCCGCACGGAATGCACCCGATCGGCCAGGTTTGGGTAGACAGCCATGCAGATGCTGCCGAAGGCAACAGTAGCGCTTGCCGCAGCTGCCACGGCGACGACTATCGAGGGACAGTTCTGTCTCGATCGCAAGCTGACCGCACCCTCAGTACACACTTCGGCACCAAGAGCTTCTGGCGCGGCTTTCAAATCGGTTGCTACACCTGCCACGGCGGCCCGTCGAGTGAACGAGCGAATTCGAATCACCCGGCACAGGTCAGCGATGCCAGCATCCGCACGCCGCGCGATGTTGCGGCGACCCTGGTTCTGCAAGCATCCGACGCCGATAGCAATGCGTTGACTCTGCGTATCGTCTCTCAACCCGACCACGGTACAGTTGCACTCTCCGGAATATCGGCGCGCTATCTCCCGGAAGCAGGCTTCCACGGCCAGGATCAGTTTACCTTTGCGGCGTGGGATGGTTCGACCGACTCCAATCTTGCAACGGTGAGCGTCACCGTTACCGCTCCGGCGGCTTGTGCCGGCGATTGCGACGGGTCACAAACCGTCACCGTCGATGAGCTGGTGCACATGGTGTCGATTGCCCTCGGTGAGATGACGCTCGACGGTTGTTCGGCTGGTGACGTCAACGGCGACGGTGCGATCACGGTCGACGAGATCATCGCCGCCGTGAACGCCGCGCTCGGCAGCTGCTGAGATCGTTTGGCTTCGGCCGCCCCGCCAATCGCCTGTAGCGTCGATCACCGCCCACACTTGGACCTTCGCGCTCCCGCTGCCCATTCTCGTCACTTGCACAGGTTTGCCACAATTCCGTCACAAGCGTGCCTCGCCCCACCCATTACCTCTGCAAAGGCCTGTGGTCGATTGGCTTGCAAGGAGGATCAGGGATGGAGCTCGAGCCTTTGGCTGTCGTTGGTAGACAGATCTTTTGCTTGTTGGTTACGCTGCTGCGTCCGATCATTCGTGTGGCGGGAGGAGGGCTCGGTATCGATCCCGCCACCGGCCAGCGGCTCATGCCCGCCCAGGAGGGCGAAATTGTGATGACCGGCGGTGCCGAGGCTACACGTCTGACGCTGAAGCAGACCTTGGTCAATCCGACCGCAGCGACCATTCATGCGTCGTTCGCGCTGGTTCTGCCTCGCAACACGGTAGTGTCCGGCCTTGCCCTCGGTGCTGGACGGCCCGTGCGTGGCGCCGGCGTCGGCCCGCGTTGGGCGGTGCGTGAGGAGTTCGGGGCGATCCGTCTTGCCGGTGGAAGCTCCACTCTGGTGAGTGAAGATGCGCCGGGCATCTTCAGCTACGAGGTCGCCGGCCTCGTACCGCAGAAGGCGGTCACAACGAGCTTCGCGGCGGAGTTCGCCAACGATGAAGGGTTCAAGCTGAGCCCGGGACTGCGGCTGCGAGCCAGCTTTACCGTTGCCCCGATCCAGACCGCCATGACGCAGCCGCGTCGCATCATGCATCTTGGTACGAGCCGCGTCCTCGACGCGGTCATCGGCATCGTCGAAAGGCGTCGCAGCGTGCGATCGTCGCCACTTCCGAGCGGGCGACTGAATTCAATCAGTCCTGCAGCGGAAACCGATCCGCAGCCCGATTCCGATGTCTTCGTTACTTGCGAGCGTCCCGGCGGAGCCAGTGCGGCTTTTCGCGGCACCCTCGCCGACCGGCCGACCCGCCTGGTACTCGACATGCAAACCCTTCTGCCGGATTGTGAAATGGTCCGCGTCGACGACACGACGCTCTCGCTCTCGGAGCTCTTGGCCAAGTACGAAGGCAGCCACGACGAGGTGCGGCGACAACAGTTGGCGCGAGAGATCACCGAGCTCGGGCTCGCACATCGCCGCGCAACGTTGTGGACCAGTTTGCTGGCGATTGCCGAAGCGCCGCAGGACCCCGAAGGTGAACGCGTTCAAGCGGTGGCATGACGAGCGTCGATCGGCGGATTGAGCTCGGGCTTTGTGCAATCGCTGTCGGGGTGGCAAATAGGAAATAGCATGGCTTCGATTCTCGTGGTCGATGACGACGGACACATCCGCGAGGTCGTTCGTTTTGCCCTGGAGAAGGCGGGGCATACCGTTGTCGAGGCAGCCAACGGTGCGGTGGCCTTGCAGATCTTCCGCGAGCAACCGGTCGACGTCATCGTTCTCGACATCATCATGCCGGAGCTCGACGGGATTGAGGTCTGCCGTCGCATTCGCGAACGCAGCCAGGTGCCGATTCTTTTTCTCTCCAGTCGTGACGACGAGCTCGACCGCGTCCTCGGTTTGGAGATCGGCGCCGACGATTACGTCACCAAGCCGTTCAGTCCGCGCGAGCTCGTGGCGCGCATCAAAGCCATGCTGCGCCGCAGCGGGGCGCCGGTCGACATTTCCGAGGAAGCACCGTTGCGCCGTGGCGGGCTGCTTCTCGATTTGCAGCGTCACCGCTGCTTTTGGAACGACAAAGAGGTCGTCCTCACGGTTACCGAGTTCGGGCTTCTGCGCTCGTTGATGGGGTTGCAGGGCAAGGTCTACAGCCGCGGTGAGCTCGTCGATCGCGCCTACGGCCTCGGACACGCGATCACCGATCGCACCATCGACAGTCACATCCGCCGCATCCGGCGCAAGTTCAGCGACCTCGGTGGTGATCCGGTCGAGACCGTCTACGGCGTCGGCTATCGTCTGCGGGAATAGTTGACACAGCGATGACCGCCGATTGATGCTGGCTTGGAAGCGATGCGCAAGGGACCCTCGATTCGTTATCTACTGCTGACCGCCAACGCCTTCATCCTTCTTGTCCCGGTGTTTGCGGTCGTTTTCCTACGTTTGTGGGACGGTCACCTGGTGCGCTTGACCGAGCAGCAACTGATTGCCGAATCGGTGCTGATCGGCGAGGCCTGGCGCGAGCGTTGGTTGGAAGAGCGCGGCGAATCGTCTGTCGGGCGGGAACCCCCCGTGTTGACGCCGATTGAAGCGCTGCTGCCGCTGCAATATGCGTTGCTGCCGCCGGCAGCGCTGCCGGAGCGTACGGTGCAGCCTGGTGATGGACCGGAATGGCGAGCGGGTTCACGAGTCGAGCCGCTGATGGTTCGCAGCAAGAGTACCAACCTCAGCGGCGCCCGTGTGCTCAACGCCGACGGCTGCGTTGTCGCCAGCACCAACGGTCAGCGCGGTGCGTGCTACACGCATCTCCCCGAAGTTCGTGAGGCTCTTTCCGGTCAATACGCAGCCGTGGCGCGGCAACGGGTGCGTGACCAGCCGCCGCCGCCTTTGAACAGCTTCAGTCGCCGCGGGACGGTGCGGGTGTTTACGGCGACGCCGATCGTTCACGACGGGAGCGTCATCGGGGCGGTTTACATGTCGCGCACCAGCAGCAGTCCACTCGAGGCAGTCTGGGAGCTGCGCTACACGGTGCTGGCAGCGCTCGCACTGTGCATCGGTATGACGGTCATCATCAGTTTGCTGTTTTCGCGCCGCATTGCGCGTCCGGTGCGCGCCATCACCTCGGCGGCTGAGGCCATCGCTCGGGGTGAGCCGGCGGCGTCGCTGGCGCCGAGTGGTACGGTTCCCGGTGAAGTCGCAACCCTCGCCGGCGCCCTGCAGCGCATGACGCGTCAGCTCACCGATCGGGCCGAGTACATCGAGCAGTTCGCCAGCACGGTCAGCCACGAGCTGAAGACGCCTCTGACCGGGATTCGTGGTGCCATGGAGCTGCTACGCGAAGATTGGCAAGGCATGAGCGATGCGCAACGACAGCGCTTTCTGGAAAACGTCGATGCCGATGCGGCACGCATGGAACGGCTGGTCACGCGTCTGCTGCAACTGGCGCGTATCCAGCGTTCGCCCGATGCCGCGGAACGCATCGAGCTGCGCGTGTTCCTGAGCCAGCTCATGCACCGTTACGACGGCCGCGTGCGCTTGGAGCTTGCCGATGCGCCGCAATCGATCACCATCAATCCGGATCACCTGGAGACTGCCCTGCGCAATCTCGTCGATAATGCGGTGCGCCACGGTAACGGCCAGCCGGTCGACGTGATCGTTCGCGACCTCGGCAAGCGAGTGTCGATCACCGTGTCCGATCATGGTTCGGGCATCAGCGAAGGCAACCGCCAGCGGGTCTTTGAGCGCTTCTTTACCACCGAACGCGATCATGGCGGCACCGGCCTGGGGCTGGCGATCGTCAAAGCCGTCGCCGAAGTCCGCGGCGGATCGGTGAGCTTCGAAACCGGTCACCTGGGCACGACGTTCACACTGGTGCTTTGAGTCGGCGAGCATTCGTCGATCTCGATCTCGAGGTCCGCAGGCCTTCGAGACGACAATGTTGCGGATGTTGCGCCGCCACTCTTCCGGCACACCATCACGCATGTTACTACGCTCGTTTGTTCTCCGAACAAACCAACGTAAATCGATGACGGCGGGGCTGTGACGGATGGGTGATCTGCTTTCTTCTCTCAATCAAGCACAACGACAAGCCGTGCTGCACGACGGCGGCCCGCTGCTGATCCTGGCGGGTGCCGGCTCCGGCAAAACCCGTACGCTGACGCATCGTGTCGCCTATCTCGTCGGCGATCGCAACGTGCCGGCGTGGCGGATTCTCGCCGTAACTTTCACCAACAAGGCTGCCGGTGAGTTGAAGGAGCGCCTGCAGCGCCTGCTCGGAGACGGCGAGCCGCCGTGGGTGTCGACCTTCCACTCGGCGTGCGTACGCATTCTGCGACGCGATATCGAGGCGCTAGGCTATACGCGCGACTTCGTCATCTACGACGATCAGGACCAGGAGCGCTTGATCAAGGATTGCCTGCGCGATCTCGACATCGACGAACAGCTGCTCAGCCCGCGTCTGGCCGCCCACATGATCGACTCGGCCAAGAACCGCGGTATCTTCCCGCAACACTACCAGCGCAACGATGTCTGGCAGGAGCGCGCCGCCGAGGTCTACGCCCAATATCAACAGAAGATGAAACGAGCCAACGCGCTCGACTTCGGCGACCTGCTGATGCTGACCGTGCATTTGTTCGAGGAGCGTCCCGACATTCTCAATCGCTACCGCGATCGTCTGTGGCATGTCTTGGTCGACGAGTACCAGGACACCAATCGTGTGCAGTACCGACTTACCAACCTGCTTGCCGGCGAGCATCGTAACCTGTGCGTCGTCGGCGACGAGGATCAGTCGATCTACCGTTGGCGCGGCGCCGAGATCAGCAACATTCTCGACTTCGAACGCGACTATCCGGATGCCACCGTGATCCGGCTGGAGCAGAACTACCGCTCCACCGGGACCATTCTCGATGCGGCCGGAGCCGTGGTTGCCAAGAATACTCAGCGCAAGGGCAAGACCTTGTGGACGGAAAATCCGCGCGGCGACAAGGTGACCGTGGCACTACTCGACGACGACCTCGAGGAGGCGCGCTGGGTGGCGGGCGAGATGCTGCGCTTGCAACGCCAGGGACGCGCGCTGCGCGATTGCGCCATCTTCTACCGCGCCAACGCCCAGTCGCGGCCGTTCGAAGAAACACTGACACGCAATCGTATCCCGTATTCACTCGTCGGCGGCATCCGGTTTTTCGCGCGCGCCGAAGTGAAGGATGTGCTGGCGTACTTGCGAGTCGTGGTGAATCCGGCCGACTCCGTCGCGGCGAAGCGCATCGTCAACGTTCCGGTGCGTGGTATCGGCAGCACCACGGTGGAACGCATCAGTGCGTTGGAGAATGAAGCCGGGAGTTTTCTTGCGGCCTGCCGGCGCGCCCTGCAGCAGAATGCCCTGAAGTCGGCGGCGACGGAAAAGGTTGGAGCCTTCGTGTCGCTCATCGACTCGTTTCGGAACATGGTTGGTACGGTGCCGTTTCCCGAGCTGACGGCGCGCATCGTCGAGCAGACCGGTTATGGGCCGACCTTGCGTGACGACCCGAGTGAGGAAGCGCAGGAGCGTTGGCAGAACGTCGAGGAGCTGTTGAAGGGCATGGAGGAGTACGTCGCCAACGATCAGACGCTCAACGACTACCTCGAGCAGGTAGCCCTCAAGAGCGATATCGACTCATACGAGCAGGGAGCCGATCGGGCGACGTTGATGACGATGCATTCGGCCAAAGGCCTCGAGTATCCCGTCGTTTTCATGACGGCAATGGAAGAGGGGTTGTTCCCGCATTCGAAGAAGGTGGACGAGGACATCGAGGAGGAGCGGCGCCTTTGCTACGTCGGCATGACGCGTGCCAGGGAGAAGCTTTACCTGACCCACGCGCGCCGCCGCCGTGTGTTCGGCGATTTCCAGACCAACGACCGCAGCCGTTTTGTCGACGAAGTTCCCGCCGAGCTACTGCACGAGATCGGCTACCAGGCGCAGAAGTGGGAGGCGGCACGCCAGCGCATCGAGGAAATGCAGGCGCCGCCGCGCGTACCCTCACCGCGTGAGGTTCACGTCGAGTACGAAGACGGATTGCGCGTCGGAGCGCGTGTGCGCCACGCCAGCTTCGGCGTCGGCACCGTGCAGCGCGTCGAAGGGAGCGGCGACAGCCAGAAGGCGACAGTGTTCTTCAACTCCGTCGGGCGCAAGAAACTGCTGCTGAAGTTTGCCGGGCTGGAGCCGGTGTGAGTCGCGGCTCAGCGGATTTGCGACAGGCCGTTGTCAACGATGTCGGCGATGGCTTCGGTGTCGAAGCCCATGCGCCGGAGGTTCAGCAATTCGTCCGTAACCTCGGCCCCGAACAAAGCGTAGTCGTCGGTGTTGACCGTGATGCGCACGCCGTGCTCGTGCAACCGCCGCGCCGGGTGAGTCTCCATGGTGTCGACGACACCGAGTGAAACATTGCTGGTCGGGCAAAGGTGCAGAAGCGTGCCGCGCTCAGCGAGGAGATCGGCCACATGGGGGTCTTCGACGGCACGAATACCGTGCTGTACGGCGTCGAGCTCCAGAATCTCGACGGCGCCGCGAACCGCTTCGGGGCCGAGCAGCTCGCCGGCATGCGCCTTCAGTCTCAACCCGTGGTCCCGCGCCAGCCGATACAGCGGCGCGAATTCGCGCAGGTCGCCAAGGTTCTC
>JACQEN010000060.1 GCA_016200585.1 Deltaproteobacteria bacterium
CAAGACGGAGGGTGCAGCGACGCCCTGCACCCTGAGGCCGGCTCACTCCTCGTCCGAGGTCGGCTTCTCGGGAGCACTGTATTCGAGACCATCCTCGAGATTTTCGACGATGTCCTCGGTGGAGGGCGGCTCGCGCGCGAGCTCCACCTCTGCCGCAGCGCCCGGCTTGTCGCGATCCGCTCGCTCCCAAAATAGATTGTTGACTTGCAAGCGATCGACGACCTCCTGCACCCCCGCAATATCCGTCAGCAGCTTATGGAGAATTTGACGTTCGGCCTCGCTCGGAACGACGCCGTCGAGGTAGACGACGCCGTGGCGGCTGACGATCCGCAGTTCATCGGTGTCGACGCGTCCATCTTCACGCACCATCTCTCGCAGCGCTGCTTCGACCTCGCGTTCCGAGAGCAGATTGAGGTCGGGCGGCAAGGCGCCACGCTGCGGCCGTTCTAGCTCCTCGGTTCCACGGGGCGGCCCCGCTATTTCGCGATCGTGGGCGCACGCGATGCAGAAGCTCGTCGCCGGCAGGGCTTTGAGGCGTGGCAAGAGGATGGCTTCACCGCAACTCGTGCACTTGCCGTAGCTGCCGTCGACGATGCGCTGCAGTGCCGCATCGATGGCCTCTATTTCGCGTTTGCCGCGCTCGTCGAGCCGCGCAAACAAGCGTG
Source organism: Deltaproteobacteria bacterium (assembly GCA_016200585.1). Lineage (GTDB taxonomy): Bacteria > Desulfobacterota > Binatia > HRBIN30 > HRBIN30 > JACQEN01. The sequence goes on from JACQEN010000060.1 coordinate 666, forward strand.
CGGAGCGTTCCTCCTGAGCCCGCTCCTCCAACTCACTCTCGCGCTCCTCGTTGATAAAACTGAGGTCCGCTTCGGTGTCGACGACGGTTTTGTAGATGGCGTCGCGTTGTCTGCGAAGGTCGCTTGCCAGACCCACTATATCCTTCTTTTTCATGGATCGGCTCCACCTTTCTCGTTGCTTTCGAGGGCAAGTTTCCTGCCACGAATTTCGAGGCGGCGAGGCTACAAGTGCCGATTTTACTTTCGCTCTCCTGCGAACAGCTGTCTAGATACTTCCAACGAACGAGAGGCGCCCGTCGAAGTCACGATGAGGGGTACGTGCCATTTGGTGCTGCAAAGTTCGGCGTTGTGCGTGAATCGCCGGCGGCCGCGGAGGTCGAACCGTGATCGACCGGGGTTCCTGAGTGTACGGCCTGAGAGTTGCTGGGGAAACGATTGTGGAACCGCGATCGAGCCATAGGCTTGCCGATTCGGTGAATTTTCGCCCCGCATCTTCGTCAAACCCTTCGATGTTCGACACAGAATTCCTCAACGAAGGTGAAGGTGAATTTACATCGACTGCGGAGTCGCCGGCGACGGGTGGGGTGCTTTCCGAAGCCGATGAATCGGAGCAGGACGAAAGCCATCTCGGGGCGATGGACGCTGAGACACTTTTCTCAGCCGATCTCGCAACCACATCGCTGTTAACGCGTAGCGAGGAGGAGGTCCTAGCCCGTCGCATCGTTCGCGCGCGCAATCGCATACGACGGACGCTGCGCGGCGCCCGGCGTCTGTGCCAGGCGGCGCTGGTCGATCGCGGTCGCGGGGTGATCAGCCCGGACGAAGATTTCCGTGAGCGCGAAGCGCTGGCAATTCTCAACTTCGCGCGCATGGCAATGCGCAATCAACGTGCCGGACAGGCTTCGGGTTTGGCCCGGCCTCGGCTCAAACAGTTCGTCAAGCAGCTGACGCAAGAGCTGACGGAATACCGAGAAGTGCGCGACGAGATGTTGCGGGCGAACCTGCGGTTGGTGAACGTGTTTGCGCGCCGCTATCACCATCCGTCGTTGTCGATGTTGGATCTCTTTCAGGAAGGATCCATCGGCTTGATGCGCGCGATCGAGAAGTACGACCCAGAGCGTAACATCAAGTTCAGCACCTATGCCACGTGGTGGATCTGGCAGCAGCTGAGCCGCGCCGCCGACACCCAGGGTTCGTTGATCCGCATGCCGGTGCATTGGAACCAATTCCGCCGGCGCGTGAACCGCGACGCGACCGAGCGCGCAGCAGAGAAGGAAGGTCCAGTCTCACGCCATGAGCTGGCCACCGCCCAGGGGATGGAGCGCGAGCGTTTCGAAGAGATGGCTCAAGCCTTTCAGTTCGTGTCGTCGGATGCTCCGCTCGGGGAAGACGATGAACGTACCGTAGAGAGCACGCTGGCTGCCGAGGGTGGAGAACCCGACGAACAGGCCGAGCAAAGCTCCTTGCGCAACCAGCTCGAGCTCGCTTTGCAACAGCTGCCGCAGCGCGAACGCATCATCGTGCGCCAACGCTTCGGCCTCGACGACGATGACACCGAAACCTTGGAGGAGCTCGGAACTCAATTCGGTGTCAGCCGCGAGCGCATCCGCCAGCTCGAGAACCGCGGTCTGAAACGGCTCCGGGAGATTTGCGCTCGACGCGGGCTTGAGGATTTCCTCCACTAGCTGCGGCCCTGATTCGGAACGGGGCTCGTTTCGTGATGCTTCACGAGTCCTTGTTGCCTTCGCGATAGGTCCTCTAGTTGCCTTTGAGCCGCATCGAAGGCGTCGCGTATGGCAACGTATATGTCTTCGTGCGGCTTGTGTTCGGGCTCGCGGTTTACCACCAGCTCATGTTGCGGTACCGTCAAATCGATTCGCACGTGGAACAGCTTGCCTTGGTGGTGATGCCGATGGGGTGTCTCGACAACCACGCGGCACGAAATGATCCGGTCGTGGTAGCGGTTGAGCTTTTCCGAGCGCTCTCGTATCCGCTGCTCAACGGCTGCCGATGGTTCCATACCCCGAAACGTGACCTGTAGTGGCAGCTGCATGCATACCTCCGCTCTTCCTGTCCGTTCTCCCCAAGGTCGCAGACTCTGTCCAGTCCAAATTCCCTGCCACGAAGCGTATTGACCAGCCCCGGCTGAGATAGCGAATCGCCGGGTCGACGCTTCCCGAAAGCTGCTATGCGGACCGCCGTCGGTTCCGACGACTTAGAATCCGAACGAGAAGATAGCGGCGTGCGACTCGGCATATGTACGGCCCATTTCGAGCTGCGCGCTGCTCTGGGCGTGGATTTCGAACAACGGCTCACCCTTGGCGACAATGTCACCCACGGTACGGAGCAAACGAACGCCGGCGGAAATATTCGCCGGTGCGCCGGCTTGCTTGGCCACCCGCGCAATTTCCCAACAATCGATTTCGCGAATGCGGCCATCGGCCGGTGATTGAAACGTGTGACAGAATTGAGCGGGAGGCGGGAGCGGACGTTCGCCTTGTGCCGCGACGATCCGTGCGAATGCTTCCTCGGCCTTTCCCGCATCGAGGGCTTGTTGTGCTGCCCGGTAACCAGTGCCCGGCGAGTAGCCGCCGACGAGCTCGAGAATACGCGCGGCCAAGTAGAGCGACTTTTCTCGCAAATCGTTGGGGGCACCGGGCGTACGACGCAGTACCGCCAGCACGTCGACTGCCTCCAAGCGGGGTCCAATGCCCCAGCCGATGGGCCCGCGGGCTTCGGTGATCACGACGTCAATCACCAGATCGATACGTTCGGCGACGGCGCGAAAGAGTTGTTCGAGGCGTTGCGCTGCTTGTGCGCTGCGAACCTTCGATGTCGATCCGACCGGGATGTCGAGTAGCGCGTGTGTGGCACCGGCGGTTTTCTTCTTGGAAAGGATCGAAGCCACCATCTGCGCTTCGGTGTCGATTTCCATCGGCCGTTCCACGGTGATCAGGATGTCGTCTGCGGGTGCCAGGCCAAGTGCGCCGCCCCAGGCGATGCAGCCGCCGGCCGACTCGATGACCCGGTACAAGCGCCGTGGCTCCAGTGCGACGTCCGCCAGCACTCCCATCGTATCTGCCGTTCCCGCCGGGCTAGTAATCGCTCGCGAGGACGTTTTCGGTACGGTTAAACCCAACGAGGCGAGGATCGGCACCACCACCATGGTCGTGCGGTTTCCCGGAATGCCACCGATGCAATGTTTGTCGGCGATGGGCTTGTGCTGGAAGCGCAGGCTCGTGCCGCTGCCGATCATCGCGCGGGTCAGCGCGACGAGCTCGTCGAGGTCGAGCGTTTGCAACGCGCAGGCGAGGACGAACATCGACAGCTCGACTTTCGAGTAACGGTTGCGCACCACATCGAAGAGGATCTCGTCGAAGCCGCTTTGATCGAGGCGCTTGCCCTCGAGCTTGCTTCGCACCAAATCGAGGCTCTTGGGAGCAGGAGCGAGTGCGGCGCGAACGTCGCTGCCCTCGGCCAGTGCCAAGTCGCGGTATGCTACTTCGGAAAGCCCGATTTCATCGGCGTTGATCAAGGCGTTGCGGCAGAAATTCAGAACGCCTGTGACCTCATGTGTCGTACCCGTCGCTGCATCGATGCCGACGACGCTCACGCGGTCGAGCGGGCGGAATCCCAAGTTGCCGCCGCGCACCGCATCTTCGTGAATGAAGATGACGTGCTCGCTCAGCGTATCGATCGCCAGATGCTTCAGACGAAACATCCGTGCTCCTCAAACGGCTGCGGCGAGTGATGATGGCGACGGGTCTGCATGCTTGATCGCATGGATTCTCCTAGTCGAGGCGGACCTGTTCCAGGTAACGTGGAACCGCGGCATTCCAACCAAGCTCTTGATCGATGGTGTCGCGTAGCGAGCGACTGGCCTTGGGTTCTCCGTGAATCACGAGAGCCACCTCCGGTGGTCTCGGCGCGCCGCGAAGCCAGTCGATGATCTCCGAGCGATCGGCGTGAACAGAGAAGGCCGGCACATCGACGATCTCGGCGCGGACGGCAACGTAGCGGCCGAGCAGCTTGAGGTTGCGGGCGCCGTCGAGCAACGCACGACCACGTGTCCCCTCGGCTTGAAAGCCGACCAGCATGACGGTGTTGCGTGGCTCGGTGAGACGTCGCATCAGATGGTGCAGGACCCGGCCGCCGGTGGCCATTCCAGAAGCCGATATGATGATTCCGGGGCCGTCTTGCTCGTTGATGGCCATCGATTCCTCGACGCGGCGAGCCTCGATCAGCGTCCCGGGATCGAACGGGTCATCGTCGTTCTGGAGAGCCGGGTTGATTTCGCTGCTGCCATACTTCGTCGCATTGCGGTAAACCTGAAGGGTCGCGAGTGCCATCGGGCTGTCGACGAACACAGGTAGCTTGGGTGCCAGGCCCTCGAGCATCAACCGCCGCAGGTGGAAGAGCACGACTTCGGTACGGTCGACGGCAAAGGACGGAATGACCACCATGCCGCCGCGTTGCGCCGTGCGCAGGATCGCATCGCGAAAACGTTCGATCGATGCGACGTCCTCGTGCTCGCGATCGCCGTACGTGGATTCGACCAGCACGATGTCGGACGTCGGACACTTTGCCGGCGGCCTCAAGATCGGGTGATGCGGGCGTCCAAGATCTCCACTGAAGACAATCTTGCGACCGACCGCGCCATCCAGGATCACTTCGGTGATGGCGGATCCCAGTATGTGGCCGGCCGGATGAAACGTGACCTGGACGTTCTTGGCAACTTCGCTTGCAACGCCAAACGGTAGTTGGACAAGCTGCTTCAAAGCTCGATGGGCATCGTCTTCGGTGTAGAGGGGGAGGGCGGGTGTGTGTTTCGAGTAGCCCTTGCGGTTGGCGTAGGCTGCGTCTTCTTCCTGGACATGGCCGCTATCGGGCAGGACGATGCCGCACAGCTCGGATGTGGTGGGAGTCGCATGGATGGCACCTCGAAAGCCGTTGCGTACCAGGGCTGGCACGTAGCCGGAATGATCGAGGTGCGCATGGCTCAATACCACGGCGTCGATCGAAGAAGGGTCCACCGCAAAGTCCTGCCAATTGCGTAGCCGCAGTGCCTTCAATCCTTGAAACAACCCACAGTCGAACAGGACTCGCGCCGTGGGAGTGTCGAGCAGAAATCGGCTGCCAGTGACGGTCTCGGCGGCGCCAAGAACGCGCAACACCGGTGCACTGGATCGCCGATTTAAGTTGTCCGCACGCCGGCTCATCCTCTTCCTCGATTCAACGCCGCGGCGACGACAGGTGCCAACGAGATGGCGTTGGTCGGGTGCGCTATCGTATCGCACGACAGGACCCGCGTCGCGCCTGCCCTCTCGATTCGCTTGATCGCATCCGCGGCGAAGAGAGCGTGGACAACCACGGCTTCGATCCGTCCGATGCCGCGTTTGCGCAGAGCGTGTGTTGCCTCTGCCAGAGTGGCGCCGCTGCTGGCGATGTCATCGACAAGCACAGCGCGGCCGCGTTGAGGGAGGGCGGGCAGCGCAATGCGAACGCGGCGATCGCCCAGCCGCTTCTTCTGCCCGACGATGTAGGGTACGCCGGCGTGCTTGGCGATGGCGCGGACCCGTGGCCCCGACTCCGAGTCGGGTCCAACTACAAAGCAATCGTCGGCGTGTCGGCGGATCCAGGCCGCGATTTCCTTTACGGTCGAAAGTGAACGTCCCGGCATGATGTCGCTCAAGCGATGGGTGCGATGCAGATGCGCTTCGATCGTCAGCACACGGTCGAACCACGATGCCAGCAGCCGGGCAAAGACATGTTGGGAGACCGGTTCGCCGTGCCGAAAGACCGTGTCCTGCCGCATGTACGGAAGATAGGGCGCGACAAGAGTCAGCCGTTTGGCTCCGGCTCGACGCAAGGCGTCGGCGGCGAAGAGTATTTCCAGTACTTTCGAGTTGGGGTCGTGCAAAGAGCGCACGACGATCGGGTGGCTGTCGAGAACGGGTAAGACTCGAACCAGGCTCTCGCCATCGGGGAACTTGTGGACAGCGACGTGTGCGCAACTGGCGCTGAGGCGGCTTGCCAACTGCTTCCCGAACGACATCGAGTCGTCGAATGCGTAGATCTGTCTGACGGCTGACCGGCTCAACGGTTTGTCGGCGTTTGTGTCAACCAGGCGGCGCGACAACCGCGATTGCGACAGAACCAGCGTCGAATGTCCTCGAACGCCGTTGGACAATGGTACGAGCCGTCGGCCATGCGCACGATCGGATGCCGTTCCCCACACTGCTCGCAAACGACGAACTTGCGCGCCGGTTCGTCGCGCGTGATCCGCCGTGACCGGAAGTCGATGACTGTGGCCATGTCTCGCAAGCATTTCGGGCAATCTGCCCCAAAAGTCAAAAGCAATCCCTGCCGCTTGTTCGCTGATCCGTTTGATCGATGCAGGGCTTGGTTTGCTGCGCTCGGTCTCCGACGACCCGGTGTCCCGACATTCACTGCTCAACGAGGCTGTAGCCCGATCAGCAAAGACCGCATCACCCTCTTTCCCATTTGGCGTAGAGGCTACCGTCATCCGGTGACCAGGCGTAGCTGGCGCGGCCGTGGTACTGCTTCTTGAGCTCGCGTACGATGCGGTGCGCCAGCTTTTGCGAAGTCGTCAGGATCTCCAGAACGTTGCGGCTGCGCTCGGCTGAAACCACACGACGTTCAGGTTGGGTGAAACGGGCACGGTCGCTGATGTTCCGGATGCGCTGGCGAATTTCCGGCTCGTGGGCGGCTGCGAAAGCGCCGGCGATGATCACCCGGCCGAAGTACTCGCCACGTTCAGCCTGCCGGCAAGCCGGACAGACCGTCCATTCCACCCGGGCTAGAAGATCGACGCTGCGCTTGCCTGCCCGCCGCCAAGCCTGGCGCGTGAACAGGGCTCCACAGCGCTCACAGCAGGACGGGTCCGTCAATGGTGCCGCCTTCGCCGCCACCGGCGGCTTCTTGGACTTCCGCGTTCCCTTGCGACTCATGCTGCGAATCAAACCTTTGCTCATAGGTAGGCTCCTGACTACATCTTGAGGATGCACGGTTGCTGCCACGAAGGTATCGGAGCCTGACCTTGTTTGTCGACTGCTTCCCGGTCCTCCGGCTTCTCAGCTGGACGAATCGGCCGGCATCGTCTTCGCAGGATTGGGAGAGGACGAATGACCTGCCGTTGATCCCATCGTCGGTCATACAATCGTTGCCTGGCTACCTGTTGTAGCGATTGCCTTGACACTGCAGATCGGCGTTTGTTAGCGTCGAAACACTGTGGTGAACAAAGTCATACTCGTTGGAAATCTCGGGAAGGATCCCGAGGTTCGGTTTACGCCGAACGGCCAAGCGATCGCGAAGTTTCCAGTTGCGACGACGGAGAAATGGCGCGACCAGCAAGGACAAATGCAGGAGCGCACAGAGTGGCACAACGTTGTCGTCTGGGGAAAACAAGCTGAGACGTGCGGTCAATATCTCGCCAAAGGGCGCCAGGTCTTTGTCGAAGGTCGGATACAAACCCGTAACTACGACGACAAAGACGGCAACAAGCGATACATAACGGAGATCGTTGCCCAGAACGTCCGCTTCCTTGGTGGTTCAGGTGGTGGTGCCGGTCGAGGTGCAAGCGACAGCAGTGTTTCGGTTCCCCACGGTGAGGAACCGGCTCCTCCCGGCGAAGACGACATCCCATTTTAACTCGGCAGCTATCAACACAGAGACGGTTTGATGCTGAGAGGCTTCAAGTGTGGTCTTCAGACGAACATGCTTGCGGCTCTGCGTTACCGAGCGTAGGTTGATGTCGATGAAGCGGTTGTTCGTCGGCTTCTTCGGGGTGGCTCTGCTGTGCGTGATTGCCGCAGCGCGGCCCGTGAAGGCCGAAATCCGACATGTAGTTTTGGGCCCTCAAAGCTCGATTACGGCGCTGTGCCTTCGTTGCATGACACAGCCCGCGCCCGAGGTGCTGACCGGCTCATTCGACATCACGGTCTTGCCTGTCGAACAACCGGGGGGGGTGGCGGCGATCACCAATGTGCAACTCAACTCGACGAGCTTTGCCGTGACGGGCAATGGCTTTTGGCAGCGTTTGGGTCTGCATCGGCAAGCCATGGTGCTTGATGCGCAGATCAATGCCAGTCGTGCTCTGCTGACCAGCGGCAGACGCCAGGCTGCGAACGAGAACGAGCTTTCGATCGTCTTGTCGTCGGGGCGTGCCGGTGACCATACGTATATCCTGGTACTTGCTGCCCTGCCCGATACGTTGCCGGCGGTCGATTCCGATGGCGATGGAGTCGCCGATGGCGTTGACAATTGCCCGCGAGTATCCAACGTCGATCAGTTGGACGAAGACGGCGACGGCGTCGGCAACGTTTGCGACAAGTGTCCTCAAACACCGAGCCTTAGCTTGGTGACGGCGGACGGCTGTTCGATCGACCAACTTTGTCCGTGCGCCGCGCCTGCCAACGCCGATGCTTGGAGCAGTCCCGGCGCCTATGTCCGATGCGTCGCCAAAGCTGTTCGTCAGTTGCGTCGCAATGGTAAGTTGTTGCGTGGCGACGCCTTACGGACGATCCGTGATGCGACCCATTCAGCTTGCGGTCGCACGATTTTGGCGTTGCGCTAACCGATCCTTGCGCCATCAACCAACGTCCTCGGTACACGGCCGCTGCGAATGCCGCCAGCCCGAAGCTAGCGACCGCTGTTGGTTGTCCCCGGAGCGAAACGCGCACTGCCACTACTTCTTGTGGCCGCCGCCGTAGCCGGAAGTTGATTTCACGGCGTCGGCTGTGGCCGAGTTGAGATAGGCAAAGATCGCGGGCGGATCGAGCCGCTCGTAGGCGTACCAAAATGCCATAAGCGCAAGCGGGGCGCTGGTCAAAGGCGAATTGACTTGGCGGCGCGGACTTCACGGTTGGCTCGCTGTGCAGACACCATTCTTGACATGACTCGGCTTTTGGGGACACATATCGTCGTTTTTCCTGAGCCGCGACGGAATCCGTCGCGTCCACGCCAAAGTCGAACACGTTTCCAGGAGGAGGAAGTCATGTCACGTTTGCTAGAAGGGAAAGTTGCGGTCATTACCGGCTCGGGTCGCGGCATTGGCCGTTAAGAGGCCTTGGAGATGGCCAAGCTGGGGGCGAAAATCGTCGTCAATGACCTCGGGGCACATTTTGACGGTAGCGGTCAGCCGACCGGTTCGCCGGCCCAGGAGGTCGTCACCGAGATCAAGAAAATGGGTGGCGATGCCGTCGCCAATGGCGAAAGCGTCACTGACTTCAAAGGCGCGAAGCGCATCGTCGAGTGCGCGCTCGACAATTTCGGCAAGCTGAACATCATCGTAAACAATGCCGGCATTTTGCGCGACAGGATGATCTTCAACATGGGTGAGGAGGACTGGGACAGCGTGCTCGCGGTCCATTTGAAGGGCTCCTTCAATATGGCGCGTCACGCTTGTGAATACTGGCGCGAGGAACACAAGAAGGGCAACATCCTCAACGGCCGAATCATCAACACAGCCTCGGACGCCGGTCTGCTCGGCAATCTCGGGCAATCAAACTATGGGTCCGCCAAGGCGGCGTTGGCTGCGATGGCCATCATTATTGATAAGGAAATGGCCAAGTATGCGGTCACGGCAAATGCGATTGCACCGATCGCGCGGACCCGCTTGACGGTTGATGCGACACCATCCACCGCGGCGATCATGGGTCGCGAGGTCAAAGCAGGTGAATTCGATGCGTTTGCGCCGCAGCATATTTCACCCCTGGTTGCTTGGCTTGCGAGCGACGATGCCAAAGATGTCCATGGCGAAGTATTCCGTGTCGGGGCTGGGACCGTCTGGTTGATGCAAGGATGGCACAGCGTCGGCAAGGTGTCGAAGAAAGCGGTATGGAGCGCTGCCGAGCTCGGCAGCGCGCTCAAGGCCGAGCTCGGGAAGGGTGCGACGGCGAAAGAGGACATGACCACTCTCCTGATGAGCGCCCTGCAAGGCTAGTCGAAAGGCGCGGCAGTAGCCCGGGCTTGCCCCGGGGCTACTGCCGCGTGAGCTCTTCTAACGTGCCCCCCTACCGTCGGATCCTTTTCATCTGCCACGCCAACACCAGTCGCAGCGTCATCGCGGAAGCTCTGCTGAAGCGGATGATTGAAGAGCGCGCTTTACAGGAACACCTTACCGTTGAATCGGGTGGGGTCGCGGCGTACGCCCGCGACGGCGCGCTTGTTTCCATGGATGCGCGTCTGGTGCTGCGCGACGAAGGAATCCACATCCCAGCCGATTCCGTGTCGACGGATTTGAAGCGTAACCGACATTTGATTGAGGATGCGGATTTGATCCTGGCCATGACCGAGGAGCAGATCCAAATGTTGCGCAACAATTTCCCGGAGGCGGAGGGCAAGGAGGTCCACACGTTGAAGGAATTTGCCGGCGGATACGGGAACATCGAGGATCCGGTCGGGAAGGGTGAAGACGAGTACGCTAGCTGTCGCGACGAGATCAAGGCGTGTCTCGAACGCGCCATCGATCGTCTTGCAGCCAGCGCGTCGAACCAAGTGTCCTGAACTGGCGCAGGTGACACATGTTTCAGAACCCGAGCGATTCGATCATCCGTGAAATTCTAGCCTCTCCGCGCCGGGTCGCGGTTGTGGGATGTTCGCCGGACGCGGGTCGCGACAGCCATAGGATCGCAACGCTTCTCATGGAACGTGGACACGACGTAGTCCCGGTGAACCCGGCGGCGGCCGAGGTCCTGGGTCGGCCGTGCTTCCCGTCGCTGAGCCAGGTCCCGGGAGGCGTCGAGATGGTCGACATCTTTCGCCGTTCCGAGCACGCGGGTGGGGTCGTCGACGAAGCGATTGCCATCGGGGCGCGGATTGTTTGGCTGCAACTTGACGTGATCGATGAACGGGCTGCCCAAAGGGCGTCGGCCGCCGGCCTGACGGTGGTCATGAACCGTTGCCCGGCGATCGAATATCGACGGCTTTTCTGAGGCGTATTCATCCTCATCATGCGTTGGGAGGTTCTCAAGTCGGAGTTGGTATATCGTGCGCGCATCTTCGACGTTCGTCGCGATCGTAGTCGTGCCGTTTCGACCGGCAACGAACACGACTTCCACGTGCTGGAAATACGTGATTGGGTGAACGTCGTGCCGATCACGAGCAGCGGTGAAGTGGTGCTCGTAAGGCAATTCCGACATGGGATTCAAGACCTCACCCTCGAGGTGCCTGCCGGGGTTGTTGATCCCGAGGATTCCTCGCCGGAGGTTGCGGCACGCCGAGAGTTGCGCGAGGAAACAGGTTACGAAGCGGCAACGCTTCAGCCGCTGGGCGCGGTCTATCCCAATCCCGCGATCATGAACAACCGCTGCTTTGTATTTGTTGCCAGGCCAGCGGAGCTCTCCGGCCCGCCGCAATGGGATGGGACAGAGGAAATAGCAGTTGAGACGGTTCCGCTGGCGCAGATTCCAGAGTTGATTCGCATCGGGGCCATCAGCAATGCTCTGACTCTGGTCGCCTTTCAATTGCTGCAACTCAAGTCGGTCGAGTAGGGGGCCGAAGTGCGGGACTGGTAAGCGACGGCCGGTTTCGGTTACATACCTTTTTCCCTCGCCATGGGTTTGGGCCGATAGGAGTGATGTGCATGAGCAAAGGTATAAGCGAACGCATTGCGGAATGGGTCGTCCAGACCCAATACGAAGACCTACCTCGTCGCGTCGTGGAAGAGGCGAAGAACCAGATCCTCAGTGTGATTGCCGCCGTGCACGCGGGTCATTTCTCCGATTCGGGACGTACGGTTAGCAAGACGGTCAAAGAGTGGGGCGGTGACAAAGAGGCCACGATGATTCCCTCGGGTGAACGTGTCTCTCTTCACAATGCGATCTACGCCAACGCCGCGCTCAGCATGGCGCTGGACTACGACGACTATCTCTTTGCTGCGCACACCGGCCACTCGGCCGTACTCGCGACGTTGGCACTGGCGGAGCACCTTGGAGCCAGCGGAAAGGATTTCTTGCTGGCGCAGGTTTTGGCCAACGAAGTGGGCGGGCGCTTGGGTGCTTCGGCGATCTCGGGTCCACTCAACGGCCAGATGTGGAGCTTCGTCCACCTCGTCAATGGAGCCGTCGTTGCGGGTAAGCTTCTGGGGCTGGATGCGCCTCAAATCCAGTCGGCAATCGGCATTGCATTGTCGCAACCGAACTTTCCGCTGCGTGCCGGCTTCTTTGCGTCGGACGCCAAGATTCTGCTCGCATCGATGACCGCGCCAGTGGGCGTACAGGCTGCTCAACTGGCTGCCAACGGCTTGCGCGGCTTCCCGTCAATTTTGGAAGGCGAGGACGGCTTCGATCGTGTGTTCGCGACCCAACCGTTGCCGGGAGCCTTCGAAGGATTTGGCAAGGTGTGGTTGACGGATACCCTGAGCTACAAGCTGTACCCCGGCTGCGCGTACCTCGGCACGACCATTGATTGCATCTTGAGCCTGCAGCGCCAGCATTCGATCGATGCGAAAAAGGTCAAAGCAGTCCATGTTGCCGCGGGTCCGATTACTCTCGCTATGGAAGCGATGAGCGCAAAGTACCTGCATGGTAGCGATAGCCTGCCGGTGACTCTGAATTTCTCGCTTGGGTACAGCGTAGCCGCGGCCTTGATCGACAAGGAGCTGACGGCGCGCCAATTCATGCGGGAACGAATCAAAGATGCAGCCACCTGGGACTTGGCCAAGCGGGTCGTTCTCACGCTCGATGAGACGGCCGGACAACGCATGCGTGAGCGCTCCCTGGTGAAGACGGTTTCCGACGACCATGGCGAGCGCTACGACCTCAATTTGGCGAACGCCGATCTAACGAGTTTTCGGATGTCATTCGGGTCCAGGGTACGTATCGAGCTCGAAGATGGGCGGACGTTCGAAGCCGAACAAGAGGTACCATTCGGAGCGATGGGCCGGCCGTTTGACGACCGTCGCAAGTGCGTCGAAGACAAGTTCCGGCGCGAAACCCGCTACACGCTACGCAAGGAGAAGATGGAGCGGGCCGTTGACATGGTGTTGCACCTTGAGCAGGCAAACTCGGCGCAATTGCGAGAGGTCGTGCGATTGTGCTGTTCCGAACGTAGCTGAGAAATGTACCGCACTGGGGCGGTGCCGCCCAGCTTGTGCGTGCCGGAGTGGACCAGGGTTACCGGCCTGGTGCATGGATTTTTGGGTCGACGAGGGGGTGTCAGCTGTGGCGCATTTGCGCAGCTGAATTTGTCCTCGTTGGTTGGCGATGATCCACAAGCCGTCGAAGTGAATTGGCAGATTGCGAAACGGGCGGCCTGCGGCCTTGATTTCGTGCGCTTGCGGCAGGTCCACGGAACGCGAGTGCTGCGGGCGTCGGCTACAACGACGGTATTGGGCGAGGGGGACGCCTCGATTGTGAGTGAGTCGGGTCTGGCGTTGGCCGTGCTCACCGCCGATTGCGTTCCGATCCTGCTGGTTGCAGGCAGACAGCAAGTTGCGGCGGTGGTGCATGCCGGCTGGCGTGGAACTCTTGATGGCGTTCTCGATAGTACGGTTGCGGAGATCGAACGACAGATGGGAGTGATGGCGTGTGACCTGGAGGCGGCCCTCGGTCCTGCGGTTGCCGGTTGTTGCTACGAAGTTGAATCCGAGCTCGCCGAACGGCTGGCGACAGCCTGCGATTGTGCCGACGCGGTCGTTGGCGGTCCACGCGAAGGCAAATCCCACGTCGATCTGCGACGAATGAATGCGGCGCGCTTGTTACGGCTGGGCTTGCCCCGATCGGCGATCCATGGCGTCGGACCTTGTACGTCTTGTGCGCAAGACCAATTCTTCTCCCATCGCCGTTCTGGTGGCTTGACGGGGCGTCAGCTGAGCTTCATCGGTTGGCAAAGGTGAACGCATTGCAAAGTTTCCTTCTCGGCGCGCGAAGCATTCGCGTGCAAACTCGCTTGTCGCAGAAAGTCAGCTTGGAAAGACAGGGTGGCTCTGGTACTGTCAAAGGCAACGACGGAGGACGGATCATGAAACGTTTGCTGACTGCTGCGATGTTGGCTTCATTGCTCGTCTTCACCGTGCGGCCGGCCATGGCTGTACCGGATGAGTACGACGACACACAATCACATCCGCTCCGCATTGCATGTTATCTGATCTACCCAGTCGGCTTCACTATGGAGTGGTTGCTGTTCCGTCCATTCCACTATGTTGTTTCACGGCCCGGGCTCGATCAGGTGTTCGGTCACCGATCCCACGGTGAGTCGCGCGCCTACTGAGCTTGCAGAGCGGCGGCGCTACGAAGCATAGACCTCGATCCGGATCTCGTTGGCCTATCTTCGCAAGGATTCGTTCTACAGCCGCGCCAAGCGCGTAGGGTATCGCTCTCGGGCGGCATACAAGCTTGAGGAACTAGCCGATCGCTACCGCTTGTTCGGCGCGGGTGACCACGTCATCGATCTCGGCGCTTGGCCTGGAGGATGGCTTCAAGTTGCCGCTCGAAGAGTAGGGCCGACCGGCATCGTCGTTGGAATCGATCTGCAACCGATCGAACCTCTAGCTGGGTCACCGACACCGGTTCTCATCCAAGGGGACATTCTCGACCCTGAGGTCATCCAAAGAGCCGTTACGGTGTGTCGGGGGAGGGTCGATATTGTGGTGTCGGACATGGCGCCGAAGCTGACCGGCATCCGCGATCACGACACGGCGAACGCGAACCGGTTGGGCGAGGCTGCTATTGCACTGGCGGCTAAAACTTTGCGTCCAGGCGGTAGCCTCGTGCTCAAACTTTTCATGAGCGAGGAACTGAAGGCCCTATTGGCGTTGCTTCGCACTCGATTCCAAAACGTGCGTACCACGCGGCCGGAAGCCACCCGTAAGGGGTCGGCTGAGATCTATGCGGTAGCGACCAACTCAAAGTGAGTACGCAAAACTAGGTACGTTGTGAATGGCAGAACGCATAGATGATGCTCAAGCGTTCGGAATTGGCTGAATAGGTACATCTTTGGCGCTCGCTAGGCTCAACGGATCGACGTAATTCGTTGCATTGGAAACGGAAGTGAATTGGCGCGGTTTTCGCTGCCTGCGTACACCCACGTGGCAGGAACGGGTTGGAATTGACGGTTGACAAGGACAACTCCATAGCATCATACTCGCGCCGGTTTTTTGCCGGTGCAATATGATGTGGGTCAAACCGGCACTACGCGGGGACCAGGGTTGAGGATGGTGGGAGCGTCCTAAGACGATGGGCGTCGGTGGAAATTGGGCAAAGCAGGTCGGGCGGATCTTTACGAGTTCTCTCTCGGATTTTAACCCCTTCCGAGGCGATGAGCCGTACCTGAGCATCGACATTGGCTCGAGCACGATCAAACTGCTCGAGGTTAGTGGGCGAGCCGGACAGCTGCGCGTGATGAACGCTGCCATGCTGCCCACGCCTCCGTCAGCGATCCAAAACAATATGGTTTACGAAACGAGCGCCGTGGCGGACGCAACGCGAGCGTTGGCGGAGAGCCGAGGAATCAAAGCCCGCAAAGTGGTGACCGCCGTACCGGGTCCCGCTGTCATCATCAAGCGGGTGACCCTGCCGGCGCAAAGTGCGCGGGAGCTTGAAAATACGATCCTCTTCGAGGCCGGCAATTTTATTCCCGAAGATCTGGAGAACGTTAATCTCGACTACCAGATCACGGACTACCTCGACGACGGCAAACGCATGGAAGTTCTCCTGGTGGCGGCAAAGAAGGACATCGTGGCCAGCTACACCGAGGCCGTGCGGGCGGCAGGGATGACGCCGATGGTTGTCGACGTGGACTACTTCGCGCTGGAGAACATGTTCGAGACCAATTATCAGGCCCCGCCTGATCGAGCGATTGCTTTGGTCAACATTGGGGCACGGTATTCGTCGATCAACATTTTGCGCAATGGCCGCTCTACCTTCACGGGCGACGTTCCAGTCGGCGGTCGGGACATTTCCGATGGCTTGATGCGCGATTTGGGAATCGGCAGCGAAGACGCCGAGACTCTCAAGTCGGGCGGTAGCTTGCCGAGCATTCCGGCCGATCAGGCTGCGCCGGTCATCGACGCTGCAGCGGCGGCTTTGATCGATGAGATTCACCATGCGTTGAGTTTCTTTTGGACGGCTGCCACGGATGAAACTATTGATCACATCTATTTGAGCGGTGGCGTGGCTCGTATGCCTGGTTTGGCTCAGCAACTCAGCGAGCGAGTCGGTGCGCCGGCGGAGATCGCCAATCCGTTTGCTCACCTGACGGTCGATCGGGCCGTGGACACGCCCCAGTTCCGTGAACAAGCAGCGGATTTTGCCGTAGCGATGGGCTTGGCGACGAGACGGCCGGACGACAAATGATCCACATCAATCTGCTCCCTGTCAAAGAAGCTCAGCGCGCCATCGGACGCCGGCGTCAGATTTCCGTAGGTGCCCTCAGCATCGCGGTAGCCGTGTTGATGATGGTCATCCCGTTCATGCTGCAGTCGCGGCGAATGTCGCATCTCGACGCCGAGATGGACGATCTACAAGCACAGGTAGCGAAACTTGAGTCGCAAGCGAAAGAGGTCAAAGACCTCGATAAGAAGCGAACCGACTTGAAGGCCAAGCTGAAGATCATCGACGATTTGAAACGCAAGCGAGTCGGTCCGGTGCGGATTTTGGAAGATCTCGGATCGGCGACGCCCGAGAAGCTCTGGCTGGTTGAATTCACCGATGTTGCCGGTAACGCAACGATCACCGGCATGGCCCTCGATAACCAAACCATTGCCGAGTTCATGCGAAGCCTACAGGGCTCGAAGTACTTCTTCGATGTCGACCTCGTCGAAACCTCGCAAACGGATAGCGGTCGCGCACCCATTCCGAATGCTCCGGGACAAGGGGCTTCCTTTAAGAAGTTTATCGTGAAGGCACGGCTCGACTATCTGGGGATGGACGGAAAGCAGACCGCTCCTACACCGGCGGCGGGACCGGCTGCGGTCAAGACGGAGTCGTGAGGTTATCGTGAACGCACTTCTGGAACGGATTCTCGATCTTCCGCCGCGTCAACGGGTCCTACTACTGGTCGGAGGCGTCGCCGTCATCTTCTTCGGTTACGCGTACCTTTTGTATTGGCCGCGGAGTGCAATGATCTCCGAGAAGGAAGAGCAACGCGACAACCTGCAGCACGATCGCGATCGCAAGGCGGCACTGGTTGCGAACATCGAGCAGACCCGCAAGGAAGTGAATCAGCTCGACGGCGATCTGAAGAAGGCAGTGGCACAGCTGCCCGACACCAAAGAAATCCCCGACCTGCTGGCGAACGTGTCGTCGTTGGGGATTGAGTCGGGGTTGGAAATTGCCCAGTTCAGGCAGCGGCCCGAGCAATACGAAGACTTCTACGCCGTCGTGCCGGTAGACATCCTGGTGCGAGGCTCCTACCACCAGG
>JACQEN010000061.1 GCA_016200585.1 Deltaproteobacteria bacterium
GGACATCACGCGGCCGCACCCGCTGCTCGTAGCTCACGAAGATGCCGAAGGCGCCGAGAAACTGATTGAGCTCGTCGATGTCGTCGGGGTCGGGTGCTTCGTGGATGCGATAGGGCAGCGGCAGATCCTTCTCGCGCAAGTGCATTGCCACCGCGCGATTGGCTTCGAGCATGAACTCCTCGATGAGGCGATGCGCGTCGTTGCGTTGCAACAAGCGGATGCCGATGCTGCGGCCCTCTTCGGATAGATCGACCATCGCCTCCGGCAGGTCGAGATCGAGCGAGCCCGCCTGGACGCGATTTCGGTAGAGCTTGCGCATGAGCTCGTGCATGTGCCGCAGCTCGGGCAACAACGGTTCGATCTCGGAACGCCAGTTGCGGATCTCACCGGTATCGGTTTGCGACAGGACGGCCGCAACTTTGGTGTAGGTCAATCTTGCCTGGCTGCGAATGACGCCGCGGTAGAAGCGCGACGCCTGCCGCTGCGCTGCGCTGTCGTAGTCCATTTCGGCCACCAGCACGAGGCGGTCGCGTTGCGGGTTGAGCGAGCACAATGTGCTCGAGAGCTGCGGCGGCAACATGGGAATGGCGCGATCGGGGAAGTACACGCTGGTGCCACGCTGCGCCGCTTCGAAGTCGAGCGCCGAGCCGGGCGTGACGTAGTGCGACACGTCGGCAATCGCCACCCACAGACGGCAGCCGCCACCCGGCAAGGTTTCGAGGCAGACCGCGTCGTCAAAGTCGCGTGCCGTCTCGCCGTCGATGGTGACGAACGGCAAAGAACGCAGGTCGGTTCGGTGCGCGTAGTCTGCCGGCTCGGGATCTTCCGGCAAACGCTCGGCTGGGTCAGCCGCGCCCGCCCGATCAATCCGGCCTGCTCGCGCTTCGGTACGGGATCGCCGAGCAATTCGATCGGCGGCAGCAACTCGTTTTCCGGCAGCAAGACCCAGCCGAAGCGTTCGCGGCTCAGCGTGCCGACGACATGATCGTGCACCGCTCCGGTGACGGCAACGACGCGTCCGACGGTTCGCCGCAGGCGCAAGTCGCGCCGCACCACCTCCACTTCGACGCGATCGCCGTGCAACGCCCCACCTTCCATGCCGCTGGGGATGAGGATGTCGCGCGCAAATCGTTCGGCGGCACGGCCGAGCACCTCGACGAAACCGAAGCCGCCACGTGTGCGCGCGTAGTGCCCGTCGACGCGTATTCCACTGCCACGTGTCGCAGTCCTGCGGCCGCTCGGGCGAGTCGTAGATTCGGCACGCGCGCTGCGGGCAGCATGCTCAATCTCGCGGATCCACTGATAGCGTGTCTTGCCGATACGCCGCAGCTTGCCGTTTGCCACTCCGGCTTCGAGCAGGCGGCGAATGGCTTTGCGGTCGTAGTGATCCAACTCGAGAAGCCGAGCCAGCTCGTGGATTGCCAGCGGGCGCGGGGCGCGCTGCTTGAGAACCGCGAGGAACGAGTCGACGGGATTGCTTTCGAGAGAGTTGCGATGCGGCATGCGCTGCACCCTGACGCTTGCCGATGCCGCGTGTCAATCGACCGTTGGGGTTGATTTGACAACTGCGGCGCGCCCCAAGTAGCCTCGTGGCATGCTTCGGCTATGCCGAATCGCTGCGGCTCTCTTCACGCTGATCTTCGCCGCCTGTGGCAACGACGGGGAAACCGATGTGTCGCTCACCAGTGCCATGGTGCTGCGAGGGGGCAAGGCGGGAGTCGCTGTCAGCAAACGCTTCTTCGAGGACGTTAGCCGACCTACCAATCCCAATCGTGGCGCGCCCGGCTCTCCGACGCGGCAGTTTGTGACAGAGATCTGGTATCCAACCGATTGGATAGAGAACCCCGATCCGCTGGGCCAACGTGACGCGCCTTTGCGAGCCACGGGTCGTCCCTTTCCGTTGCTTCTATATGCTCACAGCTTCGGTCTGTTCCGTGGCGATACCGCGTACCTGGCACGACAACTTGCCAGCTACGGTTACATCGTCGTCGCCCCCGATTTTCCGCTGAGCAAGTTCGGCACGCCCGGGGGTCCCAATCTCGCCGACATCATCAACCAACCCGGCGACATCAGCTTCCTGATCGACCAGATGACGGCGCTCAACGCGGATCGCAACAGCATCTTTGCGGAAGCGATCGACCTACAGCACATCGGTGTTTATGGGTACTCGCTTGGAGCAGCCACCGCGTACCTGGTCACCTTCGATCGCGCCTTCATCGATACGCGCATCCGCGCCATTGCCGTGCTGGCAAGCGTGGGATGCAACTTCACGCCCGAATTCTTTGCGCAGCGGGAGGTCCCATTGCTCATCATGCAAGGCGACATCGACTCGCAAGCGCCATACACGCAGAACAGCGTGTTTGCATTCCACAATGCCCACGCGCCAAAGTACCTGATGACGCTCAAGAATGGGTCGCATGCCGGCTTTGCCGAAGGTCTCGAACAGTTTCTGACCAGCGACAATCCCGACAGCTTGAACTGCCGTCCCAATCAACCTCCGCCACCGCCCGTCAACCTGTTTGACGTCGCGCAAACGACCGACTCGACGCTGATCCGCGGCGACTGCCCCGGTTCCTGCCGAATGCTCCCGCTGCCGCCGGCAATGAAACCGCCGCGCCAACGCCAGCTCGCCATTCTCGGACTGGTCCCGTACTTCGAAGCCAGCCTGCGTCACAGCCGTGCGGCGCGGATGTTTCTCCAGCACACGCTGATGGTCGAGAACCCCGACGCGATGCTTCAGTTCGACGATTGAGCCGGCCTCTGAGCCGGTTTCGTCGCTGTCCGCGCGACGATTTACAGATGCCTTTCCAGAAAGCATGCGTCACCAACGAAGCCGGCGGCGCGATAGAGCGCTTGGGCGGGGCCGTTGTCGGCGCGCACTTCCAACGTGATCTTGCAGCAACCGAGCCCACGCGCCGCCTCTGCCACGTGCTCCAGCAGTGCACGGCCGACGCCACGCCGGCGATGTTCCGGAAGGACCGCGAGGTCGTGTACATTCAGCAGAGGACGTGCAGCGAACGTCGAAAATCCCAGGAAGCACACGGCAACGCCGATCGGACTTCTCCCGTCGTACGCAAGAAAGGCTCGGGTGGTCGGATGAGCTTGCAATGCCGCACCGAGACGCGCGCGCGCTTCGGATGCCAGGGAACGTCCGCCGCCCATCGGGTCGCTCGCGTAGGCATCGACCAAGGCGACGATTGCCTGTTGCTGTTCGAGGTTGGCTAGGTCGGCCGAGACGATCGCAAACGGCGACACTGCCTACTCCGCCGCGGTGATGACGATCGGCTCGCCTTGGGTCACAACGAAGGTATGTTCATGGTGCGCCGACCATGAGCCGTCGGCGGTACGGATGGTCCAGCCGTCGTCTTCCTCGAAGACGTCGCCGCCACCGGCGGCGATGATCGGCTCGACGGCAATCACCAGGCCTTCGGTGAGCACGTCGGTGTTGTGCGGATCGGCAAAGTTCGGGACCTGCGGTTCCTCGTGGATGGCGCGGCCGACGCCGTGACCGCACAACGACGGGATGACGTTGAAGCCCTGGCGTCGTACTTCCAGCTCGATGGCGCGTCCAACTTCGTTGACCCGGCGGCCGGCGCGAATCTGATTCACGGCGCTACGCAGGGCGCGGCGAGCGCAACGCGCCAGACGTTGTGCCTCGAACGATACGGGAGGAACCGGTACGGTAACCGCCGCATCGGCGACGTAACCGTTCTGCTCGATCACCAGATCGAGCTTTACCAGGTCACCCGGCTGGACGACCCGCGGCCCCGGCACGCCGTGTACGGCCTCGTCGTTGACGCTGATGCACATCGCGCCCGGGAAGCCGTAAAACAGTTGCGGTGCCGAACGCGCGCCGCGTTGCGCCAGCAGCTCGGAGCAACGCCGGTCGAGCTCGGCGGTGGTCACACCTGGGCGTACTTCCCGGCGCAAGGCGGCAAGAACCTCGGCCACAGTGCGACCGGCACGGCGCAGCCCGATGACGTCACGTTCTCCGCCGACGCTCATCGGCCTACCTTCAACCAAGAAGATAGACGGGAGTCGGGAGACGGGAGTCGGGAGCTCGGGGAGGCATCGAATTTCATCGACTCATAGTCGCCTACATTCGATGCAGATGGAAGGTCTCGCACTCCTATCTCCCGACTCCCATCCCGCACAGTGGTTGCCAATCCTTTCAGTGATCCGGCAACGTTTCACGCAGCACGCGCAGGACATTGCCGCCCATGATCTTGGCAATGTCGTCTTCCGCTACACCTGCGACCAATAGGCCCTCGGTGATCTGGGCTACACCGGTGGTGTCGAACGGTGTTGTGGTGGCACCATCGAAGTCGGACCCCAGGCCTACGTGTTCGGCTCCTGCAACGTTTGCGGCGTATTGAATGGCGCGCACGATGGCGGAGACACTGACGTCGCACACCGCCGCGTCCCAGTAACCGATGCCTACCACGCCGCCGGTGGCGGCGATGCGCCGCAGATGATCGTCGCTGATGTTGCGGACATTGTCGCAGTTGCCCTTCGCGCCGGTGTGCGAGACGACCAGGGGCCGCGTTGCCATGGCCAGCACATCGTCGATGACCTGAGGTGAGGCATGCGCCAGATCGACGAGGATGTTCCTCCCTTCCATGCGGCGCACGACGCTACGACCGAACTCGCTCAGGCCTCCCCGCGTTGTTCCATGCGCCGAGCCGCCGATCTCGTTGTCGAAGAAATGTGTCAGCCCCATGATGCGGAATCCGGCTTCGTAGAAGACATCGAGGTTGTGCAGATCGCCCTCGAGCGCGTGCAAGCCTTCGATGCCCAGCAGGCCTCCGGTCACGGGTGGGTGCTTGGTCTTGTCTTGGCGCTCGAGCTCGAGCTGGTTGAGATCCGACTTGGTGCGGATGATCCGGAAGGTGCCGTTCGAGCGGGCTGCGACGTCGTGCAATTTTTCGGCTTCATAGAGGGCTCGTTGGGCAAGACTGTTCCAGGTGCGTGCCGGCCAGAGCTGGGCGATAGCGAGCGCCGTGATGTTGTCCGTGTCGGCGGTGTTGCCGTCGTAGTTCTGGCCGCGTGGCGTCTTGGTCACCGCATCGAACACTTGCAGCGCGATGCCGCCGCGCCGCAAGCGCGGAATGTCGACGTGGCCGTACGACGACTCCTGCAGCAAATCGCGATTCCACAACAACGGGTCGGCGTGCAGGTCGGCGACGAACAACTGTGTGTGCAGCTTGTGGGCCGCTTCGCCGATCGGGTAGGGCGGCGGTTCGAGAACCTTATTGGTGCTCTGTTCGAGCAGCCGCGGGCCGAAGGTCAACCCGATCAGTACGACCAGCACCACCACGCACGCGACGACACCCAGCAGTTTGCGCATTGCCGCGCTCTGCCGAATGCCGCCGCCCGAGTCAACCCGCGGGGCAAGAGCCGCGGGTTATGGAGAATTTTGAATCGGTAACGGAAGTCAATTCGTCGTGACAGGGTGCAGGCCGAGCAAGCGTGCCAGGTCCCAGGCAATGAGAATCACCGTCGCTGCGCCGGATGGAGGCAACGTAGCGCGTTCCATCGAAACTGTGAACAAGGTTGGACCCGGGTGATACGGTTCGATACGTAAACGCCCGAGCATCAATTCTAGCACAGCGTCTTTGTGCCCAGCCGACGGACGCACCACATCGTGTTGGACCGAACCGCGGGTATCTCAGCGCCGTCCTGCTGCCCGAATGGACGGTGACGCTACATCAGTCGTCGCCCTCCCCGGGCGGGGTGTTCGTCCGTCGAGGGGTTGGTGTGGCAATTCGTGTCGGTGTCGATGTGCGGCGCGGCGTTAGCGTTGGTGTCGGAGTCGGTGTTCGCAAGCTTGGTGACGTGCGCGTGGGAGTTGGCGTCGCCGCGCCGCGCCGTGTTGGTGTGAGCGTGGCGGTTGGTGTCGACGAACGCCGAGGCGTGACGGTTGCCGTTGCGCCTTGCGTTGACGTTCGCGTCGCGGCAAGGCTGCGCGTTGGTGTTGGCGGCGCTGTCGACGCCATGGTGGGCGTCGGAGTCGGAACGTTGGCGCCACCGTTTACCGACACCGACACAGTGCCGAGGTTGGAATCAGTCGATCCGTCCCACGCGGCAAAAGTGAACGTATCGCTGCCGCTGAACCCCGCGTCGGGGAAGTACGTGGCTCGGTTACCGGTCAGGCCAACCGTGCCGTGGCTGGGTTGCGACACGATACGCAGGGTCAGGGCGTTTCCGTCGGGGTCGTTGGCGCCGAGGGTGGTGCTGATCGAAGTGTTGACGGGGGTGGTGATCGACGCGTTGCTCACCACCGCAGGGCGGTTTGGATTTGCGTCACCGTTGCCAGGGCCGAGGTGGCAGGTAAAGCAACCCACTTGAAAGCCCCGCCACAGGTACTTGGCCCCGAACTCGGTGATCAGCAAACGGTCCGCCTGCGATCGTGAGAGGACCGTGCCGCGATAATCCGGCCCGTGACAACTCTGACACTGGGCTGCACCGCCACTCTCGACCGCGTCCGGATGGCCCTGCACCCAGGTGTTGCCGATGGGGTGCATTCCGTGCGGCCCACCATTGACGGTATTCGGCTGCGTGCCGTGGCAGGTCGTGCATTCCACGAGCATACCCTGGTGGCTCTGGTGCTCAAGGCTCTGGATATTGTCGTTGGGGTGTAGCGCGGGGAACTCGGCGTGAGTCGAACCGTGACAGCCCTCGCACTTGATGCCCCCGTGCCCGCTCGAGAATCGATACAGGTTCAGACCCGCTGCCGGTGTGTCTGTGTTGGTCGCGAACGTTTGGTTCACCGCGACCCTGGGCTGCCCAGAGGGCTCGAATACTGAAGTGTAGCGGATCTGGCCGTTGTTGTTTGTGGCAGTGCCGGTATGGCAGCTCTGGCAACTTGGTTCGTTGAGCCAGCCCGTGCGGTTCGACGACGCGACCTGTGCCATCGTTCCGTGGCAGCTCTGGCACTGCATTGCCAATGTCCCGTCCGGAGCAACGGCCGAACCCATGGCGCCGCGTAGGCAACGCGTCGCGGATCCTGGATGGCACTGGTAGCATGCGGTACGCCCACTGCCGATCTGGTCGAGCAGTCGGTGTCGCCCATGGATTGCCTGGGTCAGCGGCTTGATGCCCGAACGCCCGCTGCCGGGTAGAGCTTCCGACAAGTGGCAGTTGGCGCATAGGATGGAGGTGCCCGCGCGCGCGGTTGCTTCCAAGCCCGCTGAGTCGTACGACGCATTGGTGAGCGCCTGCTGGTAGACGGGATCTGTGGCGTTCAAATCGTCGTGCAAGCGTAGGACATTGAGACGCATATCACGCTCGCTGCTGGTGCTGTCGTGCACCCAACCGGATGGCGGTACGGCGCCGCCCGGCGAATCGGAACTGTGGCAGCCTTTGCAGTTCATCTCGTCGGACACCGGCAGGACGATGTCGAGAGTGGCGAGTGTTGCGCCTGTGCTGTTGCGCGCCACCAGATGCATCAGCGGGTAGTAGTTCTTGTGGCCGGCATCGTCGTACGGCGTGATCGGGATGCCTTCGGCGATGAACCACTTTGCAGCCGGGTCCCACGTCATGACTTGGGGCTGGTTGCTCGCTCCCGGCATGTTCTTCCCTGCCAGCCCGACATCGATTGACGTCGGCGCTTTGGGGCCGAAGAGCTGTTGTGTGTGCTGCCAGAAGTTGGTCTTGCCGCTGGAGGTCATGTTGATGGAACCGGTGGGATCGGCGATCGCTTCGTAGGTGACGGTGATTCCGGCGGCCGTGGGATCGGCGATCAGTATGCCCTGCGGATCCGTAAGCTGCGCATGGATCGTGTTGTAAGGAGGAAGCAGCGAGAACAATTCGAAATCGGCGTCCATACAGTGCATGCCGAGGTTGTTCCAACCCACCAGAGTCCAGTTGGCAGCGGATGCAGGTACTGAGCGGACGCCCCAGGCTGCCGACATGATCAATGTCAGAAAATACCTTGACCATCTTGGGTGCATCATCCATGAACGCTGTTGTGGCCGCATTTTGATTTCTCCTTGCGGCTGGTTGCTTCCGCAACCGTTGTGCCAGCGACGACCAATTGTGTTGTGCACGTGCATACGACTCGAGCGCTGTTGCGGCACTGCAAGACCGTGTTGAGAGCCCGCAGGTTTCTGCGCCGTCACTCGGATTCGCAGTTAAAGCGGTGAAGCAGTTTGTCGCAGACGGTGGGTGCACCATTCGGGAGCTGAAATCACCGCCTGCCACTTGTAGAGGCGTTCGCCGATGAGACGCAAGCTTGCCGGACCGAGATACGGCATCGTGTGATTGACGACGCACAGCTTGGTCAGCTCATTCTCCACGCCGCTCATGAGGTCGGCGATGATGCGTCCCGCGGTTTGTGAGAAGGCAACACCTTCGCCGTTGTACGCCACGCCGTAGTAGATGTTCTTGTATTCGCCCATGACGCCGACGGACGGCGTGAAGTCGAGGGTGAAACCCATCGTGCCGCCCCAGGCGTGGTCGATCCGCAGGCCTTCGAGCTGCGGAAAGGTGGTGAACAGGCTCTTGGTGAGCGTGGCGATCGCCGGTTTGTAGTTGCCGGTGCTCAATCCGTCGTCGGCGAAGTAGGGTGCTTCGGACCCGCCGATGACGATGCGCCCGTCGGCGGTGGGGCGCTGATAGTCGAACAACACGCGCATGTCGGCGATCCCCACCCGGTTCTGCCAGCCGATCGATGCCCATTGCGCCGGCGTAAGAGGCTCGGTGGCGACGACGTAGTTGCACAGCGGCAGGACACGATCGGAAAAGAAGCCGAGCTTCGGG
>JACQEN010000062.1 GCA_016200585.1 Deltaproteobacteria bacterium
GACGCCGATGCAGATGCGCTCCTGCTGCAGCTGCTCCATCAGCATGCGGAAGCCCTGCCCCTCCTTGCCGAGCAGCGCGTCGGCCGGCAGGCGGCAGTCCTCGAAGCCGAGCTCGCTGGTGTCCTGGCCCTTGAGCCCGAGCTTGTCGAGCTTGCGACCGCGCACGAAGCCGGGGCTGTTCGCTTCGACGAGCAGCAAGCTGACACCCTTGTGCGCCGGCTTGGCGTTCGGATCGGTTTTGGCGACCACGATGAAGAGATCGCCGATCTGCCCATTCGAAATGAAGATCTTCGAACCGTTGAGGACATAATGATCACCCTGTCGGAGGGCGCGCGTCTGGACGTTGGCCAGATCCGAACCCGTACCGGGCTCGGTCATCGCAATGCCCAACAACAGATCGCCGCCAATCGCCCCAGGCAGATACTTGCGCTTCTGCTCTTCACTGCCGTAGGTGGTGACGTACGGCATGCAGATGTCGGAGTGCAGAGAGATCATCATGGCGTGGGCCCGGATGTAGGCCATCTCTTCCATGACGATCGCGTCGTAGAGGAAATCGCCGCCGGCGCCGCCGTACTCGACCGGAGCGTTCGCCCCCAAAAACCCGGCCTCACCGGCGCGTCGCCAGCTATCGCGATCGCTCATCCCCTTGGCGTTCCAGGTGGCGATCTTTGGCTCGATTTCCTTTTGCGCGAAGCGCCGAAACTGCTCGCGAAACAGCTCGTGCTCAGCGCTGAAAATATCACGTCGCATCGATCCTCCAATGTACGCGACGCGTTTCACGCGTCACGCGTCGTTCTAAATTTGCCCCCGTACGCGCGTTGCGCTCCGCTGAGCGCGCAATGCTCATGAACATTTTGCTGCATCACGGCTGCAGCAGCTGTCGGCGCCAGCCGCTTCTTGAACGAACGTACAAGTCGCGATGATGCAGACGGTGCTCCTCTTCTTCCCAAAACTCGATTCGGTCGGGAATGATTCGCACCCCCGTCCATTCGCGTGGCCGGGGCACGGCGCGATTGCGGTACTTCTGCTCGAGTCGTAACCAGCGTTGCGTGAGGATTTCACGATGCGTGATTACCGCACTTTGATGCGACGCCAGCGCTCCCAGCTGACTCAAGCGCGGCCGCGTGTCCCAGTAGGTGTCGGCTTCTTCATCCGAGACGCGCTCGATGCGCCCCTCGACACGCACTTGCTTGTCGATCGGCTTCCAATGGATGGCAAACGAGACATAGGGGTTGGCCTTGATCTCGCGGCCCTTCCGACTCCCCATATTGGTGAAGAAAACAAAGCCACGCTCATCGACCTGCTTCAGCAACACGTAGCGTACGCTGGCACGCCCACGCTTGTCGGAGGTCGCCAACGCCATTGCTTCCGGCTGCGACATCGGCGACGCCTCAGCCGCAGCGTACCATTCCTTGAACCGACGAATCGGATCGTCGGCTGGGATTTTCTCTCGATTGCTTGTACGGGCCGCCGTTCGCTGTCTGGGCATCACTGGTAGTTCTACGAAGCCCGCGGCGTTGGAGCAACCCAATCGCGGGGTGAAACTCGATTCCCCAAGGTCGCCGGCGCCCCTGCAACACCGCCGCAATTGTCGATCGAAGATCTCCGGCTCTTCCCTTCGGCGGCGCGGCGGAACGGCCAAATCCGCCCTCCAGGCGCTGCACGTTCATCGTTTCTTCGAATCTTTGAGGCAGGCGAGGAATTGCTTCAACGGCTTGGTATTGATGACGTCGGCTTTCGTCGCCCAACCGCGGCGCGCATTGGCGATACCGTAGTGCAGGTAGTCGAGGTGGTGGACGCTGTGCGCGTCGGTATCGATCGACAGTTTCACCCCCGCGTCGACGACCTTGCGCACGTGCTCGTCCTTTAGATCCATGCGCTCCGGGTAGGCATCGATCTCCAGAATCGTACCCGTGCGCTTCGCGGCGGCGATCACGGCGTCGATGTCGAGATCGTACGGCTCACGCTTCTGCAGCACGCGACCCGTTGGATGGAACAAGATGTCGGCGTGCGGGTTCTCCATGGCGCGGATGATGCGCTGCGTCTGTTCTCGGCGCGTTAGATTGAAATGCGAATGGACAGCCACGCCGACGACGTCGAGCTTCGCCAGGGTCTGGTCATCGATATCGAGGCCGCCGTCTTTGTCGATGTTCACTTCGGCGCCTTTGAGAACCGTAAATCCCTTGAGCTTCTTGTTCAGGGCGTCGATGTGCTTCATCTGCTCGCGCAGCTTCTTCTCATCCGCCCCCATCATCGCCAAACCCTTGGTGTGGTCGGTGATCGCGATGTATTCGCGGCCGAGGCGCTGCGCTTCCGCGGCCATCTCTTCGATCGAATGGGCGCCGTCGGTCCAGGTCGTCTGAATCTGCAAATCGCCACGAATGTCGTCGTAGCCGATGAGCTTCGGTAGTTTGCCGCCGGCGGCCGCTTCGAGCTCGCCGGTCATCTCGCGCAGCTCCGGCTCGATGTAAGGCAAGCCGAGAGCATCGTAGACCTCTTCCTCGCTGCGCCCGGCGATGGCCGCTTCACCGCGGAACAAACCGTACTCGTTGAGCTTGAGCTTACGTTCAATGGCGATGCGGCGCAGCGCCACATTGTGATCTTTGCTGCCGGTGAAGTAGTTCAACGCAGCGCCAAAGCTTCCAGCCGGAACGACGCGCAAGTCGACGTCCATGCCGATCGCCAACTTGATGCTCGATTTGGTGTGTCCCTTGCCGTGCACATGAACGACCTCAGGCATGGCAACGAAAAAGTCCATGATCGCGTCGGGTTGATCCGAAATGACCAGGATGTCGCCGTCGCCGACCGTTTCCTTGCGACGCCGCACCGACCCGGCAATGGCCACTCGCTTGACGCCACGCAGCGTTCGCAGGCGTTCTTCGATTTCCAACATCAACGGCAGTGCAACCCCAAGCGGGATGCGGCCGCGGCTTTGCTTGAAGAAGCCGATGCCTTTGAGAATCTTGGCTTCGCTCTTCTCCCCGAAGTGCGGCAGGTTGCGGATCTTGCCGGCAAGCGCGGCCTTTTCGAGGTCGCCGACATTGCGCACGCCGAGCTCGTGGTACAATGTTTTGATGTTCTTCGGGCCCAGTCCTTCGATCGCACTCAGCCCGCCCAGATCAACCGGCACCTTCGCGTGCAGCTCCTCGTAGTAGGGCAGTTTGCCGGTTTCGATGAGGGTGACGATCTTCTCGGCGATACTCTTGCCGACACCGGGTATTTGCTCGACCGCCTTGATGCCGCCCTGCTTGTGCAGCTCGGCAAGCGGCTCATCCGCACCGCCAACCGCCTCCGCGGCCTTTTCGTAGGCGCGTGGCTTGAAAACCACACCGTCCATATCGAGGAGAATAGCGATCTCGTTCAAGATGCGCGCGATGTCGGCATTGGAGATCATGCTGTTGGAGACCGAAGCTCTATGATTGGCGCTTTGAGATTGCCCGCAGCTCCCCAAAAACTCGACACTCTCCAATCGCCAATCACCAATGGAGATCACTCGCTCATGAGCGACACGGCAGTACTGTCGCATTCCGGGCAGCTCGGATGCTTGCGGCGCGCTTCGAACACTTTGCCGCAGCTCTGACATTCGAACACGTAGGGTTCCGTCGGAAGCTCAATCGGCCCCTTCGCCGCAGCATCCACTGGCCGCTGCGTGCCCCTGCCGGGCGAGCTCGGCGCTTGCGCCCAGTCCAGAAATCTTCGCCACAAGGTCATGGGCAGATAGCTCCCAAGGAAATCGGCAATCGTCAATGGCCAACCGTCAATTGCTATCGAGAAAGCGATCGTACCCTTCGGTCATCGCCGCATGGGCCAGCACGCTGAAGCGGAATGAGCGACGGATCAGCGCTTGTTGGTCGCGCGTCTGGCCGCAGCGTTCCAAAACCGCGATGGCATTCTCGCCGTGCTCTTCCTCCGCACTTACGTGGATGCGCCAGAACTCCAGCACCTGTTCGTCGAGGTGATAGTGGCCCTTGAGACCTTCGTAGATGACCTGCGCCCCGTTCGGGCGACCGGGCACTTCCATTTCGACGGCCAAGCCGAACGCCCCGAGCCCCTCCTCGAACGAATTGCGGCAGTAGTAGCCCATCGTTGACGCCGCACCGATGGTGGAGGGTAGAGGCAGGTGTTCGAGCATTTGCTCACGGCTCAAACCAAGCCCGGCGCAGAACTGCAGGTAGAGGTCGTGGTGCTCGGCTTCACGAATATAGCCCATCTCCCCGGCCAGGTTGCGGGCGATGAGCTTATAGATCGAGCGATCGGGCAAGGTCGGCGCGTGCGCCATCCACGACGCAATGGTCGGGATGGCCGGTTCGACGTAGTAGTAGAATTCCTTCGCCCAGCTCTTGAGCTGCACCTCGTTCAGCTTGCCGAGCACCAGGCCGCGCAAGAAGCCGCTCTTCGGCGTATGATCGCGCTTGAAGCCGATGCACTCGTCAAGAAACTCCCGCGACGACAACGCACGCTCGTGCAACAGACCCATGCAATCCTCCTTCGGGCCCTCACTCTATATCAGCGGCGCAAGACATGGCGAGCGGTCGGTGATCAAAGCAGGGTCGCAATCACGTCCGGCAACTCACCAAAGCCAGTAATGATCGGCCCGGCGCCGCCAATCTCGTCGCGGTATCCATGGCCGTAGTCGCAACCGACAAACGCGCAGCCCACCGATCGAGCTGCTTCGACATCGCTGGAACGGTCGCCGACCATCACCATCGCCTCGGGACCGATTGCGTACTGCCTGAGGTAGCAACGCAACAGGCCCGCCTTGTCCGCAACATCGCCGCCGTCGACGGTCAACAGGGGTGCGAAGAAACCCCGCAGGTCGTACGTCGACAGCACCGCCTCAATGTAGGCTCGGCGGCCGTTGGAAGCGATGGTGAGATGGAGTCCACGCGCCGCCAGGCAACGCAACGTCGGCCGCACCTCCGGAAACAGCAATCCGAGGCCCTCTTCGACCTGCCGGCAGATGACGCGCAGCGACTCGTCATAGAGGAGCCGCACCGCGACGGGATCGACGTCCGGGAACAAGCGCCCGAGAATCGTCGACAACGGCCAGCCGACATGGTCGAGGATTTCGCGTGTCGTCGGCACGCGAGGGAACGACGCCGGCCGCAAGGCGTTCACCGCAGCGATCGCCTCACGATACGTCTCACCAAGGAATGGTTCAGAGGTGTACAAGACCCCGTCGAGATCGAAGGCCACAACTCCTCGCATGCGGCACACGCTACGCGATCATGCGTCAACCTTCAAAGTAAACGAGCCCTCCCGTTCTCAAGATGAAAACGCCGCCGCACTCGAATTAGCTCGCTCATTCGAATTCTGCACAAGAGTGCGGCGCTGAATTCCCCATGACCATCGAAACTGACGGAATGGTCGGAACATCTCGGTTGCACGCAAGCTGTGCAGATTGCTCCGATCACGTCCGAACGGCGCGCCGTGCTCGCCATCAATGACGCGACGCATTGCGCTCGTGCCGCATCGCGTTAACGTAGTCCCGAAACGCGCGTCAGAAGCGCGGAGGAGGTACATCATGCTCAATCGCTTCGTCTCGATCTACGCAGTCGCCGGGATGGCGGCAGTTCCGACGCAGCCGCTCCTGGTATCGCAGCGTGCCGCCTGGGTGATCGTCGGCATGGCACTGTTCGTAGCCTGCGGCGTGCTGTGGCTGCTTGCCTCAGCTCTCAACCCCGAACGACGCACGACGCCCCGGCAGACACCACGACCCGCTTCGCGTCTTCGTCCTCTCTGGCCAGCCACACCCGCGCACCGATCCTCTCGGGCCTGAACCCCCACGAGTTCACCGGATCGACCTTTATCGCCGCGCGACCGTGTAGTAACGTCGCTCGGTCGTGCCCGTCAGTGTCATCATCCCCACCTACAACCGCAGCGCGATGGTTGTCGAAGCGCTACGCTCCGCCGTAGCTCAGAGCGCGCCCGCCCATGAGGTCATCGTCGTCGACGACGGCTCCAACGACGATACGCTGGCTGTTCTGCAACGGGAAAGCGCGAAGGACGTTCACCTGATCCGCCGTGCCAACCGCGGCGTTGCCGCGGCCCGCAATCTCGGAGTCGCGCGCTCGTCCGGCGACCTCATCGCCTTTCTCGACTCCGATGACCTGTGGCTGCCGGACAAGCTTGCGACGCAGACCGCCTTCTTTGCAACGCACCCGGAGGCAATGATTTGCCAGACCGAAGAGGTCTGGATTCGCAATGGAGTACGCGTGAATCCTCGCACCTACCATCACAAGCCCAGCGGTGACGTCTTCGACGCCAGCCTCGAACGTTGCCTGGTCAGTCCGTCCGCAGTGATGATGCGCCGCGCTCTGTTCGAAGAGATCGGTGGATTCGACGAGTCGCTGCCGGCTTGCGAGGACTACGATCTCTGGCTGCGCATCGCGCGCTCTACATTGATCTGGCGACTCGACGCGGCGCTCGTCATCAAGCGCGGCGGGCACGCCGATCAGCTGTCGCGCCGGCACTGGGGTATGGACCGCTTCCGGGTTGCCACCCTGGTGCGTTTGCTCTGCGAAGGGGGGCTGTCTGAGACACAAAGCAACGCCGTCGGCCGCGTCCTTCGTGACAAGTGCCGCATCTTGGCCAATGGAGCTTCAAAGCGCGGACGCGACGAAGAGGCCGAGCGCTACTCGAGCCTGGCGCGGTGGACCGGACAGCAGTTGGTTCGCGCCGCAGAAGGCGCATCCGTAACGGTGGCGGCATGAGCAGGGCAATTCCGTTGAACATTAAAGAATTCGCAACGCAGCGCCATTATCGACCGGCAACGATTGAGCGCTGGCTGGCACTCGCTGCGGCGGATGGGCAGGCACTGTTGGATCTCGCCGCCGAGATGCGCCTCGGAGAGAACCAGCTCAGCGACTTGTGGACTTGGGCGGAAGACGTCGCCAGGCGCGACGGCACGTCGTTGGCCGACGTCCTGACGTCAGCGGCCATGACGGCTGCGCGCAAGCGCGCGATCAGCCGCAACGATCGCCTTACGCTGGTCAAGCAGGAGCTTCGACGTTTGCGTTATCCTCATCTCTGCGCCACCGAAGAGCGCTTGCTTGAGCTGCTGCATCGACTCGAGTTGCCGCGCGATATCCGCGTCGCACTGCCTGCCTCACTCGAGGGGGACCACCTGACCTTCCAGTTCGTAGTGACCGACACGAAGCAGCTGCGTCGGATCGCCGACGAGCTCAAACGCGTTGCTGATTCACCGGCCTGTGCGGACATTTTCGCTTTGCTAGAAGAGGCCCCGTGAAACCCTGGAAGCCGAGCCGGATCTACGTCGAGCACAGCGAGATCGACACACCGTTGGTGCGCCGCCTGCAGTCGCGATTGCCCGAAATCCCGCTCCAGCCGGTCGACGATCTGCGCAGCGCCGAGCCGGATCGCTTTGACGACGGCAAACAAATGCTGGTCGCACAACGCCATCGCGGAACGTTCCTGCAGCATTGCCCCGCGGGCACAAGCGGTTTGGTGTGCTGCAACTACCTGGTCATGAACTTTGGATCCAATTGCCCGTACGACTGTAGCTACTGCTTCCTGCAGGAGTACCTCGCGAACAATCCGGCTCTGAAAGTGTTCACCAACGCCGGCGATGGGTTGACCGAGGTCGATACCGTTCTGCGCGCGCGCCCGGAACGGACGTTTCGGATCGGCACCGGTGAGCTGGCAGACAGCCTGGCGCTCGATCACCTCACCGATCTGTCGTGCGAGCTCGTGCCGTTCTTTGCCGAACGCTCCAACGCGATTCTCGAGCTGAAGACCAAGAGCAACGTCATCGACAACCTGTTGCGGCTCGATCCAAAAGATCGAGTGGTGGTCTCGTGGTCGGTCAATTCGGCGGTCATGATGCGCGAGGAGGAACCTGGCAGCGCCTCGCTCGACGAACGTCTAGCCGCAGCCGCGGAAGTGCAAGCGGCGGGATACAAGATTGGATTCCATTTCGACCCACTGGTAGCGCACGACGGCTGGGAAGAGGCGTACCGCGACACGGTGACACAAATCTTCCGACGGCTCGACACTCGACGCGTCGCCTGGGTGAGCTTGGGCAGCCTGCGATTGACGTCGCAACTGAAAGCCCTGATCCGCCAGCGACCGCAGGTGAGCCGTACCGCACTGACCGAATTGGTCGTCGGCGATGACGGCAAGGAGCGCGTGTGGCGTGGTCTGCGTGTAAAAATGTACCGGCGCATGCTGCAGTGGTTGCGTGATGTCGATTCGTGCTTACCGCTGTACATCTGCATGGAACCGGCAAGCGTTTGGGAAAAGACCTTCGGCATGATCCCCTCCGACCGGCAGGTGGCGCAACGACTCGTCGGGGCCGAGGCCTGAATCGATGCCGACACGCAAGACGAAGCCCTCGAACGGCGTCCGCAGCCGAACGCGGCCGCTGCGCTCGGCCCCCGCCTGCAACGCGGCCATCGGTATCTTCGACTCGGGAATCGGCGGCCTCACCGTTGCTCATGCGGTGATGGAGACCTTGCCGCGCGAAACCATCATCTATCTCGGTGACACGGCACGCTACCCCTACGGGACCAAGTCGGCGGAAACCGTTCGCCGCTATTCGATCGAGAATGCCGAGTTTCTGGCGGACAAGCAGATCAAGATGTTGGTCGTCGCCTGCAACACTTCGGCCGCCGTGGCCCTGGATGCCCTGAGGGAACGATTCAACATCCCGGTCGTCGGGGTGATCGAGCCAGGTGCCCAGGCGGCTGTAACCGCCACCCGTAACCGCAAGGTCGGTGTCATCGCCACCGACGGTACCATCGCCAGTGGGGCCTATACGCGCGCCCTGAAACAACTCGATCCGAAGCTTGAAATCTACACCCGCGCCTGCCCTCTCTTCGTTCCTCTGGCTGAGGAAGGCTGGGTCGACAACGATGTCGCCCGCAGCACCGCATCATCTTATCTGACGAGCCTCAAGCGCAGCGGTATCGACACACTTGTGCTCGGGTGCACGCACTACCCGCTGTTGGCCAACGTCATTGCCGAGGTCATGGGACCGAACGTCAAACTGGTCGATTCAGCCAAGACCACCGCGGCCGCCGTACGTGAAACCCTCCTCCACGAGGGGTTGGCGCGGCGCAGCGGAAGCGGATCGGTGAGCTTCTTCGTCACCGATGTTCCGGATCGCTTCGTCAAGGCCGGTGGCCACTTCATGGGCCAACGCGTCGAGTCGGCAGTACGGATCGAGCGCTGAGCGCAGAGGGATGAATGCCCTCGGGCAACCTGCTAGGAAAAAAGGCTCGCTATGCTGAACATCATCAAGAAAATCATCGGCAGCAAGAACGATCGCGAGCTCAAGAAGCTTTGGCCCGCGATCGAGCGTATCAACGGATTTGAGCCGACGGTCAGCGCTCTGACCAACGAGCAGCTACGCGCCAAGACCGACGAGTTCAAGCAGCGTATCCACGAACAGACCGCGCAGGAACGCGGCGAGCTCGACACCTTGCTGCAACAACAAGGCGAATCTCCCGAGCGCTTGCCCGCCGACGAAGACGAAAGTGACAGTAAGGATCTGCGTTCACAGATCGACGAAGCGCAGAAGACGTTGCGCCAGGCCGAGGGTCGCGTTCTCGATGAAATCCTTCCGGAGGCCTTTGCCGTCGTACGCGAGGCATCGAAGCGAACGACGGGACTACGCCATTTCGACGTCCAATTCATCGGCGGCATGGTGCAGCATCGCGGCTCCATCTCCGAGATGAAAACGGGTGAGGGCAAGACCCTCGTCGCCACCGGGCCGCTCTATCTCAACGCACTGACCGGTCGTGGCTGTCACCTGGTTACGGTCAACGATTACCTCGCACGCCGCGACGTTCAGTGGATGGGCCCCATCTTCCATCTGCTCGGAATTTCCGTTGCGTCGATCGTTCACGAAGCGAGTTACCTCTTCGACCCGACGTACGTGGTCAGAGACTACCGCATGCTCAACCTGCGCCCGATCGAGCGCAAGGAAGCCTACCTGGCCGACATCACCTACGGTACCAATCACGAGTTCGGATTCGACTATCTGCGCGACAACATGAAGTTCACGTTGGAAGAATACGTCCAACGCGAGCTCAACTTCGCCATCGTCGACGAGGTCGACAACATCCTCATCGACGAAGCGCGCACGCCGCTGATCATCTCGGGTCCGGCCGAGGAGTCGACCGACAAGTACTACGTCATCGACCGTCTCATCCCGCGGTTGCGCAAAGGCGAGCGCAAGGAAAAGAAGAACCCCGACGACCGGCCGGAAGAAACTGGCGATTTCTGGGTCGATGAGAAGTCACGCTCCGCCGTCCTCACGGAGCAAGGCATCGCCAAGGTCGAGCGCATGCTCGGCGTCACCAACCTCTACGATCCGCGCCACATCGACACCCTCCATCACGTCAATCAGGCATTGAAAGCACACGCCATCTTTCAGCGTGACGTCGATTACATCGTCAAAGACGGCCAGGTGATCATTGTCGACGAGTTCACCGGACGCTTGATGCCGGGACGCCGCTGGTCCGACGGCCTGCATCAAGCGGTCGAGGCCAAAGAAGCCGTTCGCATCGAACGCGAGAACCAGACGCTGGCGACCATCACGATCCAGAACTACTTCCGCATGTACCACAAGCTGGCCGGAATGACCGGCACGGCGGACACCGAGTCGGTAGAGTTCCAGAAGATCTACAAACTCGAAGTCATCGTCATTCCGCCGAACCGCATGATGGTGCGCAACGACATGCCGGATGTCGTCTACAAGACTGAGCGCGAAAAGTTCAATGCCGTCATCGAACAGGTAACGGACTGCTACGAGAAGGGCCAACCCGTCCTCGTCGGCACGGTCTCGGTGGAGAAGTCGGAGCGTCTGGCGAAGATGCTCAAGAAGGACGGCATCAAGCACAACGTCCTCAACGCCGTAAACCACGAAGCAGAAGCCAACATCATCGCCCAGGCGGGACGTCACAAAGCCGTTACGATCGCCACCAACATGGCCGGCCGTGGAACCGACATTCTGCTCGGCGGCAATCCCGAATATCTGGCGCGCTCGGACATGGAACACGAGTGGCTGCAACGCGCGCAGGGCCTGCCGGAGGGCGGCCAGCGCTACGAAGACGTTTTGCAGAAGCTGAAGGATCGCCTCGACGACGCAGTCGCCCAGGCGCGAGCGCAGTACGAACCGCTGTGGAAACCCTTCGAAGAGCAGCAGGCCGACGCACTCAACCGCTTGGCCGACTCGCATCTCGCCTATCTGGAAGCGGCGTTCTGGAAACGGCGCACCGCCTTCGAGCAACAAATGCAGCTGGTGCGCACGGAACCAACTGCCGCAAGCGCCGGCGCGTGTGCCGAGGCGATGGAAGCCTACAGCGGCGCCCTGCAAGAGGTCGATCGTGTCAGTGGCCCCTATTTCGGCGAAGAAGGTCAGCAGCGATTCTCGCGCGCCCTCGAGGAATTGCAAAGCGCGCTGAGCGAGATCGTCCAGGAAGGCAACAGCAACGGCACGCGCTTGAGTGCGGCCCAGGCTGCCTTTGAACGGACGCGCGGCGAATACGAACGCGCCGTTCAAAAGGCCCTCACGGCAAGCATCACCGACGGCAGCAACTTCGAAGAAGCGGAGCGCGTCTATTACGGCACCGAACAGGAATTCCGCCAGGCCGAAGCGTCCTACAACGAGCACCGCAAGCCGTACGAAGAAGCCGTCGCCGCCGCCCAGCGCGACTACGAAGACACGCGGCGCAAGTACACGAAAGTCGTCGAAGACGTGCGTGAAGAAATGGAAAAGGCTCCGGTCGAGCTGCGTTCACGCTACGACGACGTTTTGGCAAAGTACAAGCAACTGTGCGCCGAGGAGCGCGAAAAGGTACTTCAGGCCGGCGGCTTGATGATCATGGGCACGGAACGCCACGAGAGCCGCCGCATCGACAACCAGCTGCGCGGCCGCGCCGGACGCCAGGGAGATCCAGGCGCGTCGCGATTCTACCTTTCTCTCGAAGACGACTTGCTGCGCATTTTCGGCGCCGAGCGCATTCAGGGGTTGATGACCCGCCTCGGCATGGAGGAAGGGGAACCGATCGAGCACCGGCTCATCGACCGCGCCGTCGCCAACGCTCAAAGCAAGGTCGAAGGTCACAACTTCGACATCCGCAAGCACCTCATCGAGTACGACGACGTGATGAATCAGCAGCGCGAGATCGTCTACGGCCGCCGGCGCGACATCCTTGGACGCGCCAATCTCAAAGCCGACGTGCTGCAGATGGCCGGGAACGTGGCCGAAGGGATCCTCGACCAATACGCCAACCGCGAGACACACGCCGACGAGTGGGAATGGCAAGCGCTGAGCGACACGCTGTTCAAGAACTTCGCCATGCGGCTGCAGATCAGCGACGTCGAGAAGGAAACGATCCGGGCGGAAGCGCTCGAGCGTGCCGTCATCGAGCAGATGCACGCCACCTACGATCAAAAGGAACAGAGCTTCACGCCGCCGGTGCTACGCCATCTGGAGAAGTTGGTTCTCCTACAGACCCTCGACTCCCTGTGGAAGGATCACCTTCTGTCGATGGATCACCTCAAAGAGGGCATCAACCTACGCGGCTACGGCCAGCGCGACCCTTTGCAGGAGTACAAGAAGGAAGCATTCGAGTTGTTCGAAGAATTGATGCGGCAATTCGAAGCCGACGTCGTCGAAAAGATCTTCACCGTCCAGATTGCCCGGCAAGAAGATGTGCAACGCCTGCAAGAGCGCCAGCGCCCCCAACCCCAACAGATGGTCATGAGTGGCGGCAGCACCGTGGCCGGTGGTGGCCAAGCGCGCAAGGCGCAGCCCGCCCACCAGGAGGACAAGGTCGGCCGCAACGACCCCTGCCCGTGCGGCAGCGGCAAGAAATACAAGAAGTGCCACGGGACCTGAGCGCTTCGCGCCCACACGCCGGAACAGCTCGACACGCAGGATGGCTCTCCGCTCAGCCGCTTAGCTTCTAGCGCCCCCGATGAGCATGAAAAGCGACAACGCAATCCACGCAACAACGTAGGCTCGATTCGTATCTTCCTGACAAAGCCTTGGCCAACGCGCCTCGAGCCATACGGCGCCGCGGTCGAACCAGGGCACCATCGAATTCGCGATCGGTATCGGGATGATCTTCGAAAAGATATCCGTTCCGGGATAGACCAGCATCACGCGCGAGACGACGTAGAACAGCACGCCAAGCGTCAGGCCGAACAACAAGCGCGACGCCGTTGCGGCGGGAATGGTTGCCGGATCGCCGGCCAGCAGAGTGATCGCCAGAAGCCAGGGCGGCCACCACGGGCTCGGGCCACCGCGGTAGCCGATCAAGGCGTAGACGATCAGCATCGTCGCCAGCATCGCCACCGACGCACCCAACGCCACGGGAGCGGTCCGCAACCGGATCTGCGGCACCAGCGCCAACAAGACGATGAGATGCGCCATGTAGGGCGGACGGTTGAAGTCGTGCGAAATGTCTTGGTACCGGAACTGCGCCGGCAAGACGACCGTGAGTACTCCGAAAACCGCCAAGCCCAACACCGACGGGTTGAAGATGTGGCGTCGACGCGCAACCAAGAACACCTTCGACACCAGAGCAACCGCAATCACCAGAAGGTAGCAAAGGAAGTTAT
Organism: Deltaproteobacteria bacterium; assembly: GCA_016200585.1. GTDB lineage: Bacteria > Desulfobacterota > Binatia > HRBIN30 > HRBIN30 > JACQEN01. The sequence continues at coordinate 13,594 of JACQEN010000062.1, forward strand.
CGCCAAACCAAACGAACAGATTCGCACTCAGGACGACCGGTACCGGCCCGAGCGTTGGACCGTATTGCCGGCGCAATGTCCACCCGAGGAGGAAATCGATCCCATAGGCGGCTGCCAACTGCAGCGCGAGAACCGGCACGTGCTCGACGACCGGCCACCAATAGGTCGCCCAGTAGGCGAACAGGATGCATTGCAGCGTTGCCGGAAGGAGATGGGTGAACTTGATCGAGCCCGGAGAAATGGTCGGCAGTGCGAAGCGATCTCGCACGAGAAGCGCCGACGCCCAAACCGCCAGGAGGGCGGCCGCGATGAAAACTGATGCGGGATCCATGGTTGGTGTCGAGCGCACCAGTATCCCACCGCACATCGACGGTTCAAGATGGCTGCCGCCGTGGCGACGGCCACCTCTTGCGATACACGCACCTTCACGTTAGCTGCAACGGGCACGACGGCCCATCTCCGATGAAGATTGACGTTTCTCCGATACCGATCCGGATTCCCGGCTTCCGCTTCGCCGGCGTCAAGGCGGGCATCAAAGAAAGCCGCAAACGCGACATCGCCGTGATCTATTCCGAGGTCCCGGCCAACGCCGCGGCCGCTTTCACCACCAACCAGGTGAAGGCAGCGCCCGTATTGATCGGGCTCGAACGCGCCGGGCGCGGACGGTTGCAGGCAATCGTCGTCAACAGCGGCAACGCCAATGCCTACACCGGGCGTACCGGCGTCACCATGGCGCGGCGCATGTGCCGTATCGTCGCCGATGAATTGGGGATCGACGAAGAGCTGGTCATCCCTTCATCGACCGGACGGATCGGGGTACAGTTGCCGAAGCGCAAAATCGAAGCCGGCGTTCGCGCCGCAGCCCGGGGTTTGTCGATCGGCGCCTTTCACGAGGCGCTCGAAGGGATCATGACCACCGACGCATTTCCAAAGTTTGCGACGGAGGGGTTGATGCTCGATGGGCGCGAGGTCGTCATCGCCGGCATGACCAAGGGCGCCGGTATGATTGCGCCGCATATGCAGTTGGCACCGCACGCAACCAACCTCACCTACGTCATGACGGATGCAGCCGTCAGCGCCCCAGCTCTACGTCAGGCGCTGCGTATCGCCTTGCCGCAATCGTTCAACGCCATCGTCGTCGACGGCGACACCAGCACCAACGATACCGCTGTCCTGCTCGCCAACGGCGTCGCCGGCAACCGCGTCATCACCCCGTCTTCCGCGGCCTTCCCGCGCCTCTGCGGTGCGATGACGCGCCTTCTCCACGCCCTGGCCCGGATGGTCGTGAAAGATGGCGAGGGCGCCACCAAAGTCGTCGACATTCGCGTGCGCGGGGCGCGCAGCACGCGCGACGCCGAGCGCGTGGCGGACACCGTTGCGCGCTCGCCCCTGTGCAAGGCCGCATTCTACGGTGCCGATCCCTACAGCGGTCGCATTGTCTGCGCCGCCGGCTACAGCGGTGCGCGGTTCGACCCGCAGAAGCTCGACGTCTGGCTCGACGACGTGCAGGTCGTGCGTCGCGGTGAAGAGATCGTCCATCGCGTCGAGAAGCGCGCCGCCGCGGTAGCGCGCCAGCCTGAGTTCACCCTGACCATCCACCTGCGTGCCGGTGCCGCAACCGCCTTTCGCATGGCCTCCGACCTCAGCGTCGACTACGTGCGGTTCAATTCGGATTATCGCACGTGAAGAAGACCCTGAGCCGATTGCAGGACACGCCGATGTCGCTCGGCTTTCGCATGCCTGCCGAGTGGGAAGCACACGCCGCAACCTGGTTGTCGTGGCCGCACAAGGAAGCCTCGTGGCCGGGCAACTTCGGGCCGATTCCGGCAATCTGGGTTGAAATGACGAAGGTGTTGGCGCCGCACGAGCACGTCGATATCCTGGTCAACGACGAAGCCGCAGCCGACGTCGTTACGGGCCTGCTACGCGCCGCCAAGGTCAATCTCCCGAACGTGAGCCTTCATCGCATCGCCACCGACGACGCTTGGATACGGGATCATGGGCCAACCTTTGTAACCCGTGAGCTGCGCGGCAAGCGCGAGCTCGCCGCCATCGATTGGATCTACAACGCCTGGGGCGGCAAGTATCCGCCCTGGAACAACGACGACGTCGTCCCGAATCATATCGCCGCCCACCTTGGGGTTCCTGTATTCGAACCAGGCATCGTTCTCGAAGGCGGCTCGATCGACGTGAATGGTTTCGGCACCGTCCTGACGACCGAAGCGTGCCTCCTCAATCCGAACCGCAACCCCAACCTCTCGAAGGCCCAGATTGAACGCTGCCTGTCGGACTATCTCGGGGTACGCAAGACTCTCTGGTTGGGAGACGGAATCGTCGGTGACGACACAGACGGACACATCGACGACCTGGCGCGCTTCGTCGGACCGAACACGGTCGTGACCGTGATCGAGGAAGATCCGAGCGATGAAAATCACCGCGTCCTGCGCGACAACTATGAACGGCTGAGTCAAATGACCGATCAGGACGGCCAAGCATTGCGCGTCGTCACGCTGCCGATGCCCGCGCCCGTTCTCTACGAAGGCCAACGTCTGCCCGCCAGCTACGCCAACTTTTACATCGCCAACGGCGTGGTTCTGGTGCCGGTCTTCAACGACCCCAACGACGCGTCAGCACTGTCGACTTTGCAGCAGCTGTTTCCGACCCGCAAAATCGTCGGAATCAACGCGCGTGAAATGGTCTGGGGTCTCGGCTCGTTCCATTGCGTCACACAGCAGCAACCCGCACTCTGATCGCAATCGTCGGTCGCCCGCAGCCGCCTGCGGCGGCTTCAGAAAGTGATTTGAAGACTCAGGTCCTCGGAGACATACGCGAAGTCCGCACCGCTTGCCGCCAGCGTTTCGACCTGCAACGGCAGCGTCGTCGGCGGTGTCAGATATACCAGAATCGCAATCTGAGCCTTGAAGATCGTTTCCGGACCCGGCGTCGCCGACGCTGCCGGCAGGTCGATGCTCGCGGTACCGTCGTAGTCTGGAGTACCTGGCGCAGTGCTCGCCGGCGGCGCTGCGTCGATGTGCCAAGCACCGATCGGGTCGACGGTA
>JACQEN010000069.1 GCA_016200585.1 Deltaproteobacteria bacterium
CACTCCGACGCAGACTCCAACCAACACCCCGACCTCTACGGCCACCGACACTCCAACTCAGACTCCGACCGTCACTCCAACCTCCACACCTACCGACACTCCGACCCAGACGCCGACGGTCACTCACACTCCGACGCAGACTCCAACCAACACTCCGACATCGACCCACACTCCGACCGATTCGCCAACGTCGTCGCCGACACACACGCCGTCTCAAACCGATACACCCACACAAACTCCGACCCATACCCCCACATTGACATCGACGGCTACGAAATCACCGACCAACTCGCCCACGGCAACAGCGACGTCGAGTTTGACACCGACACGTACCGCAACGGGTACTCCGACGACTACGGCGACAAGCACAGCCACGGCCACAGGGACTCCGACGAGTACCGTAACGGCAACCGCTACTGCGACGCCAAGCGCCACCGCAGTCGACACGCCCACGGACACACCGACGACAACGCCGACTGCTTCACCGACGGCCCTGCCTACGGTCGCCTGCGGCACGGGGACTCTCGACCCAAGCTGCATCGATCGACTGGTTCCAGGGGGGCACAAGCCCGTTGCAGATTGCGAGGCCGAGTTTCTAATCAAACCGGTTCCGGCGCCTGGCGCCGACGGGCTGCCGAGTAAGACGGTGGCATGTACCGACGACGATCCCGGCTGTGATTCAGGCACCACGACGGGCGATCTCGCCTGCACCTTCCAGATCGCGATTTGTTTCAACCTCGACGATCCACGACTCGTTTGCGACCCGACCGACGTCGCCACTGCAACCTAGCGTTTGCGCCCGCGAACTGCCGTTGATGAATCCAATCAGCAGGCAATCGGGAGCGCGCTTACCGGCCTCGGAGGTGCGGCGAAGTCGGTCTGCATAGACGGGCCGCGGCGTGGTCAAAGCTGTACGCAGAACAGCGACTGCCTGGCGATTGCCAGCCGTCGCGGCTGGTGCCGGCGTGTCGTCACCTACAGCCCGGCGTTCAGCACGCGCGACGCCTGCACCGACTTTGCCGACGTTGTCGTACCGCTGCGCCAGAAAGCCGGCAGGTTACGTAAGGGCGTCAAGACAATCGGTGTACAAACGATGCCGTCGCTCGATCCGCTCACCGGCAAGCGGCGCATCGCCGACAGCAACTTCCTGAAGCTGACGTGCTGGCCGCATCCTTAGCATCTCCAGCTCCCGGCATCGGTGCTACGGCAGCCGCGGATGGCGGAGCAATTCAACGCCACCCAGCCACAGGTGCTTGATTCGTTGCGCTGCAGCGATGTCGGTCGTCGGGTCGCCATCGACCAGAATCAAATCAGCGCGTTGCCCTTCGACGATGTCGCCGAACTCGGCGTGCGGCCCACCGAGGAAACGGGCGTTGTCGTGCGTCGCAGCGCGCAGCACCTCGGCCGGACTCATCCCCGACTCCACCAACCTGGCGAGCTCATCATGAAAGCCGGCGCCCGGGAATTGGCCGGCGTTGACGGCATCGCTGCCAACCAGAATCGTCACGCCGGCGGCGCGCAATTTGGCAACGTTCGTACGCCGTGCCGCATGACCATCACGAACCGCCTTACGCATGCTGGTGAAGCGTTGGCGCATCTCGCCGCTCGGGAAGGCGGCCAGCGCTTTCACCAAACTCGGCTTGGCGATCTCGCGGGTGATGGCCGAACGTTTCTCAACCTGCAAATCGCCGAGCTCTTCGACGGCATCCCAGATACCGACCGTTGCCACCACGGGGACCTGCGCCGCCGCGATCTTCGCCACCGCTTCGTCGGAGATCACCTCGCTGTAGACGTCGTGCATGAGCACATCGACACCGGCGCTCACCGCGTCGATGGCATCGCGCGACTGGCCGACGTGGGCGGCAACGCGGACATGACCTTCGTGTGCCCGCGCCACGATGGCGGCGATCACCTCGGTGGCAATGCGCGGCTCGCCAGGGACCAGATCGTCGACGGCAACCTTGATCACGTCCGGATGCTCGGGAAGCAGGTCGGCCACTGCCTGGCGCGCCTCCTCCGGCGTCGCCAGCTCGCGGGCGATGCGTGGCAACACGTACCAGCCGATCCAGCTGGGTAAGTTGCCGCGCATCAAACCGACGGGATGACCGTTGGGCGCGGTGAACATCGGACCGGCCGCATACAGTTGCGGGCTCAGCACCGAGCCGGAGCGGACGCGGTCCCGCAAACGAAAGATTGCCGGCGTCAAGGCGCCGGCGTCGAGCACCGTGGTTACGCCGGCATACAGAAACGCTCCGAGATTCTCTTCCTGCGCCGGCAGCTCGGTGACCCACGGTGGTGCAGCCGTACCGCCGGTGTGCGTGTGCACGTCAACAAAACCGGGCAGCAGGGTGCCGCCCTGCCCCTCGATCTCGATCAGGCCCGACTTGGGAACACCCGGTGCTGCAATCGCAGCGATGCGGCCGTCGCGCACGACCACATCACGTGGCCCATCGAGCAACGCTGCCTTGGCTGCGTCGAAGACACGCACGTTGCGAACGACACAGGACGGACGTGAATCCGCTACCGGCGTGACGAAGGTGTGCCCGCCGCAACCAGCCAGGAAGAGCAGCACACCCAGGGCCCGAATGGACGAATATGTTCCCAGTCCGTTTGACCTGCCTATCTTGTTCTCGACCATGCCGTTTCTTAATCGATTGCCGCAAGCCAGCGCAAACAACCTGCTTTCCAGGCAGGGGGAACATGGTACAAGAGCCCACTCACTTCACAGGAGGCTGCCATGACCACCGCGCGTTATCGCATTTTCGGCAACGAGCTTTCTCCGTACTCGGTTAAGGTTCGCTCGTACTTTCGTTACAAGAACATTCCGCACGATTGGCTGGTACGCAACGCTGCCAACGAAGCCGAGTATCAGCAGTACGCCAAGCTGCCGCTGATCCCGCTGGTGATCACGCCCGACGGCAAGGGGTTGCAAGATTCGACTCCGATCCTGGAACACTTCGAGACGCTCTTCCCCGAACCGTCGATCCACCCGGCCGATCCCGCCACGGCGTTTCTCTCGGCGCTCATCGAGGAGTACGGCGACGAGTGGGGCAACAAGCCGATGTTCCACTACCGCTGGTTCTACGAAGCGGATCAAGCGTCGGCCGCCGAGCGTCTCGCGGCCAGCATGATGTCCGGAGCCGATCCCGCACAAGCGGCGGAGATGGTCAAATCGCGGATGATTCCGCGCCTCAAATTCGTCGGCTCGTCGCCAGAGACCAAGGACCTGATCGAGGATTCGTACAAACGTCAGCTGCGCATCCTCAACGCCCACCTCGAACATCGCACCTACTTGTTCGGCAACCGGCCGGCGTTCGCCGATTTTGGGCTCTTCGGCCAGCTGTACGAATGCTCGACCGATCCGACTCCCGGCCAGCTCATGCGCGACGGCGCGCCACACGTCGCCAGGTGGATTCAGGAAATGATGGGGCCGCGCAACGACGGCGACTTTGAACCTTGGGCCGCTCTCGCGCCGACGCTCTTGCCGCTTCTCAAGGAAGAGGTTGCCGGCGTTTTCTTCCCGTGGACGATCGCCAACGCAAAAGCGCTGGCCGTAGGAGAAAAGACCTTTTCGATGACTCTCAGCGGCAAGCCCTATTCGCAGGACACGCAGAAGTACCATGCCAAGTCGTTGGCTGCGTTGCGGGCGCGCTACCAAGCAGTCGCCGACAAGTCGGTGCTCGATGCGATCCTGCGAGAAGCGGGGTGCTGGGAGTTCCTGCAAACCGCCGCGTGACTGAAATCGAGAGTGCTGCCGAGGTGCAACGGTTTCTCAGGTCGTCACGATCCTGAGTCGTTGCGCCGCGTCAGCTCGTCGACTTTTGCCTGCAGACCTTTGGTGTGATCGAGGAACTCGTCGAC
>JACQEN010000063.1 GCA_016200585.1 Deltaproteobacteria bacterium
CACCAGACCGAGGCCAAAAACCGGGTGGTTGATGACTTCTTTGGGCAGGAAACGCTCGGAGGTCTTGTAGGCGCGGGCCTTACTGGGGTCTTTGCCGCGTAGTAACGCCTCATAGTCGACTGGCGGAGGCGTGGCCTTGGTGGTGCGCTTGGTCGTCGTCGAGGTGCGGCGTGCCTTTGTAGCCGTGCCCGGTGGGTTGGGGCGGTAGGCATGCTGGGCGCCGCAGGTGTTGCAGTGCGTACGAGTGATCTTTTCGTTGACCACAGCCTCGATTGTATGGGCCAACATCAGTTTGCAGGCGGCACACCAACTGTCCACAGCTTTCCCCACGACCGGCTTGACCATTTCGATTCTCCTTCGTTCATCCCGCGTTGCTTGCCGACGCAGGGCTGCTCCGTAAAGAAGCAGAAGAGGGAATCTAGCAGTCCGGGAGATTGTCGCTAGCCCGGACGATTCATGAGGGACCGCGGCAAGAGCGCCAAGTATGCGACCGATCGAGGCGTACGTAGCACTGGCCGTGAAGCGGTCGGAATGTGGAAAAAGCCTGGTTGGAGGTTTGCACAGGACGCATATCCCAGGTAAAAGCGCTGCAGGAATCGGGGCGGCGCCTGGTGTCGCGAAAGGGGTTGTCGATGAGGCTGGAGAAATCTCTTCCCGAGGTGGCGGTTTTGGTTGCGTTGATCGCACCCGTCGTGGTGCATGCCGCCGACCCAATGAATATGGTGACCACTCGTCCGTTGGCGCAACACGCGCCGGCGGTGGGCTTGCCGCTAATCTTCCTGCTGGCGGTCGTGCTCGCTGGGGTTACGGTGTACCGCTTACGGCGCGTCGCAGTCGGTCGGGTGATCGGCGCGGCCCTGATTGCTGCTTGGATCGGGCTTGCCGGTCTGGGTTACGCTGTGATCGACACGCTCCACATCAACGGCACTGCGTGCATGCAACAGACGGCGAGTCCGTATGCGACCATGACGACCACGAATCTGCAGAACGACTGCCCGAACGATATTCTCATCGTCGACATCCAGTTTGCATGCACCAGCGATACTCTTCCGGACCAGGAGACGGGGGGAGCCAGCGTTCCTAGTTGCGTCCGCGGCAATGCCCTGCAAAACGGGCAGATCTGCCGCCTGCCGCTCTGCCTATAGCGACTGCCCGCTCCACCCAGGCTCGCAGACATCTAGTTTGCCCGGACGCCGACGTGGTTTCGCTCCACGTCGATAAATTACTCGCGCCGGCAGGGCCCGAGGACCGCATGGCACCTGAGGCGGGCTCCCTCAGCCCCCCCCGGCGAGGTTGGTGCGGCTGGCAGTCGGACGCTACGCAGGCGGCGAAAGCCGGCCCAGCAGAGCAGCATAGCGAGGCCTGCAAGGTTCCATGGCGATAACCCAGGAGCAGCTGCGGCCCGTCTCGCAGACCAGGCGCCTTGTGCGTCGCGGATCACCAGTGTCCCATGTCCCGCTCATGGCGTTGCTGGTGTCGTTGACGGTTCCCATGACAAGGATAGGAGGAGCGGAACGAGCCGGAGATCTGGTTCTCGGCAAGAGTAGCCATAATGGGGCCGGACAGGGAGGCAGGACATCCTCCACTGATCAGAGTCAACGCGGCGGTCCCGCCAACCAGGTTACCCGACTGGACGAACATTGCCTGCCCCGTATACGTGCAGTTGCCAGCACCGCCAGTCCCGTTCGCGTCATGGAGCGCAAGGTGCCCGAAACGCGGTGCCAATCAGAAGGCTCCACAGCCGTGCGTACACGGGGCACGGCCCTACGGTTACAACCGAGCCGAAACAGCCCCTGGCGTCTAACGGCGAAAAGCTGTAAACGCACCAACCCAAGCATTTGCCCACACGCCCTCGTAGCTCAGGTGGATAGAGCACAGGATTCCTAATCCTGGGGTCCCGCGTTCGAATCGCGGCGAGGGCATTGTTTTTCAGGTAGTTGGCTAGACGGCTATCCGTCTAGGTCGAAAGTGTCCGAGAATTGTCCGGGACGGCCGGGATGCGTGATAGTTACGCACCTTGCTTTGCACTCCGTAACGGCACAACGCGCGCCGTCGTCGGCTGGCTCTCAATGTGCTCCTGCAGGCGATCGGCCGCGGCCGTTAGGTCGGATTCGCTGACGATGTTGTAGCGGTCGAAGATGGCGCGCGTCTTGTGCCCCGACAACGCCATGCATACGCGCTCTGGAATGCCGGCCCGCACCATGTTGCGCACGGCTGACCGCCTCAGATCGTGCGGCGTCAGCCCTTTGTACTTCAGCTCGGGTTCACCATTCGCTTTGAACTTCCCGGATGACACCCACGCGCCGAGCCGAGCCGCAACGCTTGCCTTCCACCACGATTTGCGAATATCGCCAACCGGTTCGCCTTCGCTGTGGAATACGCGCACGCAATCCGGCCGGCGTTGTTCAGCCGCCCGCTCGATCACTTCGAGCAGATCACCGGATAGGGGCAACACGCGGCCGCTCTTGTTCTTCGACAGCTCGGGGCGGAGTCGCACCACGCGGCCGGCAAGGTCGACGTCACGCCATTCAAGACCGCGCATCTCACTGATGCGCCAGCCCGACAGGTAGAGGAACGTTACCGCGTCTTGCAGGTAGTCCGGCAAGGCCCCACGGAGTGCCAGGAACGCGGCGTGGTCGACAAAGCCTTGGCGTGCATTGTTCTCTTCGAGCATCGGAATGTACGGGCGACTTGAGAGTCGGTTCGCCTGTACTGCCAATGTGAACATGCGCTTCAACGCGGACAGCTCGCGGTTAATGCTCGCGTTCTTCGCGCCCGCTTCTTGCCGCGTAGCAATATGCGTGCGGATACGGTCGGTCGTAATGTCGATGGCGCGCATCAGTGTGAAGCTCCTGCGTAGGTGCTGGAGCTTGCACTGCATCGTATCGGCTGAACGCTTCCCGTTGGTGGTGTAGTCGCGTTCGAGATCGGCGGCCATCTCTTCGAACGTCACCTTCTCTTCTATCGGTCCGATCAGCCGCCCGCGTCCAATTTCACCGAGCCGTTTCTTGAGCAGCTTCGTGGCGACGTTCTCTTTGTCGGAGTGCGTACTTTCGCGATATTCCTTGCCGCGGAAGGAGTACGCAATCCAGAAGACGGAGCCACGCTGAAAGATGCGTCCCATACCTCTCATGATTTCCCCCCTTTGAGGCTTTGCATGGTGCGCGGTCCCAAATACAGCTTCAACGCATCTGCAACCACTTCCTGAAAGTCGCGGTCTTCGTCGATCGCACGGTGTCGCGCCGCGCGCCACAGTTCAACGGGCAGCTTCACCGTGCACTTCACCGTGTCCTTCGCCTCGTCGGCGTCCTTCTTCTTCATACCCTCAATCTATATCGCCAGCGCGTGACCGTCAAGCTGTCTAAAAGGCTATCTGGCTATCTGTATCAATGGCCCTGTCGAGTCCGGATGTAACCGTCAATGCCACGGCTGCTGAACCGCAACAACCGGCCGTTGCGGACCGTGAACGGCAATTCACGTGCGTGGTGGTAGAGCCAGTCACGCGACACGCCGAGCCGCGCGGCCGACGTAGCCACGTCGAGCAACCTGTCAGGCTCGGCTTCGGTCTTGTTAGGCTCCGACGCGGCGAGAGCGCCGAGCAAGACGGTTTGCGCGGCGACACAACGGTGCAATAGGACCTGAACGGCCGCCCGTGGCAAGCCGGTTGCTCGCGCCGGGTCTGTCGCCAGCTCATCGAGGGTCGGCACTGCGGCCGGCGCCCCTGACAGTGTCAGCACACGCGCCATTGCCTGCCACTCTTGGTCGTCACTGGAGCACTCGCGCGGTCGAAAAGGTGCCTTTCACCATTCCGATGGCGTGCAACTGGGCAACAGTTTTGCCGCGCATCTGGTTGACTTCGTCGAAGAAAAACACCGGCAGGCCGGCCCGGATGATGTCGGGATGGTCAGCCAGAGCCTCGGCGTCCGCCACGAACCAGACGTCACCGATCGCCGTTGCCATCAGCTTGAAGGCAGCTAGCTCGCCGGCATCGGGGTCGAAGGTAGGTTCGATAGACTTCACTGGCAGGCGAAGGATCGTCAGCAGTTCAGCCTTGTGGTCAGCGAGAGCCTGCCGCAAGTCTGGTGTCACCGTTCCCTTCGGTGCGCGGTAGCGCAGTGCGTTACCTTCTTCGGGAATCAGCTCAATATGCCGACTACGTAGCTCGGTCAGCAGAGCCTGGGCGCTGGTCATGGGATCAGCCCTTCTTCGAGATCGTCTCGAAGATGCTCAGCCTCGCTGAGCATCTTTGGTTTGAGCAGCTTCGCAGCACCCGTAGAATTGTCGGCGGTGTCTGCATTTTTCTGGGTCTGTTCGTTCGTATTGGCTCGAACGTGCTCATTCTCTGTTTGTGAGCACCTTCGTAACGACCACCACCAGCCACCACCCGCAAATTCTCGCTTCTCCTTGGTGACTCCCAGCGCAACACGTGCCCGTCGCAAGGTCGCATCGCTAATGGTGGCGTTCCGAGCGCCGCTCTGAATCTCGCTTGCCCGTCGCGGCCCGGATGCCAGAGCCTCGGTGAGCCAATCGCGCGCTTCGTCGAGAGCGCTGCGCTCATCTTCTGTGGCGTCCGCTGCGAGCAAGGCGGCTGCGGTCAGATCGCTCTCACCCGTCCAGACGAAGCGGTCCTGTTCGATCGCGTAGCCGAGCGCCGGACCTTCCGCTGTGAGGCTGTTCTTAGTCTGCACGACGGCCCGCTTGCCTTGGTCACGTGGATCTCTGCCTGCGAGTAACACGCTCCGTGCGGCAGCGGTTAGGTCGATAGATCCGAGCCCGCGGTACGCAGCGCGGTCGCTCCGTGATTTGGTCAAGTGACGTATCAGCAGCACAGCACAGCTGTACCGCTCTGCCAGTCGTGCGAGCGCTGCGAGCACCGGTCGCGTCTCGTTTGCTCGGTGCATGTCGATGTCAGCCCCCAAGTAGGCTTGCAGTGGGTCGACCACTATCAGTGCTGCGCCCGTGCGGGTCAGTGCATCGTCCAGAACATCGACGTCAGAGAGACTCACTGCATCGCCGTCGCTTGTAGATTGCAGCGCGTGCACTCGCGAGCAGTCGGCCCCAACAGCGTCGAGC
>JACQEN010000064.1 GCA_016200585.1 Deltaproteobacteria bacterium
ACGACCAGTAGCGCTCCCGCCTCGACCTGTTCACCGACGCTGACACGTACCTCTTTGACCACGCCGTCGTGCGGCGCGGTCACTTCGTGCTCCATCTTCATTGCTTCGAGGATCGCCAACGCATCACCCTTGCGCACACTCTGCCCGGCCTCGACGCGCACGGCCAGGATCTTGCCAGGCATGGGTGCGGTGCAGCCACCGCGGACCTGTTCGCGTGCCGGCGGTGGGAAGCGCGGGATCTCTTGCAGGTCGGTGCACCCGAGCGGGCTATGGACGTAGAAGAGGTCGCCGTTGCAGAAGATGCGGAACGAGCGTTGGACATCGTCGACGGTCAGCGCCAGGTGCGAGTCGTCCCACGATTGCACGCTGGCCGTGTGCACGTTGCCGTCGATGCGGGCGTCGATGTTTTGCGGCGAGTCGATCCGATACTGCACCTCGATGCGGGCGTCGCCGACATGGAACGAAACGTCCTGCATGCGGCTCGGGCTGTTGCGCCAGCCGGAAGGAATGTGGCGCAGCACCGATACGTTGGCCCGGCGTCGAGCCTGCTGCCAGAGGGCGACGGCGAGAGCGTGTATGCGGTCGGTATCGAGTGTCTCGTGATCTTCGGGCTTGGCCAGGTGGTGGCGCTCGATGAAGTGAGTATCGAGCTTGCCGGCCAGAAACTCCGGATGGCGCAAAATGTCGCCGAGCAGGGGGAGGTTGGTGCGTACGCCGTGGATGCGGACCTGCGACAGCGCGCTGGCCAGCCGGCGCGCCGCTTCCTGTCGTGTCGCGCCGTGGGCGATCACCTTCGCCAACATCGGATCGTAGAAGATGGTGACGTCGGAGCCGGTCTCGACTCCGGAGTCGAAACGCACGCCCGGCAACTCCGGTGTTTCCCAACAGACGATCTTGCCGGTCGAAGGCAGGAAGTCGTTCGCCGGATCCTCGGCATAGATGCGTGCCTCGATGGCGTGGCCGTTGATGCGCAGGTCATCTTGCGTGAAGGGCAGGGCGGCGCCCTGGGCGACTTCGATCTGCAGGCGCACCAGGTCGAGGCCGGTGATTTCTTCGCTGACCGGATGTTCGACCTGAAGTCGGGTGTTCACTTCGAGGAAGTAGAAGTTGCCTTGCTGGTCGGCGACAAACTCGACAGTACCGGCGTTGTGGTAACCGATGGCGCGTCCGACGGCGACGGCGGCATTGCCCATGCGTTGTCGGCGCTCGTCGTCCATCGCCGGCGACGGCGCCTCTTCGATGATCTTCTGATAGCGGCGTTGGATCGAGCACTCGCGCTCGAAGCAGTAGACCAGATTGCCGTGTGTATCGCCGAGGATCTGGATCTCGATGTGGCGTGGCGAAGTGACGTAACGTTCGACGAGCAACGTTTCGTCGCCGAAGGCGCTCTTGGCCTCGCGCCGTGCGGCGGCAAGAGCAGCGGCGAGAGTGGCGTCGTCGTGGACGATACGCATGCCTTTACCGCCGCCGCCGGCCGAGGCTTTGATCAAAACGGGGTAGCCGATGGCCTTTGCCTGCTTGGCGATGTCGCCGTCGCGCCGACCGACCGCGCTGAATCCGGGGATCGTCGGCACGCCGGCCGATGTAGCGATTTCCTTTGCCTCGATCTTGGTGCCCATGCGCCGGATGGTGTCGGGCGACGGGCCGATGAAGACGATCCCCGCGTCGGCACAGGCCTGGGCGAAATCGGCGTTCTCGGCCAGAAAGCCGTAGCCCGGATGGATGGCGTCGGCGCCGGTGTGCTTGGCGGCGGCGATGATCTTGTCGATGGCGAGGAACGACCCACCGGTGATCGGCGGACCGATGTACACGGCCTCGTCGGCGGCGCGAACGAAAGGCGCGCTACGGTCGGGGTCGGCGTAGATCGCGGCGGTCCGAATGCCCATCGCGCGGCAGGTCCGTATGATGCGCAGAGCGATTTCGCCGCGGTTGGCGATGAGAATCTTGTGAATCGAGGTCATGTTCAAAGCAGCGCCGCTATCTACCGCGATTCAACAGGTACGTCGACAGGACCGGGTTCCTTCGTTTGCGAATCCGAGAGTGCGAACGGATACTATCCTCTGGCCGATCCGCCTTGGCTATGGGATAGTTGATCGGATTCCGACGATGCATGCCAACCTGCCAGAGCCGGTGGACGCTGCGAAGCGGCGGCCGCGACTTTTCAAAAAGCGTATTCCCGAAGAAGCGCCGGTGACGCCGAAGAGCGCCGCGCTCTTCCGCTTCGGCGAGCAATGCAACTACCGCTGCCCGATGTGCAGCAACACCGGGCAGCCGGGCCTGTTCTTTCACAAGACCGAGGAGCTGCTGCGGCGCGCTGCATTCCTGCACAGTCTTGGCTTTCAACGTGCCGTCGTTACCGGTGGTGAAGCGACGATTCATCCTGGCTTCTGGACCGTGGTCGAGCAGCTCAAGGACTATGGAATGACCTGGGACGCCAACACGCACGGCGGTTCGTTTGCCAGTCCGGGATTTGCACAACGGGCGGTGGCAACCGGGCTGCAGCGGGCGATCGTGTCGCTGCATTCCTTCGATGCGGCGACCAGCGCCGCCATCTTCGGCACCCGTGAGGAGTCGCACCGGGTGACGGTTGCCGGCGTCGAGCGCCTGGTCGAGGTCGGAGTCGAGGTGATGCTGAACTGTGTGCTGACGCGTCTCAACCTCGCTCAGCTCGAAGACTACCTGCTCGAGGGCCACCGGCGTTTCGGAAGTGCCGTGTCGTTCAAATTCGTCTTTCCGACGACCATCGGCAAGGGCGGGCAGTGGCCGGAGATTGCGGCTCTGCGCTATGCCGACGTGCGTGAACGCATCCATCGCGTTCAGGAGATTGCCGCAGAGCAACGCATTCGCATCGTCTTCGAATCCTTTCCCAATTGTGTCCTGCAAGATCGACGGGCGACGAACTACGGGCGTTCGACCTTCGGCGAATCGCACTACCTCGACGATGCCAGCGGTGATCGCGTCTACTCGATGCGCCACATCGAGGCCGAGCAGGCGGCGTTCGGCGACCAATGCCGTAGCTGTGCCGTCGTACGCCGCTGTCCCGGGGTGTCGCGGCTCTATCTCAAACGTTACGGCACCGAAGATCTGACGCCGCTGGCGGGCCCCGGCGCTTAGCAAACGCTTGCCAGACCCAAAGGGTCTACGATAAGCTCGCCCTCCAATGTCCAGATCCCTGGCGTTCTACGGCAAAGGCGGAGTCGGCAAGTCGACCGTCGTCAGCAACCTCACGGCGACGCTGGCGCAGATGGGGCGCCGGGTGCTGCAGGTCGGCTGCGATCCGAAGCGCGACTCGTCACGCAATCTGATCAAGACCTTTCCTCCGGTCACCCTGATGGATCTGCTCAGCGCCGGCCGCACCAATTTGAAGCAGAGCGACATCGTCATGGACGGCGGCCAGAATGTCGACTGCATCGAGGTCGGTGGCCCGAAGCCTGGTGTTGGCTGTGCCGGCCGTGGTCTTGGGCGTTTGTTCGAAGAGCTCGAGGAGATGAACATCTTCGACGAGGACTACGACTACATCTTCTATGATGTCCTTGGCGACGTCGTCTGCGGCGGCTTCGCGGTGCCGATGCGCTCCGGCTACGCGGAAGAAGTGTACGTCGTCACCTCGGGTGAGTTCATGAGCTTGTACGCGGCGAACAACATTGCGCGCGGCATCCAGAACTATGCCAATGAAGGCGACGTCCGCATGGGCGGGTTGATCGCCAATGTCAAAGACCTGGCGTACGACCGCGATCTCATCGAGAAGTTCGCCGAGCGCATCGGCACACACGTCGTCTACTACTTGGAATGGAACAAGGTCGTCTATGAGGCCGAACGCCGGCGGCAGACGGTGGTGCGCTACAAGCCGGACGATGCGTTTACAAAAAGCTGGTTCGACCTTGCGGCCGCCGTCGAAAGCAACAAGCGCACGCACGTCCCGCAGCCGATGGAGGACAACGAGCTCGACGTCTTCCTGGAAACGCTCTTTGGTTTCCCGACTGCGGAATCTCTGCCCGGGCGAACCGAGCCGGTGATCTCGACGACCCCGAAGGTTTCGAACTGCTGCGACGGGGCGCCGCCCGTTTCTGGGCGCACCGGCGGCATCAGCGACTGAACCCTCCTCGCGGATTCGACTGACCAGGCCCGACGTGACGCCAATCAGCGGCGTCCGGCTCGTCGCCCGACCTGCGGACCGCCTGCCTGCGCCAACACCTGCATGGCCTGCTCCCAGAGGCGCAGTGCGCCATTGAATCCCAGGTGCGGTGCCGGGAAGATGAAGTGACGATCTTCCGACGGAAAGCCGAACTCGATCCAGTTTGGGCAGCGCGCGGCAAGCAGCTCGCGCTCGATGGTCGTACCGAAGGCCAGATCGCAGCCTCCCAGCCGAGCTTGCGCCAGCGCTGCGGGGGGTGCGTTCTCCAGCCATTCGACGTCGTTCGGCAGCTCGACATCGTAGTGTGCGCGCAGCTGCCGCACCACCTCCGTCTTGCCGCCGTGGAAGTGCAGTGTGCCGATGAGCTGCGGCACCATGCCGACTTCCATCAACGTCGCCGTCAGGCCGGCGGCGCGCGGTGCCTCGGCAAACACCGCGAAACGTCTTCCGGAAAGCTGTCGCCGCGCCAATTCGGCCGCCGGCTTCAGCTTGGTCATTTCACTTTCGATGAGAACGTTGCCGCGTTGTTCGACGCCGAGGTGCTTGGCGACGCCTCGCAGCCACGCCTTGGTGCCGGCAAGCGACATCGGTAGTCCGGCTTCACAGTAGTCGAGTTGCAGACCTTGTAGGACTTTTGACTGCGATGCGGCGTGTGGCAGGACGATGTGCGAGCGGGCGTGGACGGCTTCCTTCAGCTCGGCATAATGGCCGCCGCTCAGGAAGACGGCGCGGGCCTTGAATCCCAGCCGCAAGAGCAGGCGGCGCAATTCAGCGACGTTGCCGAACTGATCGGCTTCATAGCGGTCGAAGAGGTTGCCGATCACGCTGACCTCGTCCGTGCGGCGCTCGCCTTGTTGCCATTCCAGTCGGCGCAGGATCGTTCCGATGGTGTCGGCGTAACCGCCGAAGTAGTCCGATTCGTAGTTGCGCGCCGCCACGTGCACGACGTGCGCGCCGGTGGCTGCCTCCGCGCGCTGGATGACGCCGGCCATCGATTGGGCCTGTAAGCTGATCGGCGTCGACCCGTCGATGACGACGATCCCCGGCTTTTGCCGTCGGTGCCAGGCGACGATCTCTTCTTCGAGCTGTGCGGTGGAGCCGTCGATCAGGTCTTCGTCGATGAACTGCGAGTAACGCATGCGCGAATGCGCATCCCGCATGCCGTCGTGAACCGCCAGGTGCTGTTGTGTTTTCACCTTGCAGCCAACCGAAGCGTGGCACATGCAGAGCCCGTCGGCGATGGCGTGCGTCGCCAGGTAGACGCCGAAAAACGAGGTGTGACTCGACGACCGGATCACCAGATCGTCGAGCGTCAGCTTCTCGAACATTGGGCGATCTCGATTTCCGGCCGTGGCGGCGCCGGCGCGAATTGTCGGTAAAAGGTCTGGAACACGGCGGCATCGAGCCGCTCGAGGTTGTGCGGTACGGCGTCGTATCCAACGGCCATCAGCGATTTGTCGAGCAGCGGCAGGTTCACCTTCGAAAGCTGGTCGGCGAGGAAGTCGATCCCGAAGAAGACGTCGAACTCGCCCGGTTGCAGGTGCTTCGCCAGACCGCCGGGATCGGGGAAGATGGCGAAGGGCTGCTTCATCCCGATCTCCGCCAACACGCCCGCGGTTCGTTGCCGATTGGCGTCGTCCTGCGGACCCTGAATGAACAGCTTGCAGTCGAAGCCGAGCTCTTCGAAGAAGGGTAGCTCGCCCATCTCTTCGAGAGCGAGGCGTCGCAGATCGAAGCTGCGAACCGAGCCGATGTTGAACGCACAACGGGGGGCGCGCTGCTTGTCATGGCGAATGCGCTCATGCAGCCGCGGACGAAATTCTGCGAGTGCCGTGGCGGCCGGCCGGCGCCGTTCGGCAATGGCGCTCTCGACCAGCGCCGGGTCGAGGCCGATGGCGGTGCCGATGCGGCGATAGAAGCGGTCTGTCGCGTCGACGCCGAAGGGAAGCGGAACTTCAATGACCGTCTGGCCGAACTTTTCCTGGCACTGCTCGTCGAAGCCGAGCATCATGTTGGGGCCCGGGTGAATGTTCCATGCGGCACCGGCAACCCCGAGAAAGTCGTCGAGCGCCGACAATTCGTTCAACACGACGTTGACGGTCAGGCCCATGGCCTGAAGGATCGTCTCCGTCTCGGCGCGTTCCGGTGGCGAGAGTTGGATGCCGACGAGATTGACGCGCGTCCGGCGATCGAGCTCGGGCGGGGGGCTCTTGGCGCCGCGCGACAAGACCGAGTAGAGGTTGTCGACGACCTCGGCCGGCGATTTGTGCCGCAAGCCGTTGGTCATCTCGGCAACCACATTGATGCCGAGATCTTTGGCCGCTTTACGGGCGACGTTCTTGATGTTGTCGCCGATCATCACGGTCGGGCAGGTGGCGAGGACGATGATGAGCTCGGGCTTCTGTGCCGCATGCACGAGCTCGATGGCGCGG
>JACQEN010000065.1 GCA_016200585.1 Deltaproteobacteria bacterium
CCGCCGATGTGCGCCGGATGCAATTGGCAGGTGATGGGAAAAATGCCGGCCTTGTCTGCGGTGAACGTGATTTCCTTTGGCTCCCCGCGGGTCACCACTGCTTCGATGTTGAAGTCGCCGATCTTGTAGCCGTGCTGGTTTGGGTCGGCCTTCACATTGTTGATCAGCTTGATCTTCACGTTGTCGCCCTTTTGCACCACCAACGTCCCAGGAACCCAGACCTTGCTACCCTCGTACTCGATGTTGACCACGGTAAAGCTGCGCTCCGCAGCGATAGCGCGCCCAGCTACGAAGAGCGCTGCGGTGAGCGCGATGACGCCTATGATCTTACGCATGCCACTTCCCTCCTTCTTCTTCGAACTTGCTATGACCGCCGACACTTCGCCATACGCCGTCGTTGAATTCAACTCGGCGCCGCGTTTTCGTTGCACTCCAACCTCAATCAAAAGCACGATCATCCATGCAAAGCTCTCTGGCCCAAGGTCTGACGCTCGCGCTCGGAAGATCCGCGTGCACGTCTGCGTAAGTCGTCGATCGTCTGCTATAGGGCTGAAGCGTGGCGCGTGAAGGTTCATTCGATCTGATTGCCGGTTTCGAACCGCGCGGCGACCAACCGCAGGCGATCGAAGAGTTGACGCGTGGGCTCGAGGGCGGAATGCGGCATCAGGTTCTGCTCGGCGTCACCGGCTCGGGCAAGACGTTCACCATGGCCAACGTCATCGCCCGCATGCAAAAGGCGACCCTGGTGTTGGCACCGAATAAGACTCTGGCCGCGCAGCTCTACAACGAATTCAAGGAGCTCTTTCCCAATAACGCTGTCCGCTACTTCGTCAGCTACTACGACTACTACCAACCCGAAGCATACGTCCCGAGCAGCGACACCTACATCGAGAAAGATTCGTCGATCAACGACGAAATCGACAAGATGCGGCACTCTGCCACGAAAGCGTTGCTCGAGCGCAACGATGTGCTGATCGTCGCCAGCGTCTCCTGTATTTACGGTCTCGGCTCGCCGGAAGCGTACTTCGACATGCTGCTGTTTCTCGAGCGCGACGCGGAAGCCGATCGCGACGCGGTTCTGCGCAAGCTGGTGGACATTCGGTATGAGCGCAACGACATCGACTTTCACCGTGGAACGTTTCGCGTCCGCGGGGATGTCGTCGAAGTCTTCCCGATCTCCGAAGAAGGCAGCGCCATTCGTATCGAGTTCTTCGGAGACACGGTCGAGAACATTTCCGAAATCGATCCCTTGCGCAGCACGTTGGTGCGCCGTTTGGACAAGATCGCCATCTATCCCGCGAGCCACTACGTCACCCATCCCGAGCGCATGGAACAGGCGGTCCTGGCGATCCGGCAGGAGCTCTCCGAACGCCTGCAGGAGCTACGCGCCGAGAACAAACTCCTCGAGGCCCAACGTCTGGAACAACGTACTCTGTACGATCTCGAGTTGCTGCACGAAATGGGGTTCTGCCCGGGAATCGAGAACTACTCGCGCCATCTCACCGGTCGTGCACCGGGCGAACCACCGCCGACCTTGCTCGACTATTTTCCCGACGACTGGTTGATGTTCATCGACGAGAGTCACGTAACGGTTCCACAGGTCGGTGGCATGTATCGTGGGGATCGGGCCCGCAAGGAAACCCTGGTCGAATACGGATTTCGCCTCCCCTCGGCGCTCGACAACCGGCCACTCAATTTCCAGGAATTCGAGGCCCTCACGCGTTTCGTGACATACGTATCGGCGACTCCGGGCGATTTCGAGCTCAAAAAGACCGGCGGTGTCGTGGTCGAGCAGTTGATTCGCCCGACCGGGCTCATGGACCCGGAAATAGAGGTCCGCCCGGCGCGCCAGCAGGTCGATGATCTGCTGGAAGAGATCCGCCTGCGGCTGGCCCGTGGCGACCGCGTGCTCGTCACCACGCTTACCAAGAAGATGGCCGAGGACCTCACCGACTACTATCAGGAGCTCGGGCTGCGCGTGCGCTACCTACACTCCGACATTGAAACTCTCGAGCGTGTTGAAATCATTCGCGACCTCCGGCGCGGGGTGTTCGATATTCTGGTCGGCATCAACTTGCTACGCGAAGGCCTCGATCTGCCGGAAGTGTCGCTGGTTGCGGTGCTCGACGCCGACAAGGAGGGGTACCTGCGCTCCGAGAGGTCGCTGATTCAAACGATCGGCCGCGCGGCGCGCAACGTCGACGGGAAGGTGATCATGTATGCCGACAAGATCACCGACTCGATGCGCCGCGCCATCGACGAAACCAATCGCCGCCGTGCGATCCAAGCGCAGTACAACGCCGAAAACGGCATCACCCCACAGACAATTCGGAAGGCCATCGCCGAACCTTGGGCGGAGGTCGCTGAAGCCGACTACGTCGACCTGCCGATCGTCGCGGAAGAGCCCGGGGCCTACGTGCCGTTGTCGGAGATTCCGAAACGAGTCGCCGCTCTACAGAAAGAGATGCGCGAGGCCGCCGGCCGGCTTGAGTTCGAGCGTGCCGCCGGCCTGCGCGATGAAATCCACCGCCTCCAGCAGCAGGAGCTGGCTCTTCGCGGCAGGTGAACCGTGGCGGCCCTTGTTGGCCGGTTCTCTTGTGCAACTGCGCCGTGCGCGGTAGAAGTCGGCGCACGCAATGTCTTCCAGGTTGGGGCTTTTGCTTTGGCGCCGGGAGGTTGGAGTATGAGGTGGTTGCGAGTTGCGGCGATGGCGGCCTTGTGCAGCTTTGTGGGGCTCTCACGCGCCGGAGCGACGCCGACCGAGAGCGGCGAGACCGGCCTCACTCTGATTCCCACAACCGACGTGCTCGAGCCGTGGAGCCCGTCGGCGGGCGTGCATTTGAACGGCCCAGCCGGTGACTCCAACGGCAGCAGTGCCCTGGGCCTTTGGCGGACCAGCTTCACTCTGGGGGTGGGTCTGCTTCCGAACCTCGAGCTGACGAGCCAGATTCCGTACATCCAGTTCGAACGCGACGACCCAACACGACGCCACACCGACGATCTCGGCGGAATACGCGTCGGCGGCAAGTACCGACTGTTCAATGAAGCAGATGACGCCCCGGTGAGCTTCGCCCTCATGGGCTCGGTGGTGCTTGGGACAGGGCGCGACGGCTTCCCAGCCATCCTTGATCGCGGCAGCGGCGCCGGTCGACGTGAAACCTACGAGGTCATGGCAGTCCTCGACAAAGTCCTCTGGCAGAACGAGGTTGGCGATCCGCTCCGTCTGACCCTCAACGCCGGCGGGCTGTTCTTCGACCATCCGCGGAGCTTCAGCCGCAAGAATCAATCGCTGCAATTTCAACGACGATTCACGGGATCCGTCGCAACCTTTTCGATCCCGTTCGAGTTTGCCACCGGCCTGCAAGTGCCGGTCTGGTCTTCCGACAATTTCGTCATCCAGTTGCTCGAGGAGTTTCGCGGCAACACCGGAACGGTCAACGAGGTGCATGGATCCCTCCCTACATGGCTCTTCAGCGGAGTTCGCCTCGGGGCAACCACCGGCCTCGGCTTGCAGGCCGGCGTCGACTTCGGACTGAGTGGCTACTTGGAACCCTACCGCTTCCTGTCGAGCCTGTCGTACTCCATGCCGAATGCCGAAGCGCACAGCGAGCCCGTTGCCGACCACGCCGTCGAAACAGCTGAAAATGCTCCACCGGCCCCCTTGCTACCGACGCGCAAGAAGCTAGTTCTGAGGGGCATCAATTTCGACTACGACAAGTCTGCCATTCGCCCCGATTCCATGGTGATTCTGCGCGAAGCGGCCGACACGTTGAAAGAGAATCCGGACATCAGTGTGATCGTCGAGGGGCATACCGATTCGAAGGGAACGGCCGAGTACAACCAACGTCTCTCGGCTCGCCGTGCCGTAGCAGTACGTGATCAGCTCGAACGTATGGGAGTTACCGGATTGAGGATGGTCGTTCGCGGTCGCGGCGAGACGCAACCAATTGCTTCAAATGAAACCGAAGCGGGACGCGCCGAGAACCGGCGCGTCGAGTTGCTGGCACATTGAAAGGGAGTCCATCACGATGAAGAAGTTGTTCTTACTGACCGTCCTTATCCTCTTGAGCTGCCGCGCCTTCGCTGAGGATGCAAAGAGCGCCTGGCCGGCATTCTGCGAAGAATGGATGCACAAGCTCCAGGCACGTGAAGAGCGCAACGTCTCGTTGATCAAATGGGAAGACGATCATGCCAGTGTGCTCGGGAGCTATGTCGGCTACAGCCACCAGCATGAATGTGTTTTGAAGAACGACGACGGTCCCGCTCCTGTCGGCAAGATCACCTATCTTGAAGTGCGCTATGAGAAGCGCGGACCGAATGTCGAGGAGGCATCCCACAGTCAAGCGAAGGCGGTCGAGACAACCGAAGTGACTGAGATCTTTCGCTTCAGCAAGGGCGCCTGGATCTACTGAGGGCTGCTCGTGGCCGAGCCTTCGCCTTGGTGTGAGCCCAGCGCTGAGGCCTGTCACTGCTTTCGAACTGAATCGATGCCGCGCGCGCGCCACAAAGCATGGGCAGGCCGCATGGCCGAGCCTACGGATCGCCTGGTCGAGAAATTCACTACATCGTTTCCGTTCGATCAACGCCTTTACCCCTACGACATCGCCGGCAGCATCGCTCACTGCCAAATGCTGGCGAAGCAACGGATCATTTCACAGTCGGAACAGAAGCGGATCATTACCGCTCTCGAACAGATCAGGATCGAGCTTGACGAAGGGCGTTTTCGCGCTTTGCCCACCGATGAGGACATCCACATGGCAGTCGAACGCCGCCTCATCGAGAAGATCGGAGCCGTCGGCGGGAAGCTGCACACCGCGCGCAGCCGCAACGATCAAGTCGCCGTTGACCTACGATTGTTTCTGCGTGCCGAAACGGATGCCATCGTTTCGCAACTGCACGCATTGCAACGCGCCTTCGCCACCGGTGCCAAGCGCAACCGTACCCTGGCCATGCCGGGGTATACGCACCTGCAGCCGGCACAACCGGTGTTGCTCGCTCACCACCTACTTGCCTATGCGCAAATGCTTGGACGCGACATCGATCGCTTTCGCGACCTGCGCAAGCGCATTGACGTACTCCCGCTTGGGTCCGGTGCCCTGGCCGGAACTACGTTTCCGATTGATCGCGCATTTGTGGCGCGCAAGCTGGGATTCAAGCACATCAGCGAGAACAGCATGGATGCGGTCGGTGACCGCGACTTTGCCGTCGAGTTTCTGGCCGCGGGCGCCATCGTCGGGATGCATTTGAGCCGCTTTTCCGAAGATCTGATTCTCTGGGCCTCGCAGGAATTTCATTTCGTCGACCTTCCGGATGCGTTTGCTACAGGGAGCTCGATCATGCCGCAGAAGAAGAATCCCGATGTGGCCGAGCTGGTACGCGGCAAAAGCGGGCGACTGTTCGGAAATCTCATGGCGTTGTTGACCACGCTGAAGGGCCTACCGCTTACCTACAACCGCGACCTTCAAGAAGACAAGGAACCCGTATTCGACAGCGTCGACACGCTGAAAGCCTCCCTGCAAGTGCTCAACGCAATGCTGCCAAAGCTGCGCTTCAATGCAGCCCGCTTGGCCACCGCTGCAACCTCAGGGTTCACGCTGGCCACCGAGTTGGCGGACTATCTTTCGACCAAGGGTGTGCCGTTCCGCGATGCCCACGCCGTGGTTGGCGCCATCGTACGGCATTGCCTGGAACATCACATCGGGCTCGAAGATATCCCGCTCGTTGAGCTGCGTCGTTTTTCAAGTCGCTTTGAGGCCGACGTCACTTCCTGGCTCAGCAGTGTGGCGGCGATTGAGCGTCGCCGAGCGATCGGTGGAACGGCAAGCATCAATATCGATCGTCAGTTGAAGGGTCTAGGAGTTTGAGAGATTGGTCCAGACAAGCACGGCATCTGCCGCCGCGTGTGATGATCACAACCGCTGCCGCAACTCTCATGCTTGGCACACTGTTGACGGATTGCGGACGAATCGGACCGGTACGTCCCCCGGAAGACATTGTGCCCAAAGCGATTGCCAATCTTGCCGGGAGCGATGCTCCCGAAGGAGCTCAACTGACTTGGGCGCGACCTGATGCGTACGTCGACGGAAGTCGGATGAGCGACCTCGGCGGGTTTGAAGTTCATCGTTCGAAGTCAGCGACCGCGGAATTCGAGCGCATCGGTATCCTGCCGGTGGCGGACCGCGATCGCTTCCGCCAAGTCAAGCGATTCCAATACGTCGATCGTGCGATCGAGCTAGGCGTGACCTACCGCTATCGGGTTGTATCTTTCACGATCGATGGGTACGTTAGCGGCCCGTCCAACACAGTGACGGTGGAACACAAAACAACGGGCAGGGAACCGCATGCATCACTTCCAACTCCGCAACGGTGAGTTGTTTGCCGAAGATGTACCTCTCCGAACCATTGCCGAGCGCGTGGGGACGCCGTCGTACGTCTACAGCTTGGCAACCCTACGGCGCCACTACCAAGTCTTCGACGAAGCATTTTCGGGACTTCCTCACATCGTCTGCTTCTCCGTAAAAGCCAACTCGAACCTTGCGGTGCTGCGGACTTTCGCACGTGTTGGCAGCGGCTTCGACATCGTTTCCGGGGGCGAGCTGTTTCGTGCCCTCAAGGCCGGAGCCGATCCAACACGTATTGTTTTTTCCGGTGTCGGAAAGACCACGGAGGAGATGGCTTCCGCTCTACGTGCGGGAATTCTGATGTTCAACGTCGAGTCGCCGGGCGAGCTGGACTCGTTGAACCATGTCGCCGGCGAGCTCGCCGTGAAGGCGCGCGTCGCGTTGCGGGTGAATCCCGACGTTGACCCGCAGACCCACCCCTACATCTCGACCGGGATGAAGAAGAGCAAGTTCGGGATC
>JACQEN010000066.1 GCA_016200585.1 Deltaproteobacteria bacterium
ATCGAGTAGAAGTGCTTCGGTCGCCCGGTGACCTCTGCTTCGATGCCGTGCTCTTCGAGCCGCCGCGACAGCACAGTGAGGACTTCGTGGATGTAGCGTTCCCGTTCCGCTTTCTTCTTGGCGACGTTGCGCTGCAGCTGGTAATACACCTCGGGGCGCAGGTAGCGCAGAGCGTTGTCTTCGAGCTCGCTCTTCATCCAATAGATGCCGAGGCGGTGCGCCAACGGCGCGTAGATGTCGATGGTTTCCTGAGCGATGTCGTGCTGGCGCTCCGGAGTGAGCGCATCGAGCGTGCGCATGTTGTGCGTCCGGTCGGCCAACTTGATGAGGATGACGCGTATGTCGCGCGCCATTGCCACCACCATCTTGCGGAAATTTTCAGCCTGCTTTTCCTCGCGACTGTTGAAGCTGATCTGGCTGATCTTGGTGACGCCGTCGACCAGCTCGGCAATCTCGCCGCCAAAGTTCTTCTCCAGCTCCTCGAGCGTCGTCAGCGTATCCTCGACCGTGTCGTGTAGAAGTGCCGTGGCGATGCTCGACACGTCGAGCTTGAGATCGGCGATGATTCCGGCCACCGCCACCGGATGGATGAAATAGGGCTCCCCCGAGGCGCGTTTCTGCCCTTTGTGGACAGCCGCGGAAAAATCGTAGGCACGGGCAACCAGATCGATGTCGGCGGCGCTGTCATAGGCCCGAATGCGCTCGATCAATCCCGGGAGGTTCATGCCGTCTCCACGCGATCGTGGAACCGCTGGCGCGCCGCCTGGAAGATGCACTCGGCAAGCGCTTCCGGGCTTTGCTGATCGCTCTCGAGTTTGAGATCGTAGATCGAGGTGTCGTCGAGGTCGAATCCGTAGATCTCGCGATAGCGCTTGGCGTCAGAACGTTGGCGGGCGTCGTTGGCGTGCAGCAGCGCCAGCTTGTCGCCGCCTTCGCGTTGCGACACTCGTTCGGCGCGCACTTCGTCGCTGGCGGTCAACCAAACCTTGAGAGCATCCGATTTTTCCTGGAGTGCCAAGAAAGCCGCCAACCGGCCCTCGAGAACGACTCCACCTTGGCGCGCGTACTCCGCCATCTTCTCATCGAGCGCCCGATCGATCGAATGGTCGCGCTCGGTGAGCTTGTTGAACGCTTCCAGCGACAGGCCGCGGCGCTCGGCCTCCTTGCGGTACAAGTCCCCGGCATACACGTGCGGCACCCCGAGGCGCCGGCTGAGGAGCCGCGCCACCGTCGTCTTGCCGCTACCGGGCGTACCGGAGATCGTGATCAGCATGAGGTGAATAGTAGGGGTCTGGAGTCGCTAGGTGCAAGAGCCACCGCGCGAAGAAGCCGTCAAACAGAGTGCAGAAATCTGGACGCCTACATCCCCGTAGCCGGCGTTTCGAGAGCGCTGCCGGCGGGGTCATTCGACATTCGACGCCTGCTCGCGCAGCTTCTCGATCTCGCTGCGCGCTTCGATGGTGAGATTGGTGACGTCGAGATCGGCGCTCTTCGAAGCAATCGTATTGAACTCGCGGTGCACCTCCTGCAGCAGGAAGTCGAGACGCTTGCCCGCCGGCTCGCGGCTGCGCGGCAGCTGCGCCAGAGCGTCGAGGTGGCTCGCAAGCCGCACCAGCTCCTCGGTCACATCGCTGCGCTCGACAACCAGCGCCACCTCCTGCAGCAACCGCTCCTCGGTGATCTCGCGCCCTTCGAGCAAGGCCGTCACGCGTTGCTTCAGCCGTGCGGCGAGCTCCGGGACCAGGACTTCGACGCGGCGAGCAATCTGCGCCTGTAGATCGCATAGGTGGTCGACGCGCTTGGCGATGTCCTTCGCCAAAGCCTTGCCCTCGCGCTCGCGGTCGCGATTGAAGGCCTGCACGGCCTTTTGCAACGTCGCGCGCAACGCTTTGAGATCGGAGTCGTCGGAGTTTTCGCGCCGTTCGGTCACACGCAACAACTCGCTGCGGCCGAGGAGAACGCTCATATCGACGTCGCCCTTGAGCTTGAGCGAACGTTGCAGCTGGCGCCAGCCGTCGACGTAGGCCTTGGCCAACGGCAAGTTCACCTCGACAGCGATCTCACCGGTTACAACACCGCCGCGCGAAATCGAAACGTCGACCTTGCCACGCGCAACGTTTTCCTGGACCATCCCGCGCAGCTCCGCTTCGGAAGCGGCGTACTCGCGCGGCATGTTCAACTTCACTTCGAGAAATCGTTGATTGACGGCGCGCAACTCGACGGTGAGCGTACGCCCGCCGCGCTTGAAGGCCGCCTGGCCATAACCGGTCATGCTTCGCATCGTTCCACTCTCCTCACGCAACAGTAGGCTGTAGGCAGTTTGCTCTGATGACGCCGCTGTTCACATATGCACCAAAAGCGCCTACCGTCTGTTGCGCACCGTTCGGCTGCGCAGCGACGCAAGCAGCTCTTGAACCGTCAAGGTTGCGGTGCCCACCTTTCCCACCACAACGCCGGCGGCCTGGTTGGCTAGCTCCGCTGCCTCTTCAAAGCTTGCGCCGGCGGCCAGCGCCAGGGCACAGGTCGCCGCGACCGTATCGCCGGCACCGGTCACATCGAACACGTCGCGAGCCGCCGTCGGAAAGTGTCGCACCCCGCCGCTGCGTTTGAACAGGCTCATCCCGTGCTCGCCGCGCGTGATCAGAATCGCTTCCGCCTGCCAGCGTTCGATCAGGGCCTTGCCGGCGGCACGCAGGCTACGTTCGTCGCGAATTTCGACTTCGGCGGCGTCGGCGGCTTCGGATTGATTGGGCGTGGCCAGTGTGAGGTTACGAAAGTGGGCGTAGTTCGGCTTCTTCGGATCGACAACGACACGTACCGCGCGGCGCTGCCGCAGATCGCTCAACGCCGCACACAGCTCTTCGGTGACGACCCCCTTGCCGTAGTCGGACACCAGGATGACGTCGAAGTCACCGGCGCGACGCTGCAGGAAGCGAATCAGCGCCGCACCGGCGCGGCGCGTATGATCCGGTTGCTCGCGATCGAAGCGCACGACCTGCTGATGGTGCGCGACGACGCGCGTCTTACGGATCGTCACCGCGGCGCGCGCACGGACCACCCCCGCCGTACCTGCACCGATCTTCTTGAGCTCAGCCAGCAGGCGGCGCCCGGCGCGGTCGGTGCCGATCACACCGCACGCCGTGGCCTTGGCGCCAAGCGCGCATAGGTTGTGCACGACGTTCGCGGCGCCGCCCAGATGAATCGTTTCACCCGTAACGCGTACGACCGGAACCGGAGCCTCCGGAGAGATGCGCTCGACCCGGCCCCAGATGAACTCGTCGAGCATTAGGTCGCCGAGCACCAAGACGCGGGCTCGCCCGAAACGCCGGGTAATCGCATTCAGCCGCGCCGGGGAAAGCAGGCTCATGAACGCCTCGCCGCCGACCACTCGCGCACGGCCAGGCACACCGCTTCGACGGATGCTTCGCTGAGCTCGGGATACATCGGCAACGCCACGACCTGACGCGCCAACAACTCCGCCTGCGGAAACCGGCCGGCGGCGATGGCGGCAAAGGCCGGCTGTGCATGCAACGGGATCGGGTAGTGGATCGAGGTCGCAATGCCGCGTTCGTCGAGATAACGGCGCAGACTGTCGCGCTCGTCGCAACGGACGACGAAGAGATGATAGACCGCTTCGCATTCCGCACGCTCCGTGAGCAACGTGATTCCACGCGCGTCGCGCAGCTCGTCGCGGTAGCGTTGCGCGATGACACGCCGTCGACGGTTCCACTCATCAACGTGTCGCAGCTTGATCCGTAAGGCTGCCGCCTGAATGGAATCGAGCCGCGAATTGAAGCCGACGACTGCATGCTCGTACTTCCGAGATTGGCCGTGGTCGCGTAACGCGCGCAAGCGCTCCGCGAGATCGGCGTTGGTCGTGGTAATGGCTCCGGCATCACCCAGGGCTCCGAGATTCTTGGTCGGATAGAAGCTGAAGCAGGCCAGCGTGCCGAGGCTGCCGGCGCGGCGGCCGCGGTAGCGTGCACCGTGAGCCTGGGCCGCATCCTCGATGACCGTGGCCGCATCGTGCTCGCGCGCCAAAGCGACGACATCGTCCATCGCGGCCGGCTGCCCGTAGAGGTGGACCGGAATCAGCGCCCGCACCCTTTCGCGCCGCAAGCTGTCGCGCAGCGCTTGCGGGTCGATGTTGCACGTCTGCGGATCGACGTCGACGAGAACTGGCCGCGCCCCGACGTGGCAGACGGCTTCGGCCGTCGCCGCAAACGTAAAGGCCGGAAGCGCCACGGCATCACCCGGTCCGACGCCAGCCACGCGCAGAGCCAAAGCCAGAGCGTCGGTGCCGTTGGCCACGGCCACCGCGTGCGGCACCGCGCAAAACGCCGCGAACTCGCGCTCGAAGGCCGCAACGTCCTCGCCATTGATGAAGGCCGACGAATCGAGCACACGCCGAAACGCTTCGATCAGCTCGTCACGCAACCCCGCGTGTTGCGCACGCAGATCAGCCGCCGGAATGCGCATCGCCGCCGCATAACGGAGGGCATGCGAAACGTCAACGAACGTCCGCGGGCAGAATGCAGCAGGTGGAGTGCTGCAGCCGAAATACCGGCCGCCGCAAGGTTCAGCTTTCACCGCGACGCGGCGCCGTCGAGCCGCGCCCGAGCCAACTGCTCGACAAGATCGACGCTGAGAAAACGCTCCATACAATGATAGTAGGGGCAGCGTTCGAGCCGACACTTCGGGCACACAAGATCGACCGCGGGCTGCACAATGTCGACCGCGTCACCCAGAGGCCGCCAGCGAACCGGCGCCTGCGAGCGCAACGGCGAGTAGAGGGCAATCACCGGCGTGCCTACGGCCGCTGCCACGTGGGTCGGGCCGGTCGAGCTGCCGAGGAACAGCGTGCAACGCCGCAAGAGCGCTGCCAGCTGCGGCAGGGTCAGGCGGCCGCCCAGATCGACCGCCCCGACACCGATCTCGGCAACCACCCTGGCGGTGAGCGATGTCTCTTGCGGGCCTCCGGTCACCGCCACAGTGCAATCCCACTCGACCAGGCGTTTGCCGAGTTCCGCGTATTGCTCCGGCGCCCAATTCATCGCCGACCCGGCACTACCCGGATGAAGCACGACCAGCCGCGTTTGGTCGGAGACTCCCAACTCGGCGAGGATGGCGCGTGTCGACTCGGCCTCCGCGACATCGACCTGCCAATGCAGCGGCACAATCGGCGCGCTTGCCGCGTACACCCCGAGCGGCTGCAGAAGCTCGACGTTGTACTCGCCCTCGTGGCGCTGCGGCGGTCGCCGCCGGTGTTGCCGTACGCGACGGTTGAACAAAAACGAATAGGCCCGGTAGGCCGTGCCGACGCGCACCGGGACGC
This sequence comes from Deltaproteobacteria bacterium, assembly GCA_016200585.1. Taxonomy (GTDB): domain Bacteria; phylum Desulfobacterota; class Binatia; order HRBIN30; family HRBIN30; genus JACQEN01. The sequence goes on from JACQEN010000066.1 coordinate 5,336, forward strand.
GCGCCAGCCACAGCGCCAGCGCCAAACGCGGCGTCGGGTGCACAACCACCGCCGCATCGCAGCGCACTTCGCGCAGCTGCCGCACCAAGCGCCACAGCCCGCGTAACCCGCTGCCCTTGGCCTCATGCGCATCGACGACCACTGCGTCGACGTCGCGATGATGCGCCGCCGCTACCGCATTGGCGGACGACGCCAGCACGGTGATGCGAATGTCTGGATCATGGGCCTTCAGCGCCCGTGCCATCGGCAGCGTCAGCAGCATGTCGCCGAGATGGTCAGTGCGAACGATGAGGATATGACGAGCGGGTGTCATGGGCGCGTTGACCTAGTCGGCAGTAGGCAGTAGGCAGAGGGCGGTTTCGCGACACCAAGGGATCTTCGAAATGCTTTCGACTACCCATCGCCCACTGCCTACTGTGTACTGCCTACTGCCCACTGCCTACTGCCCACTGCCTACTGCGTACTAGCCCTTCAATCAATGCGCATCAGCGGCTTCACCTTTGTTCGCAACGCCGTCAGCACGACCGAGCTCCTGCGCAGCATCGGCGATCCGAAGATCAAGATCATCGAGACGGTTTGGGATACCAGCCAGTTCGTACATGGCGCCAGCAACGCTCAGCAGACCAACGTGGCGCTCAAAGCGTGCAGCGGCGACTGGTGCTTCTACGTCCAAGCCGACGAGGTCGTACACGAAGACGATCTCGAACCGCTGGTGCAGCGTATGCAAACCTACCGCGACGACCCGCGCGTCGAAGGCCTGTTGTTTGAGTACCTGCATTTCTTCGCCGACTACGGGCTCTACCAATTCAACCACAGCTGGTATCGCCGCGAAGTGCGGATCGTGCGCAACGGGCTCGACATCCGTTCGTGGAAGAGCGCACAGGGGTTTCGCCGTCACACCCGGAAGATCCACGTCGTCCCCGCCGGAGCACGCATATTTCACTACGGCTGGGTGCGACCGCCGCGGCAGATGACGCGCAAGACGCACGCCTTCAAGACATTGCATGCCGGACCCGACGCCGCCGACGCCGAGTTTCGTGATCGCGACGCGGTGTTCGACTTCGGCCAACTGCATGGCGTGCGGCCGTTTCGCGGCACGCATCCGGCGGTCATGCGCGAACGCATCGCAACGAAAGATTGGACGGTTAAACCCGGCCCGTTCTCGGGGCTCGACCATGATCGCGCCGCACAACGGGCGCTGTCGTGGATCGAAAACCGCGTCCTCGGTTTTCGCGTCGGCGAACACCGCAACTACGTCTTGCTGCCGCCTTGACTCGGGTCGTGGCGACCCGCGTGAGCTCGGCGCGCGAGGTTCCAGCGCAGGCGCAAAAGCTCGGCGTGCGACACGACGCGTCCACGGGCGCGCATGGATTGCCGCCGGTTCGGCACGAGCGTCCATATGCTCCATACCAGTGCGGCACCGAGCAAATGGCGCAACGGCTCCATCCAACGGCCGTTGGGATCCATGGCAAAGCGGCTGCGCGCGTCGCGCTGGTGATGGGCACGGAAGAACTCCGGCGTCAAGCGATCGGCTTCGACCGTATGGAAAACCAAAACGCGCGGTGCGTACCCAATCCGCAAGCCGGCTTCACAGATGCGCCGTCCGAGCTCGCCGTCCTCGTGCAGGCCGCTGGCACCTGGCCCCAGCCGTTCGTCGAAGCCGCCGACGCGCCGGATCGTGCTGCGCCGCAGAGCCATGTTGCATCCGTACAAATGATGCGTGTCGCAGACCTGTAACCCTTTGTCGAAGAGCGGTAACGTCCCGAACAGCGTCGCGCGTTTGCGTAGCGCGGGGTCGGTCACCGACGGCGGCATCTGGACGCGGCCGGTGGCTGCGCCGAATTCGGGGTGTTGATCGAAGAACCCTACGAGCTCGACCAACCACGTCGGCGGCAGCTCGACGTCGTCATCGGTAAACGCCACGAGATCGGCGGCGGTCGCCGCCAGGGCGCGGTTCAGAGCGCGGGCTTTGCCGCGTTCCTCAACCCGCAGGTAACGGCGGTTGCTGTCGACAGCGATCCAGTCATGCAGCACCTGGCTCGTAGCGTCGCTCGAACCGTTGTCGACGACGATGATCTCGACGGGTTCGCCGAGAGCAGCCGCTGCGGCGCCGAGCGTCGGCAGCATGTGCGCCAGTTGGCGTTCTCGATCGCGCGTTGCAACGATCACGGCCAGGCGAGGCTCTTTACGCGCGACCATCGGGTCGGTCACCTTGCCGCCCGGCACAAACGCAGCATCTCGCGATGGCGCAGGATGCGCCCCCACGCTTTTGCCCGTCGTGTCACACTGCCGCGCAAGCTCCACAGCGCGTACGAAACGACGGCGTTGAAGAGACGCAAGCGGTGCCGTGCAGGACGTTGCTGCGGATCCATCAAGAAGTGGCTGCGCGCGGCGCGCACCTGGAACTGTCGAAACGCCTCGGGCGTCAGACGGTTCCGGTCGACGCCGTGATAGACGACGGCATCGGGCATGTACCCGATGCGCATGCCAGCCTGGCGCATGCGCCGCGACAGGTCGGTATCTTCGCACAAGCCACTTGCTCCGACACCGAGACGCTCGTCGTAGCCGCCGAGTGAGTCAAAGACGGTGCGCCGCACCGCCATGTTGCAACCGTACATTTCGACGACGTCGCGCTCGACTTCGCCCGCATCATAGAACGGATGCAGGCCGGGAAAGCGGGCCATCAACGCGCGATTGCTTTCGCTGTCGTCAGCGGGAATCGGACAGACACGACCGACCGCTGCGGCGTGGTCCGGGTGACGGTCGAAAAAGTCGAGCACCGCACCCACCCAACCGCGGCCCACGTCCACATCGTCGTCGGTAAACAGAACCAGGGGCGCACGCTGCACTTGCAATCCCCGGTTCAATGCACGCGAGCGCCCGGGCTCGGCAATGAAGAGCCGTACGCGGTTGGAGCCGCGCGTCACCCATTCGCTCAAGAGGGCGGCCGTGCCATCGCTCGAACCGTTGTCGATGACGACGATCTCGGTCGCAACGGAAACCTCGGACACCGCCGCAACGACGCTCGCCAAAGCCCTTGGCAGCAACGGCGCGCGATCGCGAGTCGGGATCAAGATCGATATCGATGGTTCACCTGCCAAAACGCAACACCTTTGCCGCCCTTCGGCCCGCCGGGCGGTGACGACGGATCGCACCTACTGAATTCGGCCGATTAGCAGCCGGCTGGCGTTTGTCGCAACAGTTTGCAAAGAGCAGGCGAGAGCGAGACCGCGGTGACGCAGCACGTAAAATTCAGCTTTTCGTCGAGGAATTGGTGCCGACAGGGCGACGAGCGCAGCTTCATGCGGTGAAAGAT
>JACQEN010000072.1 GCA_016200585.1 Deltaproteobacteria bacterium
ATGCCGAGCTCAGCGGCGCTTATGAAGATCTCAAGAGCGCGCAAGCGCAGCTGGTGCATTCGGAAAAGATGGCGTCGCTGGGTCAGCTCGTGGCCGGCGTCGCCCACGAGCTCAACAACCCGGCGAGCTTCGTCCAGGGTGGGCTGACCAACATTGCGGACTTCTACCGGCGCGTGCTCGAAATGCTGCAATGGTACGAGCAGCAGCCGCTGCGCGAAGCGCAGAGCGCCGAGGCGGTGGCTTTGCGGCAACAAACGCGGCTCGATTTTGTTCGCCGCGAGATGCCCGAGTTGCTGCGCATCTGCATCGAAGGATCGGAACGCATCGCCAAGATCGTCGAAGACCTGCGAACCTTTGCGCGCATGGACCAGGGCGAGCGGATGTTGGTGGATGTCGGCGCCGGCATCGACAGTTGCCTGCGCTTGCTGAGCGACCGTTGCAAACAAATGAAGGTCGCCATCCATTTCGAAAAGCAGCCGCTGCCGAGAATTCCGGCGAGTGAAGGGCAGCTCAACCAGGTTTGGATGAATTTGCTAACCAACGCACTCGATGCGCTGCAAGGTCGGCCGCAGCCGACGCTGGTCATTCGCTTGCAACCCAGCGAGCGCCACGGACGAGCCGGGGTTGAAGTGGAGGTGGTCGACAACGGTTGCGGCATCGATCCGCACATTCGTAGCCGAATCTTCGAGCCATTTTTTACCACCAAGCCGATCGGAGAGGGCACCGGGCTCGGTCTGAGCATCGCCTACGGCAGCGTCAAGGGCCACAACGGAACCATCGAAGCGATCGCGATGCCGGACGGTGGAACCTGCATGCGCGTTTGGTTGCCTGCCACGACGCAGCCAACGCCGAACATTTGAAGCACGAAGGCTGCGAAGATCACGAAGACAATGAAGTGTGATTTTGGCGCGCCCTATTCCCTGCGCCCGACGCTGGACGAGCTGCCGTGCTGACCGTCTTGCTGCTCGGCGCTTCGGCGCTGGCTCACGCTCTGCTCTTCCCGCCGTGGGAGCAGGCGTGGCTGTCCTGGATTGCCTTGGCGCCGTTTCTCTGGGTGATTCGGCGCCAGCCGCCGTGGCGAGCGTTCGTTTGCGGCTTGCTATGGGGGCATGCGACGCACTGGCCCATCGCCTCATGGGTCATGGACGCGGTGCGTGTCTACTTCGGGCAGTCGTGGATCTTCGGATTCCTCTTCGGCATGGCGGCGTCGATCTTGTTTTGGACGCCGTATTACGGCCTCTTCGCTGCCGGTGCGGCTTGGCTGAGCGCCCGCGTCGAAGGTGTTCTCGAAGCGGTGTTGTTGGCGGCGCTGTGGGTGACCCTCGAGTTTGCGCGTGCGCATGTGTGGGTCGGATCGACATGGATGCTCTTGGGCTACGCGCTGCAGCCGTCGCCCGTGCTGCGGCAAGCGGCCGACATCGGCGGTGTCTACTTGTTATCGTTCGCGATCGTCCTCAGTAACGCTGCGCTCGCAATTCTTCTCGACGCATCAAAGGGCCGGAGCAAAGAAACGCCGGTCACCCGTCGCGCGTCACCCGTCATGAGGCCGGCATTGCTCGTCACCGCTCTGCTGTCGCCGTTCCTGCTCGCGGCTTACGGCGTTTGGCGTTTGCAAACTCCTCTGCCAACGACACCGGCGGTGCCGGTTGCAGTCGTTCAAGGCAACAACGAAGCCGGGGCGCGCTGGCAACCGGGGAGCTACGGCCAGGGATTGGACAGTTACCTCGAGCTTTCGCGGCAGGCGGCGCAACAAGGATCGGCCCGGGTGATCGTGTGGCCTGAGGCAGCGGTGCCGGTCTTCATCGCTCGCGAGCCGGAATACCAGGCTCAGATCGAACGCTTGTTGCGTGAGACCGATACCGAGCTCATCCTCGGTGCGCCACACTTCGAAAACAGCGACCCGGCGGTGCCGGTGTATTTCAATTCGGCCTTCGTCGTTCATGCCGACGGCTTGCTGCCGTTGCGCTACGACAAGCAGCATCTGATGCCGTTCACCGAGTACTTTCCCTGGCACACCCTTTCGTTCTTGCGGCGCCGTTTTGAAAACGTGCGAGCCTTCTCTACGGGTGTCGAGGATACAGAGCTGCCGACGCGCCTCGGCCGCAGCGCGATCGTCATTTGCTTCGAAGCCGACTTTCCCGACCTGGTTCGGCGCCGTATGGCGCGCGGCGCCGAGGTTCTGGTCAACCTGTCGAACGACGTCTGGCTCGGCAGCGGCCGCGGGCAGCAGCAACACTTGACGATGGCCGCCCTGCGCGCCGTCGAGAATCGAACCTGGATGATCCGCGCTACGACGACCGGTGTTTCGGCGATCGTCGACCCCTTCGGTACGATCGTAACCCGTGCCCCGTCGCTGCAGCCGGCGATTTTGCATGCCACGGTCACCCCGATGCAGATTTCGACCCTCTATAAGGAATACGGCGATGTCTTTGCCTACGTTTGCGTTTTCATCGTAGGTCTTGCCGTCGTCCTGCTTGCGGCTCGGGCAGGTGTGCAGACTTCTTCACAGCAGAGGCCTCAACTGTGAGGCTGGCCGCACAGTTGTCGCAGATGGCACATGCATTGCGCCCAAACCGTCAGTCAATTTCGATCTCCCACGGGAATTGCATAGTGCGCAATCAGATGGCCCTTCTCCTTTGGATTCGTGTTGCCTATCAGGGTTGGGAGTTGTCGCTGTGCTGATGCGAATCCTTCGTCGCCCCGTATCGATCGCTGCCGCAAATTGCGGCGCCACGCTCTGCGTCCTGGTCGCTCTGCTGCACGGCATCGTGAACCCCGGCGTAGGTCGGGCGAGCTGCAACCAGATACCGGGCGTCAGCAACGTGTTTCGCGGGCGCTCGGGGACCTTGAACCGCCCGTTTGCCGGCCCTGGCGATCGGATCGATGTGCAGCTGAGCCCGCTTTGCGACGCCGGCGCAAGCTTCGACAATACCTCGGTCGTCTCGGTAGTCTTCACCCCGCCTGCCGGCCCGCCGCATGTCGTGTCGGTTGCCGGCGATTGCTCCGCTCTCGAATCCGCAGCCAGTGTTTGTCGCGCCGCTGGAGTGCAGGCTTCCTGTCGGGATGCTGCCCTGGAGCTGATCGATCCGTTGCATCTCCGCTTCGAGTTTCCCGATACCGATGCGCTGCTCGGTGCCGCCAGCGACGGACGCACCCTGAGCGGTCCGGCAGCCGTCGTGGTGACGCGTCGTGATCAGCCGCTGCCATGCGCCGCACTGTCGCAGGTCTGTGCCGGGAACGCTGCGCTGGCTTGCATCGACGACCTTCTGGCGCTCGACGGGACCTGCGGCAGTGTTGCTGACGCCACCTTCGCTCACTTCACGGCGCTGCCGCCGCCGAACGACTACCAAGCACTGTGCAGCGAGCCGAATCCGCCCTGTACCGGACTGGCCAACGAGATGCGCTTCACCGTCGATGCAGATGGGAATGTGCTCATCCCCATGGATTGGAGCGGCATCCTGGTTGGACAAGCCGTTCCGGTGGCGCGCCTGCTGCGCGCTAGCTCCGCGGTTCAGGCCTTTGCCGAGCGTGACGATCCCATCCGCATTCCGAGCGAGGCCTTCTTGCAGTCCTACTCGACCGAAGGCGGCACGTTGCCGCCGATCTTTCAGCCGCGCCACAATCCGCAAGCAGAGAATGAGCTGACGCTGTTCGGCAGTGCCGACGCCCCACGGACCGTACTGAAGTTGCGCCGGCGCAGTCCGAGTCGACAGCAGTGCCGCGGCGGCACCAACGACGGCTTGCCGTGCACGCAAAGAGCCGAGTGCGGTTCGGGGACTTGCGGGCCTGGACTCTGCCAGGCTGGCGAACGGGCCGGGGCAGAGTGTTCGTCGGACGGCGATTGTCCCGCCGGAGAGTGTGGCGCCCCTCTGTTCGATTTCAGCACGCGTTTCGACCAGGGCGTCGGCCCGATCGTCGTGCCGCGTTTCGGCCGCGGCGTCTGCCAGCAAAACGGCCGGGCGTGTTCGACCGACGCCGATTGCGGCGGCGCTCGTTGCGTCGCCTATCGCATCGCTGCCGAGTATCCGGTACCGCTCGACGGCTTGATCGAAACGCCTTCCGTCTTTGTTAGTGTCGTTCCCGAAGCCCTGGAAGGAAAAGACCTGAACGGCGACGGCGACGCCACCGACAACGTGCTGCTTCTCTCCGATCGTTCAACCGGGGTACAGCAACCGATCGGTACGGCCGGTACGCTGGGCCGCGCCGCGACCCGAATCCTGGAACCGCCCTTCAGTTCCCCGGCCGTAGCAGTAGAGAATGACGTCACAGCTTTTCTCGAAGCCGAGCCCCTGCAGGGGTACGAAGATGCCAACGGCGACGGCGATCGGTTCGATACCATCCTGCGGGTCTGGCGCAGCAACGGCTCCGGCGCAACCGATCTCACCGACGGCAGAGCGATTACCGCCGACGCCGCGCCGCTGCTCAATCGCCGTAGCCTTGTCGTATCGGATGGATTGGTGTTCTTCCGTACAGTCGAAGCTGCCGGGGCACGACAAACGATCCGCCAAGCCAGCGTCGCGGGCGACGGCAGTGCGGCCAACGACGCCTCGCAACGGCCGGCACTCTCGCAGGACGGGCGTCACGTTGCCTTCGAAAGTCTGGCGACGAACCTCGACTCAACACGCAGTGCCGAGAGCGCCCATACAGCGTACATACACGATCAAGGAAGCGGCACGCACGCCATTCGCGTCGTCCATCCTCAAGTGGCCACCAACGCCGCCGCGCTTGGGCCGGCCGTTTCTCGCGACGGCAGGTTCGTCGTCGTGTCGGCCCGCCATGCCGATGGGCACATGCAGGTGTTCCGCATTGATCGCGATGCGGACGGCAATGGAGTCTTGGACGATCAGCCATCGCCGGCGACGTTGCTGAGCATCAACCGTAACGGCCTGGTTGGCGAACAGGACAGTTTGCTTCCCACCGTCTCCCCGGACGGGCGCTTCACAGTGTTCGTGTCATCGTCGTCGACGCTCGGCTGCGGCGGGGGAGGGCCGTGTTTCGATTTTCGCTTTCCCGACTGGCGCGCCTGGGTGCATGATCGAACAAGAGAGAGCGATTCAGGGAACCTCGTGGCCAACTTGCCAGGCTCGCTCGCCGGCGGAACACTGATCGAGTCTCCGGCGCTCTCTCATGACGGGCGCTACTTTGCCTTTGCAAGCATCGATAACGAAGTCGCTCCAAACGACAACAACAATTTCTGCCTCAACCTCGGAAGCGCTTCGACGAGCTGTGCCGATATCTTCGTGACAGACATGCCGGCCGGGCTGGTTGCCGGCGGCGTGGGTTTCCTGCCAGGACCGCAGCTGATCAGCGTTAGCTCGACCGGCGAACAGGGTAACAACCAATCGGTGACGGCGGCCCTTTCGGGTGATGGACGCTACGTCGCTTTCGCGAGTGCCGCGAACAACCTGGTTCCCGGTGATACCAACGGTGTGTTCGACATTTTCCTCCACGATCGGATGACGCGCACGACGGTACGGGTCAGTGTTGCATCCGACGGCACGCAAGCCGACGGTGCCTCGATCGATCGGGTGTTGGGTATCTCCGACGACGGCCGCTACATCGCCTTCACGAGCACGGCCGCAAATCTGATTCCGGGTGACACCAATCAACTGTGCGACAACGATCTCGATGGCGTCGCCGACGAGAACTGTGCCGACGTCTTCCTGCACGACCGACTCACAGGGTTCACGCGCCGTGTCACGGTCGGTATGGCCGAGGCGGATGGCGACGGAGCTTCCAGTGGACCGTCGCTGTCGGGCGACGGTGGGACGACTGCCTTTGTAAGCACGGCAACGAACCTGACGAGTTCACCCCCGCCAACATGCCCTGCAGGAAACGCATGCCCGCAGGTGTATGTATCCGCTCCGGACACGACAAATCAGAGCCTCGATCTCAACCGCGACGGCGACCTGCAAGATACGGTATTGCAGGTGCTGGATGCGCGCGACCCGAAGGAGTCGGTGACTACGATTGCAGCAGCGGGAAGGGTTGCGGTTGCCGGCGGTCGCGCCGCCTTCTTGGTGCCGGAGAGCGGCACCGACCTCAACGGTGACGGCGACGGCAAAGATGAAATTGTGCACTTCTATGGCGGTCGTGGCGTGTCACCGGCGGCGCTCAATCTCGGACGCGCCGCGGACGAAGTAGTATTCTCCGGCCGCTGGATCGCCGCCGCTGTTTCCGAATCGGCACAAGGTGCGACCGACCTCAACGGTGACGGCGATACCGACGATACGGTCGTAGAGGTCGTCGCGGCCGACCAGCCGAGCGACTGGATCAACCTCGGGATTGCCGGACACTCTCTGCAGACCGCCGGAGGTGTCGTGGCCTTCCTGGTGTCGGAAGCGGCTCAGGGGCACGATCTCAACGGTGACGGTGATCTCCTCGACGACGTGCTGCAACTCTACGACGCCGATGCTCAAAGCTCGGTTGTTCTTGCTCAGGCAGACGATTTTGTGCTGGGAGACACTCTGCTGGCATTCCGCACTCGCGAGGCGGCACAAGGGAATCACGACCTCAACGGCGATGGCGACACGAACGACGCCGTGTTGCAGGTCTACGACCTGCGTTCACGACGGCTCATCAACACCGGTCAGGCCGCAACTCCTTGCCAACTCGAAGCCTGCGATCCGAGCCTGCCCTACCGTGTGTTGCAGGATACCGTGAAGTTCCTCACCTTCGAGGCCGACCAAGGCGAGGATCTGAATGGCGACGGCGATACGGACGACCTGGTTCTGCAAACCTTCAACGTCGTCGCTCAGGCCGGACCGGCGAATGCAACTTCGCCGGTGCTGCCGCGACACCTGCCTCAACGCCGCGTCTCGCGACAACCGCCGCGGGCTGCCGGAATCGACGCGGCGGCGCCGACCGGTGCCGTGACGACCATCGGAGCGGTACGAACCGGCGTTTGCAGCGATACGGGCCGGGCCTGCACCAGCGCGTCGAACTGCGACGCAGGTGCGACCTGTTATCTGCCACCCGGGACATGCGTCGCCAAGCTGGGCAGCACTTGCGATACTACCATCGCCAGCCGGTCGTGTGGGTTGTCGGCCTACTGTGTGCCGACGCGTACGGTCGGACGCGGTTTCTGTTACCAATCGCAGGGACCTTGCCGCAGCAACGCCGACTGCGCCGCGCCGGCGCATTGCGAAGATGCCGGAGCGGGCTTCCAACGCTTGAGCGATCCGCTCTTGGCCAATGGTACGGAGGTTTTCGTCGCCGAGAACGACAGCGGCGACCTCAGCGTTGCTACGGCTGCCGATAGCGACGGCGACCAGGTCGCCGATCCGTTCGACAACTGTCCGTCCGTCGCCAACACCGATCAGCGCGACAGCGACGGCGATGGCGTCGGCGATGCATGTCAGCGAACTCTGACGTCGCCAACGGCGACGCCCACGCCTACGCAGCCAACCGCGACGCCGACAATGGGAGCGCTGCGCCATAGCGGCTGCAGCATTCAACCGCCCGCCCGGTCCGGCGGTGCCTTGCCTCTCGTCGTCTGGCTGTTCGGAGGGTTGTTTTGGCGCCGGCGGTTGCGGCGAGTGTGCCCTCTGTGTCCACCAACACCCCGCCGGTCGTCGTGTGGTGTTTTGCTTCTCTTGTTTGTTCTGGTCATGCCGGCGAGGCCGTCGTTGGCGGTTTCGTGTCCCGGGGACTGTGACGGCTCGGGTAGCGTGACCATCGAAGATCTCGTCACGCTCACCAACGCCGCACTTGCCGGCACTTCGCCCGTGTCGTGCTTGTCGGCCGATACCGACAACAACTCTCTCATCACGATCGACGAAATCATTGCGGCAGTGGTGTTGGCGTTCGACGGCTGTCCCGTTGACACGGTACGTTGGCTGGGAAATGCGCAAGTTGTGGCCCGTGCTGCTGCAAGTCTGCCGTACCTGGAGCTACTGGTCAGCCAGGCGTTGACGTTTACCGGTGGGCCGGGGACCTGTGAGCTCGGCGGATCGTACGACAGCGTTTGCACGGACGACATGGCCGCCACCATCAGGATCGCGGCGCGTACCGACGGCTGCCGAATCCGTACGACGCGTGGAGCGATCGATCTGGCCGGACAAGTGACAGCGATCACGCTCGGGCTGTGCCCTGGCATCGTCTTGTCCTCGAACCTGCGCTTCGATTTCGCTCTGAGCTCACGCTTGCTGGATACGCAGGGTGATCCGCGCTTCACCGGCGAGATCGATGCCGGTGTGACACTGAAAGGAGTGGACTTTGCTGCACCGCCTTGCCGTGTGCGTGGCGCGCGCGCGCAGATCGACGGTCTGCTGACCTACACCTTGCCGAGTGGCGGTAAGCAGACCATCGACGCCGGTGACTTGCAGGCGGCGGTCGAGCTTTCGGACTTTCAGGTGGATCCGACGTGCGATCCCGGCACCATTACCGCGACGTTGCGCGGGCAAATGCAAATTTCCGATCTTTACGCGGATCCGTCCGTTGCGCTCGCCGTGAACGTCGACGATCTGAGGGTAGCCTGGCATCGCGTGCCGGCGACGGTCGAGATCAGTGGCAGAGTTTCGGGTGAGGGCTTCGGCGGACCGGTGACGCTCAGCACCGCGACGCCGCTTGCTTTCGACCCGAGCCAGGCTTGCTTTGGCGGGGGCAGTTTGACGGTCAGTAGCCCGCTACGCAGCGCTCGGTTGATTTATGGCGCGAACGGCGTCGAGCTCGACGAGGGCCTCGATCGTTTGCCCGATTCATTCGGGTCGTGTTTGGCGCCGCCGCTACGCGGCGCCAACTGATCGTCTGCCGCGTCCCTTGCCCGGCGTCGGGTTTTCTTGTTGAACATCCGCGGGCCCCGCCCGCGGAGGAATCAATGATCATTGTAATGAAAGCCGACGTGCTGCCGGAATCACCCGAGGTGGCGGAAGTCGTCCGGGTTGCCGAACGCTATCCCAATGTCCGCGCCGAGGTGCGCAAGATTCAGGGCGCAACTCGGGTTCTGACCGAAGTCTACCTTCTCGGTTCGACCAGCTCGATTCCGCTCGAGCCGTTCGAAGAAATGGCGGCTGTCGAAAAGGCGATCCGCATTCGCGAGAAGTATCGCGCCATCGGGCGCCATGAAGGACAGGTCGAGTCGGTCGGCTTCGAATACAACGGCGTGGGCTTTACGCAAGACAACTTTCACGTTTTCGCCGGCCTGTGCGCCGTCGACTCCCCGCGCAACACCGAAGAGATGTTCCGCGCCTTGAAGGGTGTGGGGCTGACGACGACGCGCGCCGGCGCCTACAAGCCGCGCACCAGCCCCTACGATTTTCAAGGACACGGCAAAGACTGCCTGCCGTATGTTTTCGAGCTTGCCGGCAAGTACAGCATCAAGATCATCGCCATGGAAGTGACGCATGAGTCACACGTCGATGAGATCCGTGAGGCCTTGAAGGCATCCGGCAATGCCACCGGGGTCATGCTGCAGATCGGCACGCGCAACGCGCAGAATTTCGAGTTGCTGAAGGCCGTCGGCATGCAGCACGACTTTCCCGTCATGTTCAAACGCGGCATGGGCATTACGCTCGACGAGTCGCTCAACGCCTGCGAGTACCTGGCAACCGGCGGCAATCATCGCATCGTCTTTTGCTTGCGCGGCATGAAAACCAATCTCGGCGACCCGCATCGTAACTTCGTCGACTTCGCCCATGTACCGGTGGTCAAGCGCCTGACGCGCCTGCCCGTCTGTATCGACCCCTCGCACGCTGTTGGCAAGAAGACGCTGGCGCCCGACGGCATCCTCGACATCGCCCACACCACGGCGCAAGGGATCATCGCCGGCGCCAACCTGGTGCTGGTCGATTTTCATCCCAAGCCGGACGAAGCGTTGTGCGACGGGCCGCAAGCGTTGCTGCTCAAGGAGCTCGAGCCGTTCCTGCGCGACTGCGCGCTGGTGCGCAAGGCGTACGAGGAACGGCAGCGGCTGTACGCGACGGCGTAGGGCGGTCGAGCAACCGCCCTACGATCATCGGTACATTCCTACTGCCCCGGCACGTAGTACTGGCCCATCAGGATGAACATCTCATCGCCGGTGGTCATGCCGCCCTTCAGCGGGCACGCATCGCAAACACCATCGCCGGCGCCGGCTGCCGAGTCGCACGACGCGTTGCGTTGTTTCTCGTTGTGGCCTTGGCAGGCGGAGCCGACCTTGCCGGCGGTGCAGCCGGTGGGTGTCTGACAGGGGCCGCCGATTCCCGGGATCGGTACGGGTGGTGCCGGTGAGTTGGCGCGCGTCTTGACCTCGTTGGGATTGGTGTAGCCGTTGTCGTAGAGCGCGCAGTAGGTCAGCGAACGCTCCGCCGGGTCGGGCGACGACATGACCATCGGCGGATTCAGCTCGAGCACCACCGGGTCGTTGTAGATCAAGTTGACGTACAGCAAGCTGTCGAACGGATCGCGCGGCGTCGGTGCCGGCATGCCGTTCAACGCTGCATTCACCGCACGCAAGATCTCATCGATGGTGATGCTGCGGTCGCTGTTGGAATCGGCCTCGCTGCAGACGGCGACGTCGCTGCTGCCCATCGCGACGTTGACGCTGGCGATGAGCTCGTCGATCGACACCGTGCCGTCACGGTCGCAGTCGCCGACGTGCTGGCGGATTTCGGACGAACACGGACTTCCCTTGCAGACGTCGGGGCTGACGAAGTCGTATCCCATCGGCTCGCAGGCCTGACCGTCGTTGACACCGCCGCGGCAGGTCCACGCCCCGTCGAACGTCCGCCAGCGCTTCATCCAGCGGTGTGCGTGCGAGCTCAGTTGGTTCAGGTTGGCATACTGTGGCAGCGAATAGATCGTGCAGATCTCTTCGGTTTGAAATGCCGGAACGTTCATTTTGAAGATCGTGCTGGTGTCGAAGATGACGTCCAGGGGAGTGATCTGCTCATCCGGCGGTGCAAACTCGAAGTTCAACCAGGCTCGAATCTGTCCGGCCGTATCGGTGAAGTTGAAGGCATGCGAGTCGAAGAGCAGCATTCCTTTCAGCGGCGCTTGCGCATAGATGCCGTAGGGAAGGGTCGACGCCGTCGACGTTTCCTGCGATCCGGTGAAGCCGGAGTTGGCAACTCCCGACTGTGCATCGGTCGGGCCGTAGCCGATGCACGCCGGCGCCTTTACCGGATCGGCGGCGCAAAGACCGGTGCCGCAGAATGTCTGGTCGGTCGGCTGACAGATCTCGTCGGCGTGGTCGCCGCCGCGGCAGCGAAATGTTCCCCAGGCCGGATCGTCAGGAGCTGCTTCACCGGTGTAGGCCGACACGATCAGGTGATGGCTCTGAGGGTCTTGCCGCACTTCGCTGGCCTTGTAGATGAAATTCTTGCCGTCGGACGAGCGGAACTGCGGCGGCACCTGATCGGTGATGTCGTAGTACATCGCGAAGCAGACTTCTTGCTCGTGCTGCGGCCGCAGGTCGACCTGTGGCATCCGCAATTGGACACCTGTGCCGGCCGGCGGTGGCGGCAGAGGTTTGATCGACAGCGGTTTCGGCGGTGGCAGACAAGCGTCGAGCAGATCGGCCGTGCCGTTAACCACACCATCCTTGGGCGCACCCGCTTCGATCCAACGGCGCATCGCATCGAGCTCGTTGACGCTCAGCGGCGGAAGCCCGATCGGCATAGCACGCAACGGCGCCGTGAAATGAGCCGGATCGGTTGCGGCGGCGAGGTTGATATACAACAGGCTCGCATCGTGACGTCCGGGTCGGATCCGTTCCATGCCGGGAACGGTCGTCGACGACACCTCGACCAGATTGTCGTAGGCAACCTCCGGTCGAAGGTCCAAGCCGCCGGCGCTCGGTGCGCCCGGCGCTCCGTGGCAGACTTGACTCGTGCAGCCGCGGTTTTCGAAGACGGCCTTCTGCAGCAGAGCAAAGGTGCTGTCGAAGCTGCCGCCGTTGCAATCTGTCGCTGCGGCGACCCCGCCTGCAAGTAACGCGATCGCGATCAACCCTCCGCAAAAGATCTGCCGCGACGTTGGAACTACGATCATGACCCCTCCCCGGTTCTCAGGCTGTTGCTTGTTATCGGAACTGACGCAGGGCGGTCCGCATGCGACTTCCCGGTCTTGCGGACCAACCCCTCCCCTCGTGGATTGGCAGCAATCAACGTACCTTCGGCGGCTTCGACGAGTCTCGCGGCAGGGCCCGCTTTTGCGAGAAGAATGTTTCAGGAGATCGGAAACCTGGAGGGCCGTGCTTCGCAGATTTCAGAGGACAACTACGGGCGGCGGAGCGGAAGATAGATGACCTCTGATCATGATTGAGCCGGCCGTAGCTTGCCCGCCCGGCGCGGAAATGCGACGCTGCAGGCGATGTCGTCGCAGCAGCGGACCATTCTGGTTGCCAGCCCGCGCGGCTTTTGTGCCGGCGTTTCGTATGCCGTAGAGATCGTCAACCTGGCGCTCGAGCGTTATGGGGCGCCGGTTTACGTGCGCCATGAGATCGTTCACAACCGCCACGTGGTACAGGACCTGCGCGCCAAGGGTGCGGTGTTCGTCGACGACCTGGCGCTGGTTCCAGCCGGTTCGTTGTTGATCTTCAGCGCCCATGGCGTGTCGCCGGCGGTCCGAAACGAAGCCAAGGCGCGCGCGCTACGCGTCATCGACGCTACCTGCCCGTTGGTGACGCGCGTTCATCTCCAGGTGCTGCGCCACGTTCGCGACGGCAACGAAGTCGTGATGATCGGCCATCGCGGCCACGTCGAGGTCGAAGGGACGATGGGCCAGGCGCCGGGCCACATGTATCTGGTCGAAACCGCGGCCGAAGTGGAGAAGCTCGAGGTCGTCGATCCCGATCACCTGGCGGTGGTGACGCAAACGACGCTTTCGGTCGACGACACGCGCGGCGTCATCGAAGCGCTACGAGCTCGCTTCCCGAACATTCGCACGCCGCCGAAGGATGATATCTGCTACGCCACGCAGAACCGGCAGGGCGCGGTCAAAGCGCTGGCACGGCAGGCGGAGGTCGTCTTCGTCATCGGCTCGCCAACGTCGAGCAATGCCAATCGCCTGGTCGAGGTCGCACGCAACGAAGGCGCCGGTGCACACCTGATCGAGAGCTTTGAAGGTGTCGACCCCGCCTGCGTGGCGACGGCGCAATGTGTCGGCGTGACCTCCGGCGCGTCGACACCCGAGGTGCTGGTGCAGCAAACGATCGCGCGCTTGCAGCAGCTCGGGTTCACCGCGGTCCGCAATCTGGAGACCGTCGAGGAGCACGTGAACTTTCCGCTGCCGCGCGAGCTGCGACGGATCGATCAGATCGTAGAAAGTCGGGAGACGGGAGACGGGGGACGGGAGTCGTAGACTTCCTTCATTCCGTCGGCAGGCCCGCTTCCGTCCACCCGCGCCAGCCGCCGTCCATCGAGTAGACGTTGGTGTACCCCATCTTTTGCAGATTGTCGGCTGCAAGCGCCGAGCGGTAGCCGCCGCCACAGTACAGCACCAGTTTGGTTGAGGCATCCGCATAGGCCGCTTCGATGTCGCGCTCGATGATGCCCTTCGACAGGTGCTTGGCGCGCGGCAGGCGACCGCGTCCCCACTCGCTTTCCTCGCGCACATCGATCAGCTCGAAGTTGTCGCCGCGGTCGAGCATGGTCTTTACATCCTGCACCGTCAGCTCGCGAATGCGACTACGAGCATCGTCGACGAGCTTGAGAAAACCGGGAGCGTGCTTCACGGGTGTACCTCCATCCTTGTGGTGACACATCCGGACTAGCACGGAGGCTGGCGCGGTGCGACGCACGCGCAGACTGTGGTCGCAGGCAACAGCATGGCTCATCGTGGTCGCTTCCGTTTTGGAGGCGGTTGTCGCGGCTTCTTATGGCGCATCGTTTCGGCCGCATGTTTTCTTCTGGCGCGCGGCTCACTACGCTTTCGCTCCTTGCCAATCCGTCGCTGTTGGTCTTCCGCTTCGCTGCCTTCATTGAGGCGTTCGAGCAAGGCGAAATCGATCTGCCGGCGGCGCAAGTCGACCTTGGTGGCTTCGACGCGGACGCGATCCCCGATGCGAAAGCGGCGATTCGTGCGCATGCCCTTGAGGGCGCGTTCTTCCTCGATGAAGTAGTAACGGTCGTCAATGAGGTTGTCGGCGCGGACGAGCCCTTCGATCGGGTAGGCGTCAAGCTCGACGAAGAAGCCGAAGTTGGTGACCGTAACGATGGTGCCGGGCTCCGGCTCGAGCAGATGCCCGAGCATGAACTCGCATTTCTTCAGGTCGAGCATGTCGCGTTCGGCCTGCATCGCCTCGCGCTCGCACTGCGAGCTCTGCACACTTGCGGCTTCCAATGCTTCGGCTTCTTCGCGGGCTCGATCGATCTGGCCGTC
>JACQEN010000073.1 GCA_016200585.1 Deltaproteobacteria bacterium
CATGTGGCTCACCACTTGGACCCGTCGAGTGCTGATTTGCCCCCCACGCTGCTGGCGTTTTGACCGAGCCCTTCGATATGCAACCACCACACCACACCTGCATTGCCGACTCATAGTCGGCGATAATGCGTCCCCGACCTACCATTTCCCTTGCGTACCCGCAACCTCCGGCCGAATTTGACCACGACCACCCGAGGTTTTGAATTCCATAGGATTCCCCTCAATTTTTAGGCTTCAGGAAGGCTCCCGCAGGCGCTTCTCGGCGGTCTGCGACGTGGCCTTGCGGGCCGACGGGAAACAGCTTGGTACAGCCCGGAGAGGTTCTCTTTGGTGTTGGCGAGGTGACACTCGACACTTTGCTGCTCGCCGTACTCGGTTATCAGCCGGAGTTCGCGACGCGGCTAATTCGCCTAAAAAAGCAACTCCCAGGCTTCAGCCAGCGAGCTGACGCCCTCCAACGTCATATCGTCGAACGTCGCCAGCTGACGGCGTGACGACTCCGGCAGGATGCAGCGTGTGAACCCGAGCTTCATCGCCTCGCGTACGCGGGTTTCGACCTGACCAACGGCACGCACCTCGCCGGCCAGGCCGACCTCGCCGATCAGCAACGTATGGGGATCGACGGGCTTGTCGAGAAAACTCGAGGCGACGGCGGCGATAACCCCGAGGTCGACCGCCGGTTCGTCGAGCCGCACGCCGCCGGCAACATTGACGAAAACATCCTGCCCGATCAGATGCACGCCCATTTTCTTTTCCAACACCGCGATCAGCAGCGCGACACGATTCGGGTCGATACCCAAGGTGGTGCGGCGCGGCGTACCGAACGACGTCGCCGACACCAGGGCCTGAATCTCGACGAGAATCGGCCGCGTCCCTTCGATGCTTGCAACCACCGCTGAACCGGGGACATCGACGGGTCGTTCGGCAAGAAACAATGCCGATGGATTGGCAACCGGCTGCAATCCATTCTCCTTCATCTCGAAGACACCGATCTCGTTGGTCGACCCGAAGCGGTTCTTCACCGCACGCAGAATGCGAAACGGATGGCCGCGGTCGCCTTCGAAATAGAGAACCGTGTCGACCATGTGCTCCAACACGCGCGGCCCCGCAAACGCGCCTTCTTTGGTCACATGGCCAACCAGAAACGTCGGCAGGTTCGTCCCCTTCGCCAACAACACCAGCTGCGCAGCGCTGTCGCGCACCTGACCGATGCTGCCCGGCGCCGAAGTCAGCTGCTCGGTATACACTGTCTGAATCGAATCGATCGCCAAGGCGGTCGGCCCGATGAGCTTGGTCTGCTCGATGATGCGTTCAAGCGACGTTTCGGCGAGTACCAGCAGCTGCGAGCTCGCCGTGCCCAGACGGTCGGCGCGCATCTTTACTTGCTGCGGCGACTCTTCACCCGACACGTAGAGAGTGACGCCGTCACAAGCCAACGCTGCCAGAGCTTGAAGAACCAGGGTCGACTTGCCAATTCCGGGATCACCGCCGATCAGAATGACCGATCCGGGAACGACGCCGCCTCCCAGAACGCGGTCGAGCTCGCCGATCCCCGACATGCGCCGCGGCGTATCGGCAGCCTGTACGTCGGTAATCGGCGTGGCGCGGCTGTCGCCGCGCACCGCGTAGCGCTGGGTTTCCGCTGAAACGTTTTCACGTTCCTCGACGAGCGTATTCCACCCTTGGCAGTCGGGGCAGCGGCCGAGCCAACGCGGCGATTGAAAGCCGCACGCCTGGCAGGCGTAGACGCTGCGGGCCTTGGCCACAGCTATTTCCCCATCGTTACGGCCGACGCGGGCCACTCCAGCTGCGAAGGCCGCGACAGCGAATCCGCTTCGAAGAGACCCGGCGACAGCGGCGGGTTGGCCGTCCAGTGCAAGGTCAACGTCGTGTGCGTCTTCAAGCGGAAGGATTCCATACTGATCGTCGCCGGCAGCCACTTGCCGCCCACCTGCTCGTATCCCCCGAAGCGTTCCATTTTGACCGCGTTGTTCAACGTGTCGCGGTAGTAGATCGTCTTGATCGGCACCTTCTTCTGGCGATCGAACGTCATCGCCAGCAAGGTGTACTGTGACTTGGTGGGAAACAGCGCCGCGGTCAGCTCGCCGTTGCTGTCGTCCGAGATCCGCATGTCGCTGAATCGTGCCACGCGCAACGGCTGCAAATCTTCACGTGTGAAATCCGAGCCCGCCAGTACCGCATCGCCGGCGAGCTCGTCTGCTCCACTACCCTTGGCCGCGCGCACAGCCCGACTGCCGTCGTCGAGGATGAGCGCGCGTGTGCCGTCGTCTCGCAGCTCGATGTAGATGTCACCCGGGGACCGCAGCACCAGAGCAATGCGATCGCGTATGCTGCCGGCGTCGCTTGAGATCTCGATCGTACCGTCGGCCCGCAACGGTACGGTCGGTGTCGCTGCGCTTTCGACCGACTGCAAGAACTCTCGCAAGCTCTCCCCGCGAGCGTTCGCTCCCAACGAGAGGAAAGCGCCGGCAACGACCACCCAGCCGATGATTCGCATAGGCATCCCAAAAGTCATGCCTACAAGACAGCGGGAAAGCACGATTCGTGCAAGCTCTGCGGCTCGAGTTGCTGAAGTTTTTCGCCGCCGCGCACCTCGGGTGCAGTCAGACGGCCAAACTGCGAACGGCGATCAGCGGTCGCCGTAGACGCGCAGGTCGCCGACTTCGAGCGCCGGCTCGGCCACTTCGATGTCCCAGTCGAGATCGATCAAATGCATGCCCTGATTGGCGTCGGCAACCATCACGGAACAACCGTCGCCGCTGAGAGCCAGCGCGGTGAGAGCGCCGCTGTCACGATGGACGACGTGAGTGCAGGCGCCACTGGCAATCGACCACAACCGGGCTGTTCCGTCGATGCTGGCGGACAAGACCCAGCGACCGTCCGGCGTCACGGCCGCCGCGGTGATTGCGGCACTGTGGCCTTCGAACATCTGCGTACAGTTTCCACGATCGACGTCCCACAATCGCAACATCCCGTCGCTTCCAGCCGACAGCACTCGTCGACCTTGATCGACGACGCAAAGAGCGGTGATGGCTCCCGTGTGGCCGGCGAACGTACGCAGGCAAGTACCGCCGTGGAGATCCCAAAGCCGCACGGTCGCATCGTAGCCGCCGGAGAAAGCACAGGCGTTCGGCGTGTCGAGAGCCACGGCGGTCACCTGGCGCGTGTGTCCCTTGAACACACGGACACATTCGCCGCCGGGGAGCTCCCACAAGCGCAGGGTATGATCGTAGCTGCCCGACAACACGCATTGCACGTCATCGCTCACCGCCACGGCGCTGACCACGCTGCGGTGGCCGTGCAGCACCCGTTGGCAGCTGCCGCTGGCCAGGTCCCAAACGCGCAGTGAACCGTCTGCCCCGGCAGAAACAACCAGTGCTTCATTGGCCGCCATGCACACGTCGGCGATGCGGTCCTCGTGACCGTCGAGCGCACGCACGCAACGCCGCAAGTCGACATCCCACAACCGCAACTGCGCATCGCGCCCCGCCGTCAACAGGCGCCGGCCGTTGGCGCTCAATTTCGCCGACAGCACACGGTCGGGAGCCGAAAGCGTTACCGTCGGCTGCGCGCCGCGCAAGCGAACCGGTGGCGCAACGCGTACCAGCGCCCGCACCAGTTGCCGGAGACGTCCGCTGGGATCTTCAAAGCCGATCTCGCGCAAGCGCTGCAGTTTCGCCGCGGCTTCGTGTGGGCGATGCTCATTCCAAGCGTGCTCGGCCTCGGCGAGCAGATCTTCGGCGTCGGGCTCGGCCGGCGGCATCTGCGCGTAGGGAACGCGCAAGGAAAGACGCGGCGCACACACCGACGGACCGGCCTTGGGCAAATCCCACAGGCGCACCATGGTGTCCCAACTGCCGGACACCGCCGTCTGGCTATCGGCACTGATCGCCACGCCGGTGACCATCCCCGAGTGACCTTCGAGAGTACGCAGGCAACGTCCTTCCTCGAGATTCCAGATCCGCACCGTTCCGTCCCAGCCTCCGGAAACGGCGAACTGGCCGTCGGGGCTCAGGCACAACGACGTAACGATTCCGGTGTGTCCGGAAAGCACGCGAATACAACGGCCCTTCTGAATGTCCCACAACCGCAGCGTCCGATCCCAACCGCCGGACACCACGAATCTGCCGTCGGCGCTGAGCGCGACGCAGGAAACGTAGTGTTCATGACCTTCGAACGCACGCACACAGGTGCCGCTGCCGACCTCCCACAAACGTACCATTTGATCGTCGCCGCCGGTCACTACGCGCTTGCCGTCGGCACTGATGACAACCGCTTTGACCGCACTGCTGTGTCCTTCGATACGCCGCAGCGGCCGACACTTGTCGAGATCCCACACATCGATCACGGTGCCGTCGATGCCGAGAAAGTTGTCGGCTCCGGAAGAGCTGGAAACGGCGCGTTTGCCGTCGGCGGTCAGCGACACGCCGAATACTTTGCCGACCAATGGGATGGTGTTGGTGCACTTGGCGCGTTTGAGATCCCACAAGCGCAGCGTGAAATCGTCGCTACCGGAAATTGCGACGGTGGCGTCGGGGGTCATGGAAACCGCCGACACGCGTTTGCCGTGTCCTTCCAAGACGCGCACAACACGCCCGGTGGTGACGTCCCACACACAAAGCGTGTCGTCGTCACTACCCGACAGCACGACGTTGGCGTCGGCGCTCAAGCAAACCGCCGAAACGAATTGCAGGTGACCGCTGAGCTCTCGCGCCACGCGTCGCCGTCCGGATTGGAGTCGGCGCGCCGTCGTGATGGCATCCTGCACGCCTTCGTCGGCTGGCTCCCGTCGCCCGGCTTCTTCCAGCAAGGGCAGCGCCGATTCGGTGTTGCCGCTTTCCAGGTAGACGAGACCGAGCAGATAGGTCGACTGGGCGCTCGCCGGGCGCGGCGACTTCAACTTGCGCAGGCTTTGCGTAACCGTCTCGTCCGAAATCTCGCCACGACGCCAGCGCGTAACGCCGAGGTTGAACGTTGCCTCGGCGTGCGTCGGATCCGCGGCCAGGGCGTTCTCCCAGGCGGCTTCCGCTTCCTCGGCGCGCCCCAGCGACAAAGCCGCCATGCCCTGATTGTTCCACCCGTCGGCGTCCCACGTCGGCGCCGGAAGCTGCGCAAATGGGCTCGGCTTGTTGAAGTGTTCGGAGTGAATCTCGCAGAGCTCGCGACGAACATCGGCCAGCGTCGCCGGCCGGCGCAGCACCTCCCAGTCGACGCAGCTCTTGAGCAACGCTGCCAGACGCGCCGGCAGGGGACGTTCGCCGTTGATGGGACGCGGCTCGGGGGGATTGCGGCGCGGTCCGCGCGTGACTTCGTACGGCCGGCCACCGCAAAACATCTCATAGAAGCAAACTCCGAGCGCGAAGATGTCGGTTTGCGAATCGACCGTCGGGTCGACCCATTGCTCCGGAGCCACGAACCCGTCGTTGAGCTGCTCCTTGCGCCGCCAAATACCGAAATCCGTGAGTCGCGCCGCGCCGTCCTTTGTGAGCAGTATGTTCTCGGGCGTCAGCGCGCCGTGATACATCCCGCGCGAGTGCGCGTGCTCTACGCCGTGACATATCTGAATCGCCAGATTCAAAGCGATGCGCAGGTTCCCGGCACGACCGGCGCCCAGCCAGCTGCGCAAATTGCCGCCATCCAAGCTCTCCAGGATCAATAGCGGCACGTCGTTGAGAAAATGAACGTGGTAGCAGTAGGCAATGTGCGGGTGAAACCCGAGCGCCGTCCAGCGCGACGCCGCCGTCACCAGATCCTGCAGTCCGTTTGTTTCCTTGAGCAGGTTGGGTTGCGGCGCCTTGATGACGACGTCGATGTTCCATTGCAGGTGTCGCGCCGCATAGACGGCAAAGCAATCGTTGCGCGCAATGACGCTGCGCACTTCATACACCTCGGCGATCGAATCACCGGCGGTGAAGTCGTCGATCGTCAGCGGCTGCGGTGGTCGCGGACGCGCCTCGAGCTTCGGCTTGAGTGCCAAAGCCGTGGCGCCCGCGGTCTGCTGCCAAGAACCATGGTCATGCTCCGGCTCGGCTGCCAGCGTCGGCCGCTGGGGCGCCGCTGGATACCATGAGGGATTGTACTCTCCCTGCTGGTCGTCGCGCGGCACCCTGCGACGCAGCAGCTTGTTGACGTCGATCTCGACCGCCAGCGATTCGGAAAGAATCGCCGCGCCTTGTTTGGCCGCTTCACCAACCGGCATGCGCAGGAGCTCGCGCCACTTCATGCATGGGCTCCTACCGCCGCGGCGTCGGGAACGTAGAGGCGCACTGTTGTGCCCTTGCCGTCGTGCGATTCGATTGCCACTCGGCCGTGGAGCTCTTCGACCTCGCGCGCCACGACGTCCATCCCGACGCCGCGCCCCGCCAGCTCCGTCACGTCCTCGCGCGTCGACAAACCGGGCCGAAAGACCAGCTGCGCGAGCTCGTCGCGGCCGGGCTTTTTCGCCGCGTCGATCCAACCGCGTGCCAGCGCTTTGGAGCGAATGCTCTCGAAGTCCAGACCGCCACCATCGTCGGACACCGTCACCACGAGCTCAACGCCCTGGTGTTGCGCCGCGATGTGCACGTTGCCACCGCGCGGCTTGCCACGCGCTTCACGCAACGCCGGCACTTCGATGCCGTGGGCCACGGCGTTGCGTACCAGGTGCAGGAGAGGTCCGGCCAATTTTTCGGCAACCGTACGATCCACCCGCAAGTCGCCGCCGTTGACCAAGAGCTCGACGAACTTCCCTTCATGGCGCGCCGCATCACGCACCGGGCGCTGCAGCCGTCGAAACACTCCATCGAGCGGCGCCGTGCGCAAGTTGACGACCTCTTGCTGCAGCGAAGCCGCCACCTGCGAAAAGTGCTGCGCCCGTTGATCGAGCGCGTCGATGATTTGCAGCAACTGCGGGTCGATCTGTCCGGTCGCGACCTTGCGTCGCAAATCGGCCAAAGCCGGCAGAGGATCAAAACCGGCAGTCGGTTGCGCCGCCGCGCTGGGAATCCGGCTTGGCACCTCGCTTCGCGAGACGCCGGCAACGCGTTCGACAGGTCTTTCCGCCGCTGCCTCATCGCCCTGGATCAAGCGCGTAATTCGTTCCGGCACGTCGTCGAGAATCTTCTCTGCCGACACGTCTCGCCCACAGGCCCGATCGATGAGTGCCTTGACCGAGTCCTCCAGCTGCAACAGGAAATCGACGAGCGCTGTGCTCGACAATTCGACGTCGCCGTCGCGCACCGACTGCAGCAGCGACTCGCCGTGATGCAGCTGCTCGGAGGCAGCGCCCAGCTCGACCGCCGCGGCGGCACCTTTGAGAGTATGAAACTCACGGAACAATGCGTTGATCACCTCGTGATCGTTCGGAGCTTTTTCGAGGGTGACGAGCAGCTCCTCGCAACGTTCAAAGGCTTCACTCACTTCGGTCATGAAGGCGTCGAAAAGCTCGCGTTGGAAGGCCGCGTCGTCAGACTCCGCGGGCTGCGCAACCGTTGTCGTTTCGCGAGCGGCAGCGGGTGGCGGAAGCAGCGTTGCCAATCGCTGCCGGAACGCGTCTCCTTCAAGATCGACGTACGATCGCCAGGCTTCCGGAATCGTAGCCCGGAGCGACGCGTCGAGACGCTCGAAACGCGATTCAGGTTCACCGTCGAGGCAGGCGTCGAAAGCGCGCTCGACGGTTCCCACGGCGTCGACCAGGCCCGACAGGAGATCGCGCGTTCCCGGCCGTGCCGACTGGTGGATCGTCCGACCGAGCAACGAAACCCGGTCGAGCACTTCGCTCCAGCGCACCAACACCGCGTGCCCGAGCCTTGAGGTCGTGCGCGCCAGCGCCGCCGTCGTGGTCGTCAAGTCATCGAATGCCGTTTCAAGCGGCCCGGCGCCGTCGAGACGCTCCACGGCGTTGCGCAGGTCAGACGTCAGCCCCAAGATTTCCTGGCGAATGGGTTCACGCCCCGGCTCGATTCCTATCAGGCTCATCGCTCACACCACCCATGTCTCGACGTAGACAGACCAAGGCGACAGACGCGGCCGCAAGACGCAAGCCAAAGCCGAAGTCGCAGATCGGGGTTTCACAATGCACCGTTCGAGACGGGGAAGGCGGCGAACCTATACCTGAGCGACGCATTTCCGACAGAACTCCGCTCTTCATATGCAAGATGACATGCGAGATGCCTCCCGGGAATGGGTAGCCGGGCGCCTCCGCCGGAGTCCGCTTAAGGGTCCCAACAGATGAAATCGGCGGGATACCGTACTCACTCGGAGTACCACCCTGGGCTCAAACTGAACACGATCCTTAAGGTGTGGGTGGTGTTCCCTACAGCACGTGGGCTGGCCTCGGACTTGCGCCAACGTGGGCAAACTTTCGCAGCCACGAGGGAGGAGCAATGATCAAGAGTCTACTTCTATTCGGTGCCGTTGGGTTCTGGGCAGTTGCAGCGGTCCCGACGGCGAACGCACAGGACCACAGAGTGCCACTACGCAGCTTTGATCGCTTTGAGCTGGACCCTGAGAACGCCGACGGTCTCTGGGTCGAGGCCGGCGCAACGACTCTCCACGGCGTATCCGTAAGCGGCGGCGCAAGCGGCACCGCAGATTTCGTAACCACGGGGCTACGTCTGGCCTACGGTGGGAAATACGGAGAGATTGGCGGTTTCCTTCCGTATCGCTTCTTGAGCTACGATGCCGGAATCTTCAGCGGCGACGAGGATGGAATCGGTGACCTGCAACTCTACGGACGCTGGACGCCGCTGCACAACGATTGGGTCGACGCCGGCTTGGGTCTCGAGCTTCAGCTTCCGACGGGTGACGAAAACCGCGGGCTCGGGACGGGCAAGGTCGGTTTGCTGCCTTTCGCTTCCGCCGGCCTCCATCTCGGACCAGCCGACCTGCGCGCCCATTTCGGATACAACACCTATGTCGGCGCCGATCAGGTGTACGGCGAGACGATTCCGCCCGATTCGTATCTCTACGGCGGCGGCTTGTGGATTCCGTTCGCTGGCGTGGTTGCAGCGCGAGCCGAGCTCCTCGCCGAGTCGTTCGACCTCCGTCCCACAATCCATACCCTCGCCTTTGAACCGGGCATCGACGTAATGTTCCCGCTCGACAGTCTGGATCTGATCCTGCGACCGACCGCGGGCATCGGCATCACCAGCGACTCACCCGATTGGAGCTTCGGTGGCTCGATCGCGTTGGCTTGGCACGGATAAGCGCGATGGTACGCGGGGCTGAGCCAAGCCTTCGTTTCACAACAATGCCGTGGCGGTTTCGGCAACCGCCTGGCGCAGCGTCTTGAGTAAACGCGCAAAGTTGCTGCGCGACATACCCAGCAAGCGCGCCGCAGCGGCTTGATTGCCATCGGTTTGCTTGAGCGCCGCTTCGACACGGCGCAGCTTCTCGACGCGCAGCGACGCACCGAGCGACCGCGGCGAAGACGGCAGGCTCAGCTCGATCAAGCAATCGGGACGAATGCGATCGCCCGTAGACAGCAAGACGGCACGCTCAATGACGTGGTGCAGCTCGCGCACGTTCCCCGGCCAATGGTATTTTTCCAGCAGTGCAACTGCTTCCGGCGTGAAGCCGCGCAAACGTTTGCCGTACGCATTCGCAGCGCGCTCCAGGAAATGCGTGGCGAGCATCGGAATATCCCCAAGACGCTCGCGCAGCGCCGGAAGCTGGATGGGTAGCACCGCCAGCCGGAAGTACAGATCCTCGCGGAAGCGGCCGGCTGTCGATTCCTGACGCAGATCGCGATTGCTGGCGGCGACGATCCGGATGTCGAGCTTGCGTGTCTTGTGGCTGCCGACCCGCTGGATCTCTCGTTCCTGCAGTACTCTGAGCAGCTTCACCTGAACGGCCATTGGGAGGTCGGCGACTTCGTCGAGGAAGATCGTGCCGCCATCGGCAAGCTCGAGTTTGCCGATGCGGGTGTCGACGGCTCCGGTGAAAGCTCCGCGTTCGTGACCGAACAACTCGCTTTCAGCGAGGTCGGCGGGAATGGCCGGACAGTTCACGCTTACCAGGGGGCCGGAGCGGCGCGGGCTGAGGTCGTGAATCGCACGCGCGATGAGCTCCTTGCCGGTACCCGTTTCGCCGCTGATAAGCACTGCAGCATCGGTCGCGGCGCTCTTCTCGACGAGCTGCAAGGCATACTGCAGTGCCGGACTGACGCCAACGATATGCCGGAAGCCGGCGGTGTAGCGCGCTTCGCTGCGCACAACCTCGGTTTCACGATGGAGGCGCTGTGACAACGCATCGACTTCCGCCTCCTTTTCCTGCAACCGTCGCGCCCAGTCGACGCCACGCAAAGCCATGGTCAAATGGGCGCCGATGATCCCCAGAAGCTCGAGCTCTGCGTCGTCGATGATTTCGCCGGACTCCTTCGCTCCCAGCGCCAAGAGACCGACGTTCAGCTGGTCGACGCACAGCGGCACGGCGATTTGCCAGCAAGCCCACGACGCTTCCGGCTGCTCACAGACCGAGTCGGGGAACACCGTGCTCCACGGCACCGGACCAGCTTCATGATTTTGAATCAACGGCGGCGGCAATTGTTCGGCCGCTGCGATGGATCCTTGGGTCGCAGCCAACAACAGACCGTTGTCATCTTGAAGGTAGAGCGCCGCGCCGGTCAACGCGAAGTTCTGCCGCACGCTTGCAGCGACCACATCGCCGATATCGGCGCAGGCGATCGATGTGGCGACAGTCCGACTGAGGCGGAGCAGCGCGCGGGTCTTTTCGCGCAGTGCCCACACCTCACGATCGCGCCGCCGGCTGCGCCAGCGGGTCAAAAATGAATCCTTGATCCCGGTCTTGCCTCTCGCCGCGTACATGATGCCCTCCCCCGAACCGCACGAAGCGGCCAATGTTGCGATCGACGATCATCCGGCCCCCTACAGGGTCCCTGTGCCGGATGCGCAGCGCCAAGAAGCAATCGACACACCAAGACTCACGGACCTGGCTGCAAGCGCAACTGCCGGAGAATGGAACCGATCGCACGTGTTCAGTTCATGCACGTTGCGGGCGGACGTGCTCAAAGTGAGCACACCGGGAGTTATTGAAGCGATGACGCGGGTTTCAAACCAAGTGCACGCAACAAGCGGCCGAAGTTGCTGCGCGACATGCCAAGCAGACGGGCAGCCGCGGCTTGGTTGCCGCCGGCTCGAGTCAGAGCTTCTTCGACGCGCCGGACCTTCTCGGCTCGCAAGGTAGCGCTGAGGGTCGACCGTGGTCGGGAGCGCGGCGCCGGGGCAAGATCGGAAAGGTGTTCGGGACGGATACGATTGACGGCGCACAGCAGCACGGCGCGTTCAACCACATGCTGCAGCTCGCGGATGTTCCCCGGCCAGTTGTAGTGCAGCAGGGCAGTCATGGCTTCCGGGCTGAACCCTTCGATCTCCTTCTGATACTGCGTCGCCGCACGCTGCAGGAAGAACGTTGCCAAGGCCGGGATATCCTCGACGCGTTCGCGTAAAGCCGGGACGTGGAGCGGCACTCCCGCGAGGCGGAAGTAGAGATCCTCACGAAAGCGGCCGGCGGCGGCCTCTTCACGCAAGTCACGGTTGGTTGCGGCGACGATGCGGATGTCGAGTTTGCGTAGTTTGTTGGAGCCGACACGTTGGATCTCGCGTTCTTGGAGAACGCGAAGCAGCTTCACCTGAACGCTAAGCGGAAGATCGGCGACCTCGTCCAGAAACACCGTCCCGCCGTCGGCAAGCTCGAACTTTCCGGGATGTGCCTCCATCGCCCCGGTAAAGGCGCCGCGCTCGTGGCCAAAGAGATCGCTCTCGGCCAGATTGGCGGGAATCGCCGGGCAATTGATACTGATGAGCGGGCCGTCGTGACGCCGGCTGATGTCGTGGATAGCACGCGCGATGAGCTCCTTGCCCGTTCCGGTTTCGCCGGTAATCAAGACGCTGGTTTCGGTAGGACCAACGCTAGCGACTTGTTCGAGAACATGTTGAAGCGCGGCACTGGCACCGACGATCTCGCGAAACTGTGACGCCGACCGCACCTCGGCGCGCAGGACGACATTTTCGGCTTCGGCCTGATGATGCAGCTCGATAATCTCGGCCTTCTGCCGTTCGATTTCTTCGAGGTAGTCGATGTTGGTCCAAGCCACACCCAGTTGACTCGCAAGCACCGCCAGCAACGTCCGATCGGCATCATCGATTGCCGCGCCGGAGCACTTGGGGCTCAACGCCAGGAGCCCGAGCGGCTGATTGTTCAGCGTGATGGGCAAGCAGGCATCCCAGGCGCCGTCGCACGGATCCATCAATAGATCAATGTCCGCGTCGGTAACGTCCCGCGGAAACTGCGTATCGCCCTCCGCATGGTAAAGCCAATACGAGCCCTTCTTGCCGACGCGATACAGAGCCACGCCGACGACATCGAGCCCCTGCCGCAACGTCGCCGTCACGCGCTGCGCCAAGGTCTCGTGCTGCGATACGTGGATCAAGTCCTTGCTCAAACGCCGGATCGCCTCCCGCGCCGCCTTACGAGCCGGAAACAGAGCTTGGACGCTCTCTTCGAGATACGAACGCAAGTGGGATGAAGAAAGGATCGTAACGACAGCAGAAAGGACCAGCGAAACAACGACTATAAAGACAAACACTCCTATCGACAAACCAGGGAACCAAAACAGGGCCGTTGCGAGCGGAGCGGTGAAAGCTACTCCCGGAAGAACACTACCTGTCCAACGCGCCACAAAGGAATCTACTTCAACTAGACGATGACGAATCGCGGCATACGCCCACAACGCTGCCAAGAACACGTTCC
The DNA here is from genome assembly GCA_016200585.1 of Deltaproteobacteria bacterium. Classification (GTDB taxonomy): domain Bacteria; phylum Desulfobacterota; class Binatia; order HRBIN30; family HRBIN30; genus JACQEN01. The sequence continues at coordinate 12,772 of JACQEN010000073.1, forward strand.
CGAGGGCGCCGACTGGGAACGGTAGCGGATGCCCGAAATTCGCAAGAATGTTAGTCGACGCTAAAGGCAAGAAAGAACCAAGACCCAAGAGCCAATACTTGATCCGCAAACGTCTTTGCCCCTCAGGCGTCCGACGAAAAGAAATGAACGATATCGATGCCGATAGGCCGACACTCAGGTACGCAAAGATAGCAAAGGGAACAAATAACGGCCCGGGGTGCTTGACCGCCCCCCAGTCGTACTGGATGAAGTCCGAAAAGACGAGGCCGAGGAGGTGGGCCGCACAGAAGAACCCGGCCACGCCGTACGCCGCAGCATTCAAACCTCGCCCCATACGTGTGTTCAGCACGCCGGTCCAGGCAGTAGCCGTGTGCACTGCCGCCGCCGGAAGCACCAGAAACCCAACCGTAAATAGGTCAATCGCGAGACGTCGATCAGTCGGATCGCCAGGAATGGATTGAAGTGCGGTTCCTAGGCACCAACCCGCCATCGAAAGTGCAACGGCAACAAATGAGCGAGCCACCTGGCGGTCAAATGCTCCCGCCAGTACCGTAGCGGCGGCCAACAGATCAGTTGCGCCAGCGATCACGGCTAACGAAACGTAAACGAACCTGTAGGTCATATCTGAATAAGAGGCAGCACAATCCGCCAAACGCCTCGTGAAAGTCAAGTGGTACGGACGAAACGAAGCTGCCGTAGGCTACAGCCTACTGTCGACAACACTCGCGAATCCCAGGACGATTTTGGAACTCCGGAGTGCCTCGGTCATCCAGCCATCTTCCGTCGTAAAGCACTCTCAGCAAAAGCCACCGCTACCGACTCCTCACTACTTTCAGCCTCTGCACCTTCGTCGACTGGAAGATCAATAACGAACTGCGCCCCGCCAGAGCTGCTGTTCACTTGGATGACGCCGCCATGTTCGGAAACAATCTGATGAACTATTGAAAGGCCCAAGCCGGTCCCCTTATCTTTGGTTGTAAAGAAAGGTACGAAGATGTGATCTAACTGATCGGCGGGGATGCCTGGCCCTTGGTCTAATACTTCAACTCGACCCATGGGGCTCTGGTGACCGCGAGAATCTCGGGACGAAAGTCGATTCAAGGTGGTGACCCGGACACTCGTGCCTGGAGAACTCGCCTGAAGCGCGTTCAATATCAAATTGATAAGTACTTGCTTCATCTGATCGGGGTCAGCTCGAATTCTCGGAGAAGGAACAGAGAGGTCCTTCTCGATGGCAACTTTTCGTTTCCTCGCTTCCGGTTCCAAGAGCGTCACCACCCTGTCGACTGATTCGTTAAGATCCATCGACACAAGGGCGCGCGAGGGAGACCGCGCGAAGGAAAGCAACTCATTGATGAGCGTAGTTATCCTCTTCACCTCGCCTGCAGCCATAGGAAGGAACGATTCGACGAATTCATCATCGTGGATTCGGTCTGGTGCTAGCTGAAAAAATGTTTGGATCGATACAAGTGGGTTCCTTACTTCGTGAGCTATCCCCGCAGCAAGGGTCCCGAGAGCGGATAAGCGATCAGCTCTTCGAATGATATCCTGCGACTTCTTCAGCTCTTCATACAAACGGGCATTCTCGAGAGCGATGGAAGCCTCAGCGCCAAGGGTTTCAAGAAGTTGAAGATCAACCGCCGAAAAGGCCTCTAAGTTACGCTGAATTCCAAGAGCGATGAACCCGATCACCTGCACGCCGGAAGTTAGTGGAATGCAAGCCTCCCAGGAATTGCGCCGAAGCAGGGATGCGACTTCCTTGTGGTTCGGCGCGTTCGCTGATCCCTCGATCTCATCTCGAAGTACGCAGCCCGGGTGGCTTTGAAGAACCGCAACGAGCGGATGTGATGATGAGATCTCCTGATCAGCGGGCGCCACGCCAGCCGAAGAGCAGACCACAAGTGCCCCGCGTTTCATGTCCCTCATCACAATAGAAAGCGACTGCAGATTCATGATTTGCTGTAGAGTGACCGTAAGTTGCTGAATTAGCCTGTCGCGATCGAGAATCGTCACGATGCTGCGAGCGAGAGCAGTCAGTGCTTCGCGATACTCAAACTTCTCACGGAATAACGACCGGCCAATTCGGTATTCGGCACGCTCGCGCAACGTCGGGAAAAGGACGCCAACCACCAAGAGCATTACCAGCAGAAGAAATGAGAATTCAGCGTGAATCTGCCCAAAGGATCGCTTCTGTAGCCAAAGCATCACTAAGAACGTGGGTGAAACCAAGACGGACGCAACAAATGCGTACGCAACACCTTTGGTCACGACCACATCGATATCCATCAGCCTGTGACGTACGATCGCGTAGGCTACAAACCCTGCCCACACAGCGTTGCCAAGATTTCCAAGAGGGAAAAATGGTATGCCGTAAGCGGGAAGGAAATTTGTACAGCCTAACGGCAAAGCGATGAGCGTCCCGACCATCCAAAGTCGCAGCTGCAGCCTGGTGCGCGGATCGGTGGTAATCCGATAGTCACGTACAAGAACGGCGACGACGACGCAGAAGTTCAGAATCATCCACGCCATGAAGACCGTGTAGACCTCACCGCCGACAGAATAGAACCCCCAGTCGAATTTCTTGAACTCGACGACGAATCGGTTCATGAAGTTCTCGAATGCGAGCAAGACCGCTATCCCGTAGTCGGCCAACAGCGCGGCCTTCCATGCCTTGGACCTTTTCTGCAAAGCATGAAACAGGTGGAACATAGCCGGCGGCAAGAAGATGGCCCCCAGCCGTAAAACTCGAGTGAGTTGCGCTACTAAGTACTCATCCTTGACGGAATAGAGCGCAAAGAAGTTCAGATTCCATAGAACGAGTATCACGGCGAGAAAAATGAAAGCGCGACGTAGAGCGTTCTGAGGACCGAGCCGATAGACGAAAATTCCTAAGAGGAGACTAGCTATGGCCGCGATCAGTGGACTAATCCATGGATATTGCATCGATCAGTCTCACACAAGGAAGTGCGCTGGATCTGGCGAAAAAAGATACCTCGTAAAGGCTCGATTCGCCCGCGCTGACTCTTGATTGAGGGTGAGGAGATTCATGCGCATCACATGCATCTCCTCGCGATATCCCGGATGAAAGAAGCGTCTTCCCGTCTCGAGAAACAGAATTCCCCGATAGAACCTGACCAAGGAAGGGAAGGTGTATATGACGAAGTCTGTTACAC
>JACQEN010000074.1 GCA_016200585.1 Deltaproteobacteria bacterium
CGATCTGGGTGTGGCGTTCCAACTGACCAACATCCTGCGCGACGTCGTGGAAGATAGTCGGCGTGGCCGTATCTACTTGCCCCTGGAAGACTTCGGGCGCTTCGATTGTACGGAAGAGGAATTGCTGCGCGGCCAGTACTCAGCGCGCCTCGGAGCGTTGTTGGCGTTCGAATGCGGGCGCGCCCGCGCCTACTATCTGAGAGCCTCTGGCGTGCTCGACCCCGGCGACCGCGGCTCCCTGGCTGCGGCCGAAGCCATGCGGATGATCTACGAGCGCTTGCTCGACCGCATTGAAGCGCGTCACTTCGACGTGTTCGGCCCGCGCGTCACCCTGTCGAGTTACGAAAAGGCGAGGCTCGCGCTGTCCGCCTGGGGGCGCTCACAACTGGCGCTGCGGTTCTCGTGACCGGCGTCAATCCGTTCAGGTTGGCGTCGAAAGTCAGGAGCATGCAGCGATGAAGCCAAGAGGCGTCGTGGCGTCGCCAGCCGCAATCGTTGCGTCGAGGTTCGAACCCACCTTGGCCTCTCCGGCCTCCCATCGCCCGTCTCCTGTCTCGGGTCCTCGATCTCACGTTGTGGTCATCGGGGGCGGCTTTGCGGGTTTGGCCGCGGCCGTCGACCTCGCCAGCCGTGGCATCAAGGTGACACTTCTCGAGGCGCGACCTCGTCTCGGCGGCCGTGCGTATTCGTTTCGTGACGATGAAACCGGCGCAGTCGTCGACAACGGCCAGCACGCGATGATGGGTTGCTATCACCATACGTTGGCCTTTCTGGAGCGCATCGGTGCCGCCGGCGACGTCTTCCGCCAGGCGAATCTATGCGTTGAAATGAAACGTGGCGACGGGCGTGGCGGCGCGATCGCGGCGCCACGATTGCCGAGCCCGTTGCATGTTACGAGCGCGATCGGCCGGTATGGATTGCTGACGCGCGGGGAACGGGCGCGCGCTCTCGTTGCCGGGCTTCGACTCATGGCCATGCGGCGCCGCGGTGATGCGCGGCTGCATCATTCGACCGTCGAACAAGTCCTCGTCGGTCTGGGCCAGTCGGACAACGCGCGTACCTGCTTCTGGAATCCTGTGGCGATTGCCACGCTCAACGAGCTCCCGGAGCGTGCGGCGGCCGCACCGTTCGTCGAAGTGTTGGCCCGTGCCTTCTTCGGCAGACGCTCCGACTCGCAATTCGTCTTCGCGCGTGTCGGGCTCAGCGATTTCTATACGACGGCCGCCAAACGCTTCATCGAGCAACACGGCGGCACGGAGGAGCCACACGCCGCGGTGATCGAGGTGGAATGTCGCGATGACCAGGTTGCTGCCGTACGCCTGCGCGACGGCCGGCGATTTGCGGCCTCGGCCTTCATCAGCGCTGTGCCGCCGCGTGTTCTGCAGGCGCTGATGCCCGACCTCATCGGCGCGGGCGATTTTCCCAGCTCACCGATCGTGTCGGTACACCTCTGGTTCGATCGCCCCGTGACCCAGGCAACCTTCTTCGGTTGCGTCGGCACGACCACGCAGTTCGTCTTCAATCGCAATGTCTTGACGAGCGGAGCTGCGGCACAGCCGGGAGCTTGGAACCAGGAGCGCCGAGTGTCAAATGGGCGGAGGTCTGGACAGTATCTCAGTGCCGTCATCAGTGCCGCGCATGACATCGTCGAATGGGATACGGCAAGGATTGCCGATACCGTTGTCGGCGACCTGCGACGTCTGCTCCTGCCGGCGCGCGAAGCGTCTGTGGTGCGCCAGGTGATCGTCAAGGAGAAGCACGCGACGATTTCGCTGACGCCCGAGGTCGAGCGTCGCCGGCCGGTGGCACGAACGGCGTTTGCCAACTTCTTCCTCGCCGGCGATTGGACACAGACCGAGCTGCCGGCGACGATTGAAAGCGCCGTCCTCAGCGGCAACCGCAGTGCTGCTTTCGTTGCGGCTTGGCTCGAGGCTCAGTAGGATGTTGCCACCGTGCAACGCATCGCGATCTTTGCCGCTCTACGCTGGGAGTGTACGCCGGTTGTGCGCTCGCTGCGACAGGTTGAGCGAACGCGCATTGCCGACTTTCAAGCCTGGCGCGCACAAACCCGCGGCACCGAGGTTTGGGTTGTGAAGACCGGTATCGGCGTCGACCAAGCCGGTGCGGCGGCCCGTGCCGTTGCCGGGCAAAACAGATTTTCGCTCTTTCTGTCGACGGGATGCGCCGGAGCTCTGGCGCCGCAGCTGCAGCCCGGCGACCTCGTCATTGCCGATGCCATCGTCGGTGAAGCGACGAACGGCGGCGTGCGCACCGACGTCGACCAGCGCTGCCGGTTGCAAAGCGTTGCTGCGGCGGCAGCGGTTCCAGCCGTCCTCGGGTCGATTCTGTGCAGCCGTCAAATGCTGGCGACGGCGGCAACAAAGCGAGCCGCGGCAACGCAACACGACAGCCTGGCCGTCGAAATGGAAGGCGGAGCACTGGCCAGCGCGGCAGCATCTTCCGGGACCCCTTTTGCCGCGATCCGCGCCATTCTCGACACCGCCGATACCGAGCTGCGCCACGCCGGTAAGTTCATGGATCCGCAAACCGGTTCCGTCAGACCGGTGGCGCTGGCGACCTATCTGGCCAGGCATCCGAGCGTGCTCGGCGACCTCTTGGCCATGCAGAAGATGATGAATGCGGCGCAGGACAGTTTACAGCGATTCTTTACGCAGTGGTTTGCTTCCATTGGAGAATAGTTCACATGTAGGTCCTCCTTCCTCGTCCCCAGTTGTTTTCCGCACCCCGCAGTGATCCGGCTGCAGACGAGGAACGAGAGGGCCCGGCCTCAACCCAGAAGATCGGAGAAATTCGATGCGTTTTCCCATGCACATCACCACCGACATGATGAAGTGGCAGCTGCGCAACTGGTGGCGTGGCAACCAGCGCTACCCGTACGTGCTGATGCTCGAGCCGCTGCATACCTGCAACCTGGCGTGCTTGGGTTGCTCACCCGAACGTTACAACGGTGATCTCAAGGACCGGCTGTCCCTCGCCCAATGTCTCGAAGCGGTCGACGAATGCGGTGCGCCGGTCGTGTCGATCTGCGGTGGCGAGCCGACGATCTACCCCGAGTTGCCAGAGCTGGTCGACGCCGTCATCGCGCGCAAGCGCCATATCTACCTGTGCACCAACGGCATCTTGCTCGATCGTTTCTTCAAGAAGGGGAAGCCGCACAAGCGCCTGTCGATCAACGTTCACCTCGACGGCATGAAGAAGACGCACGACTTCGTCGTCGACCGCGAGGGAGTTTTCGACAAGGCGGTCGAGATGATC
>JACQEN010000075.1 GCA_016200585.1 Deltaproteobacteria bacterium
TTGGTGAAACCCGATAGGCCGCCGGCTTGACGAATGGTCCGGATGCGATCCCTGCGCCCCGTCAAGATCTTGTGCGGATAGGCTTGGTGGCCGACGTCCCAGATGATCTTGTCGGTGGGCGTGTCGAAGACGAAATGCAACGCCACTGTCAACTCGACCACCCCAAGCCCAGCGCCGAAATGTCCGCCTGTCACCGAGGCCGCATTGATCGCTTCGGCCTACAATCCGAACCGGCTTGCGATGTTCGCCATCCTGGCGATCGCCGGTCTTTGGTATCTGATGCGCTCCATGCCGATTCCGGGATTGAGGCTGGCAATTTTGCCGGCCATTGGGGTGCTGGCGCTCGCCGTTTTCATGACTGCTTCGCGCAGTGGTCTGTTGGGACTGGTCGTTTGTGCGATTGCGATCATGATGGACGAAGGGACCAACATCCGCAGCTTGCTCAGCATCGCTATCGCTGGAGCCTTGGTTATGTTGCTGGTGATACAGTTCGTTCCGCAACGCGCACTGGACCGCATTACGAATATGCCGGGAACCGCAGCCGCGCAGCAGGGCGAAGGCTCGGGCTCGTTGGAACGGCGTCAGCGGACGTGGGAAATTGCGCTCGACTTGTTTACGGATAGCCCGGTTTTTGGTGTCGGCATGGGAAATTGGGAGGTGGCGAGATTTCTGAAGGATCCTGCCCACTCAACCTCGGCACCGCACAGCTCCTATCTGCTTGCGTTGGTCGAAGGCGGTATCCTTTGCTTCGCTGCGTTCATGTACCTGCTTTGGCAAACCTGGCGTGATCTTCAGCTCGTCGAGAGGCGAATGCGAGATGCAGGGTCGGGCTTGAGCGAGCTCTTGTGGATCGTCAAGAGCGCCAAGGTTAGCTTCGTCGTGTTGATATTCTTCTCGGCCTTCGCCGATCTGTGGCAACTGGTGATTCTGTTTTGGTTGGTTGGGTTGGCCATCGTGATGCGGCGCTTGGTGGAACAGCACGATCTCAGGGAGGCCGTCGCCTATTGAGGCGCGGTGCCAGTGATGAACGCAACGGAGTTCTGCAAATTTCTGGAAGCGCTCGGGCACCGGGTGATCGGGACTCCGTCGGCGCATTGGTACGACGTCAACAGGTTCTTCTTCCAGGGCGCGCCGCCACATCTCGAGTATCAGCCCGATCAGAAAGAATTGCGTTCACTGTTGCGGCAGGGACGGTGCTTCGGGGTACGTTTTGCCACGCCCATTTCGTGCCAGGGCATGGCGAGTTATCAGATCGTCTGTGACAACCGATCCTACGGACTCGAGGCCTTGAGCGGCAACGTTCGGAGCAAGGTGCGGCGCGGGCTGAAACGCTGTACGGTCGGTGCGGTTGATTTTTCCGTTCTGGCGACGGCGGGGCGCAAAGCGCATGGCGACACGTTGGCGCGACAAGGACGCGATGGGGTCCTCGATGGAGAGCGCTGGGATCGGTTTTGGGCGGCGGCGGCGGCGACGCCCGGATTCGAAGCGTGGGGCGCCTGGAACGGGGACACTTTGGCAGCGTTTCTCGTATCCGTAGCGTTCGGTGATAGCGTCGAATTCATGCTGGCGCGTTCCTGCACCGACGAGCTCGGTGCGTATCCGAATAACGCGCTGATTTATACCGTGACCGAGGAAATGTTGATTCGGCGGGGACTCCGAGAAGTAACCTTTGGCCTGGAAGCGCTCGAGCCGGTGACCGCTCTCGATGAGTTCAAATTCGGGATGGGCTTCTCGAAGCGGCCGTTGCGACAAAGGGTGTTTTTTCATCCAGTGCTTGGCGCGATGCTGCGAGTGTCATCCGTGCGTGCTCTGGTGCGCCGGTATAGCGTGCGTCGTGGCCAGGACGCAGGGTTTTGGAGGAAAGCGGCCGGTCTTTTGCGATTTGCGGAAGAAGGCGGCTGGTGAGTCGGATTTTTCTTGGAAAACGACTGTTGGCAGGCTGTAATGTCTATAGGGAAAAGGTCGGGTGACGCGTGACGAGTCTTGCGCAAGGTACGAAGCTGAAGAACCCGGCGGTGGAAAACCGAACTGTACCGTTCTTCCGACCTGATGTCGGCGAGGAGGAGATCCGAGCCGTTGTTGACACGATCCGCTCAGGATGGCTCACGATCGGACCTCGGACAGAGGAATTTGAAAAGCAGTTCGCCAGTTTTGTCGGTGCGGATCATGCGGTTGCCGTCAGTTCGTGCACGGCCGCTTTGCATCTCGGGTTAGACGCGCTCGCGTTGCAGCCAGGTGATGAAGTCATCACAAGTACCTTGACCTTCACGGCAACCGCGGAGACCATCGTTCATGCCGGCGGCCGGCCGGTGCTGACCGACTGCACACCCGACACGCTCAATATCGATCCAGAGGATGTCGTGCGTAAGATCACGCCGCGGACGCGGGCTATTGTGCCGGTCCACTACGCGGGTCACCCGGCCCAGATGACGGAGCTGCTCGAAATCGCTCGCGCCCACAAACTTCCGGTCGTCGAAGATGCCGCGCACTCCCTCCCGGCCAAGTATCACGGGAGGATGGTCGGGACGCTCGGGGACATGACGGCCTTCAGCTTCTATGCAACCAAAAACCTTTGCACCGGTGAAGGCGGAATGTTGACGACCGCCAATTCGGAGCTGGTGGACCGGCTGCGCACTCGCCGTCTTCACGGCATGAGTCGAGATGCATGGCGGCGCTACAGCAGCGAAGGCGCATGGCGTTACGACGTCTCGTATCCGGGATTTAAGTACAATATGACGGATATCGCGGCGGCAATGGGTTTGGTCCAGCTTCGTCGTCTCCCGGAGCTGCATCGTAAGAGGCAGGAAATTGCTGCACTTTATGACAGCGCCCTATCCGGAATACGGGGGCTGAGCGTGCCGGTGACTCGGCCCGGGGTTGAGCACGCCTGGCACCTTTATGTGGTCCGTCTCGACCCCGATCAGTTTACGATTCACCGCGACCGGCTGATCGAAGAGCTGAAGAATCGCGGTATTGGCAGTCAGGTTCACTTCATCCCCCTGCACCTTCATTCCTTCTATCGAAATGCGTTTGGTTACCGACCCGATGATTTTTTAGTTGCTTCATTGGCATCAGAAACCATATTGTCGCTCCCATTCTTCACACTCATGTCGGATATAGAAGTGGGTTATGTCGCGGACACGCTCGGGAGGATTTTAGATGCAAATCGACGCTGACGTGCGTAAGCAGTCAGCCGGCGTATCTGCTCACCTCGGCGCGACAGGGGAACGCGCCATGACGGCGCTCGGAGTGTTCGGTAAGCATGCCGTCGACTTTGCCTTGGCGCTCGCCGGGGTCGTGTGTCTTTCTCCGATCTTCTTCGTGGTTGCGATCCTCATCAGATTGGATTCCCCGGGGCCGGTATTCTTCCGGCAGCGGCGCGCGGGGCAGGATGGTAAAGCGTTTGACATCTTCAAGTTCCGTACAATGGTCGACGGTGCGCACAAGATGGGGTCGCGCCTTACGGTCAAGCGCGACCCGCGTATCACCCGTCTCGGCAAACTCCTGCGCTGGTCGAAAGTCGACGAGTTGCCCCAGCTGTTCAACGTGTTGCGCGGCGAAATGAGCCTGATCGGTCCACGCCCTGAGCTTCCGCATTTTGTCGAGTTCTACTCGCCGGCGCAACGCGCGGTGCTATTGATGCGTCCCGGCCTCGTCGGTCCAAGCCAGATTCTCGGGCGTGACGAAGTCGAAGAGTATCCGGACGGACTTAAAGACACGGAGAAATACTACATCGAGCAAATTTTACCGGGCAAGCTCGCTCGTGATCGTGAATACGTTCAGACCGCCACTTTCTGGGGCGATATGCGCCTGCTGGTGCACGGCGTCTGGATCACCATCCGCGGAGCGTTTCGCGCTCGCTACCTATGGCGGCGCCGCCGGCGCCTGGCACTGTTGCTGTTCGATCTCCTTCTGGGGCTGTCATCCTATGTCGCTGCTACGGCAATCCGTTTCGACGGCGACTGGCCCCAGGCGGACTATTTCTGGCAGACGGCCCTCCTGATTGCGTTCGTACGCCCCGCGCTGCTGGTCTATTTCGGTGTGTATCAGGGCATTACTTCGTATTTTGGAATCTGGGATCTGATTGTCTTGTTCAAGGCGACGACCGTTGGATCGATTGCGGTGGCCGGATTGACGTATTTCATCGGATGGCAAACGCATCCGCGCTCCGTGTTTTTGATCGACTGGGCCTTGCTTTTCCTGTTGCTGTCGGGAACGCGACTGGCCTTGCGGATGTGGTTGAGGGGACACCGCCGTTTGGGCGCCGACAGCCGAGAGAGGGTGTTGATCGTCGGCGCTGGTAGTGGTGGAGCGCAAATCAGTCGAGCCCTCATTGAAGATCCGTCGGCGGGCTATCAGCCGGTTGGATTCATAGACGAGTCCCAGGAACGTTGGGGCTCGCGTATTCACGGAGTGAAGGTCTTGGGGGGAACGGCGGAATTGCCTCTGGCAATCAACGCTATGAACGTGCACACGGTATTCGTCTGCTTGTCTGATCTCACAGAGACTGCGGTTCGGGAGGCCGCGGACATCTGTGCGCAGGCGGAGATCGAATGTCGCATGTTGCCGGCACTGAGCGAGTTGCTCAGTACCGATTCGTTTGCCGCCGAGCGTTTTGGTGGGCAGACGCGCAATTCGGCCGCGTTGGCCGAGGCTCGATCGCATTGAGGAGGGGTCATGGATAAGGAAACCGTATTGGTCACTGGAGGGGCGGGGTATATTGGCTCTCATCTAGTGCGGAAACTGTTGCAGCGCGGCTATCGTGTCCGCGTCCTCGACAAGTTTCTGTACGGAGAGCACGGAATTGCCGAGCTCCGTGGCGATCCGAACTTCGAGATCCGCTATGGCGACATTTGTCACATCCGTGATGTCGTTCAGGCGGTGAACGGTGTGCGCGCGGTAGTGGCTCTCGCAGCCTTAGTGGGCGACGCTGCGTGTGATCTCGATCCGCGTGAAGCCTTGACCACAAACTACGAGTCGACGCGCTGTTTGCTCGAAGCCTGCCGCGAGGCGGACGTGCAGCGTCTCATATTTGCGTCGTCCTGCAGCGTATACGGGGCCAACGGTAGCGAGCTCCTCACGGAAAGCTCTCATCTGAATCCGGTCTCCTTGTACGCTCGAACGCGCATCATGTCGGAAGAGGTGCTGCTGCAGGAGCACGGCGACGTTGAAGTGTGCATCCTGCGCCTATCCACGGTTTGCGGGCTGTCACCGCGTATGCGGTTCGATTTGATGGTGAACACGATTACCGCTCGTGCCAGCGTCGAAGGAAGGGTGCGGATCGTCGGCGCGAATCAATGGCGGCCACATATCCACGTTCAGGATGCGGCCGAAGCATTTCTGCGGTCGGTCGAGGCGCCCTCGGATGTGGCGGCTCGTGGTGTCTTCAACGTCGGCGGTGAGCATCTGAATTTCACGGTCGGCGAGATCGCCGAAAAGGTCGTGCAGTATATTCCGGGTACCGTCGTCGAACACTTCGACCATATCGAAGACCGGCGCAGTTACCGCGTCTCTTTCGATCACATCCGCGAGCGCTTGGGATTCATCCCGATGCGTACCGTTGATGACGCGATTCGCGAAGTGCACGGCGTGTTGCAAACCGGGGAAGTGCACAACTACGGCGATGAGGTCTACCACAACGTCAAACAGTTGCAGCGCAATAGTCGTCAGCGTGTGCCCGCTTGACGGGAGCCGGTTAAGCCACAGCCCTCCTCCGTTGCTCGTTTCTAAATGAGTTCACCGACGCGATTTCGAGTCGCGCTGCTTGGGTGCGGCCGAATCGCCCACGTACACGCCGGATACCTACGTCAGGTGCCGGAGGTCGATTTTGTTGGTGCCTGCGACCTTGAGGCGTCGCTGCGCGAAGCCTTCACGGCTCGTTGGCAGGTGCCAACGTATGCCGAGATCGACGAGCTTCTGGCCGCCAGCCAGCCGGATGTCGTGCACCTGCTTACACCCCCGGCAACCCACCCGCGTCTAGCCGTCGAGCTCTTGCAGCGGGGCGTTCATCTGATGGTCGAGAAACCGATGGCGTTCAGTGTTGCCGAGGCCGACGCAATGGTGCAGGCGGCGCAGATAGCCGGGCGATTGATCACCGTCGACCACAATCGTTGGTTCGACCCGGTGGTTCAGCGAGCGCGTCACCTGCTTGAAAGCGGTCGGCTCGGATCGCTTGTTGGCGTCGAAGTGTTCGCCGGCGCGGCCGTCGGTGAGGCCGATCTTCCGAGCGCGGAGCACTGGAAGGCGTCGCTCCCGGGTGGCATCCTGTATGATCTGGCTCCGCACCCGGTATACTTGCTGCTCGGTTTTTTGGGAGACGTAAAGGATCTCCAGGTTGTGCATCGATCGGATGCGAACGGCCACCTTGAAGAGGTGCGCGCGATCATCGACGGAACGCGTTGTCTGGGAAGCTTGACGATTTCGGCGAACACGCGTCCGTTTGCCAATCGAATCTCTCTCTATGGTAGTAACATGAGCGCCGAAGTGAACCTGAATAACATGACGCTGATTGTCCGCCAGACACGTCAAGTGCCGAAGCTCGTTGGTAAGGTCTTGCCGAATCTGGATGAAGCCGCGCAACTCCTTCGCGCTACGCTGCAGAATGGTGCGGAGTTCGTGACGGGACGTCAACGCTTCTTCCCCGGTATGGGGTTGCACTTCCGTGAGCTCTACCGCGCCCTTTCCGAGGGCAGACCTGCACCGGTGAGCGCCCGCGACGGACGCAACGCGGTCTGGCTGCTGCAAGAGATCTGGAAACGGTGCGGTGTTTCTATGGTCCCCGGCCCTGGTCGAGTTGCGTCGAAATGAGGGTACTCGTGACCGGTGCGAGCGGCTTTCTGGGCCGCTCGATTGTCGAACGCCTGCGCGCCGATGGGTACCGCGTACGCGGCTTGGTTCGGGCCGGGCGGATCTTGCCCTGGACGGATGTCGAAACCGCTCACGGCGATCTGGCGGACGGCGCGGCGATCGAGGCTGCCGTCAAGGATATGGAGTTCGTCGTGCATGCCGGGGCGCGCGTTGAGACCACCGGAAAGTGGGAAGAGTTTGCCGAGGCCAACATCCGCGGCACCAAACGGGTGATTCGCGCTGCCGTCGCTGCCGGGGTGAAACGTATCGTGCATATCAGCTCGCTGAGCGTATACGACGTTCCGCGCGATGGAGTTACCATCACCGAGGACAGCAGCTATGAACGTGAAACCAGCGCTCGCGGCCACTACAGCCGCTCGAAGTTGGCGGCCGATCGCCTGGCGTTGTGGGAGGCGGATCGCGGTGCGCCGGTGATCGTACTGCGACCCGGTCTTCTGTACGGTCCGGGAAAGCGCCCTCCGGTGGCGCGGCAGAGCTTCACGCGCGCGGGCTTCAAGCTATTGCTCGCACGACCAAGGTATCGCATGCCGTATTCGTACGTAGAAAATGTTGCAGACGCAGTGGCACTGTCGCTTCAGGCACCGGGCGCGATCGGCAAGGCGTTTACCTTGGTGGATGAGAACGTCACGCAGGCAGAGCTGGTGGCTGCCTACCGCGCCGCTTCGAGGGAGGCGTGGCGACCCCTGTATTTGCCGGTTGGCCTGATCGCCGCCGCAGCGTGGTTCGTCGAACGTACCTTTGGCCTGGCACGGCGGCGCTCGCCGATTACATATCATCAAATCCGCCGATCGACGGATAGCGCGTGGTATGATTGCTCGCGAGCTGAGCAGATTCTGGGATGGCATCCGCGAGTAGATCTGAAAGAGGGACTACGACGCGCCTTCGATGCCCTTTCGCCAGCGGCGCCCGGCCTTGCCGTTGGAGTCGCATCATGAACCCGATCGATAGCCGTGACGGTCTCAAGAGCTACTATCAGGACCGTTCCGTCGTCGATGCCTACATGCAACGACGTACCGCGCAGCCGCTGAATGGTTTGCTGCATCGACGCCAGGTGGAATTCCTGAACGCCCAGATCCAAGCCCGTTCGCCACACGCTGTCCTCGAGATTGCATGTGGGCCGGGTCGTCTGACGACAGCAATACGGGATGCGCCGTTTGGGGTCGCGGTCGACGCCAGTCAACCGATGCTGGAGACCGCCCGCCGACGGATGAACGGCAACTTGGAGCGATGGTCATTCTTGCGTAGCGATGCATTCGTGCTGCCGTTCCGCAACGCCTCCTTCGACGTCGCGTACACATTGCGTTTCGTTCGACACTTTCAGATCGAAGACCGCCAACGCTTGTATCGTGAGGTGCAGCGGGTCTTGAAGCCGAAAGGCGCGTTTGTGGTCGACGCGCTGAATCGTCAAGTGTCCTATCCGTCGCGCCTGAAGCAGGGTCTCGAAAAGTATAAGATCTACGACGTGCTTTACGACCGTCATGAGCTGGCGAGCGAGTTGGATGCTGCTGGGTTTCGTGTCTTGGCGATCGAAGGCATGTTGAAGCACTTTCCATTGCAGCAGCGCATCAACCGCTTGCGCTTTCGACTTGGCAGTGTTGCGCGCTTCCTCATCGAGGGCTTGGAGCAGATTCCCGGAAACCGTCCGTCGACCTGGATGGTGTTGTGCGAGAAAAAAGGTTGACGAGAGCCCGCCGCTGGCGCAGCTCCTCGGCGGGTTGAGCGATCTCATTTTGTTCGCGGGCCGGTGCGGCGCGGCGATCGTTGCATCGGGCGCAGTTCTCAGCACCCTGCGGCGCTGGGCGGCATGAGCGGCTAGGAAGACTCGGGGATGGATCAAACGACGATCACAGGTGCTCTCGCCGGCGCGGGGTTCAGGTTCGACTGTAACCTGCCCGAGCTTGTCGGCTATGCGGAGCAACATCTGCGGCCACTGATCGGTGCAACGCAAGCGCCGGTAGTGCGCACGACCCTGCGCTGGCACGACGGGCAGCCGGACGCACGATTGCGATCCGAAGCGGAACGTTTGCGCATGGATCGGATCGATCGTGATCTTTACCTCGCGCCGGACGAGCTGCGTTGGTTTCGAGTCGACGATCTGCGCGACCTCTACCTGCGCGCCCGCTGGTGCGACGATCAGCTGGAGGTCGAAGCGGACTTCTACTTCCGGCTTGGAAACACCCCCTTGACGGATCGCTTGCGTCGGCTGCGACAATGGTCGAGCCGGGAGCTGTTGCGCCGGCGACGCTTTCCGACGCTGCTGGCCTACCTTGTCTATTACCCGTGCTGGTTTTGGCTTGAGCGCCAACGCAGTCTGCATCCGATACACGCTGCGGGAGTGAACCTGCGGGAGGGATCGGTTCTTCTTGCAGGCGCGAGCGGTATCGGCAAGTCGACGCTGTCGGTGGCGCTGGCGCTTTCGTCCGGTGCGCAGATGCTTTCGGATAGTTTCGTGCTTCACCACGACACGTCGATTTTGCCGGTGCGTGAGCCGATTCTTCTCGACGAGCCCAGTCGCAAGTGGTTGGGTGACCGGGCCGCTGCGCTACTCCCAGTCGAGCATCCCTACGGCTTGAAGCGCCACGGATACGGTCTCGCACCGGGGCGTTGGGCCGACGCCGGGGAAGTCTCGCTGCTGGTGTTCCCGCGCCGCTGTGCTGAAGGCTACACGCGTTCGCTGAGCGCCGAAGGTGCCCATCAACGCCTCAGCGCCGCCGATCTGATGATCAACGACTTGCGGCGATATTGGGCGTTCGCTGCTGTGTTCGAGCAGCTCGTGCCGAGTGGGCTCGTCGCTCAACGCGAAGCCCAACTGGCAGAGCTCACACGGCGCGTGCCCTGTTACGAATTCGGTGTGTCGCAAGAGATGTCGTGTGACGATACGGTCACGATGCTGCTGGGACTGCTCGCCGACCGGCCACGACGGGTGGCCGGCACCGGATCGTGACGGTGACCCATGATCCGTGTGTTGTTTGTCGAAGCGTCGAGCGGCGGCGTGGTTGGAGGTTCTCTCACCGGATTGCTCCACTTGATCCGTGGTCTGGACCGCACGCGGTTTGCTCCCGGCATGGTCTTGTACGAAGCAAAGGCGATTGAAAAGGAGCTTGCGGATCTTGGAGTGCCGTTTTTTCAGGTCCGGCGCCGGCGCATTCCGAAAGAGCATGCCTTGTTGAAATTCGAGGGCTATCAACGAGCTCGAAAGGCCCGCAGCATCCGGTCGCTGCTGCGCTTGGGACGGCAAACGATTCGGCTTGCCGTCGAGGAGGGCCCGACGGCATTGCAGCTGGCGCGCGTCATTCGTCAGTGGAAGGCCGATGTCGTCCACCTCGGGAACGGCGTGCGTGCGAATTTTGATGGAATCCTCGCATGCCTGCAAACCGGAACTCCATGTGTCTGCCACGTCAAAGGCTTTGAGAAGTACTCGCAGCGCGAACGTTGGGCGGCGCAGCGCGTTGATGCGGTCGTATGTATGACGGAAGCAGTGCGGGTTCACTGTGAACAAAACGGCATCCGCCCGCGTTGCATGGAAGTTGTCTACGATGCGCTGGACGAAGCAGCCTTTCAACCCAAACATACTCGCGCCGAGGTCCGCCGCGAGCTTGGAATCGCCGAATCCGCTCCTTGCGTCGGTGTGATCGGCAACATTCAGGAATGGAAGGGCCAGCTGGTGTTTGCCGAGGCGATGGCGACGGTTGCTCGGCACGTCCCCGGCGTTCGGGGCTTGATCGTTGGAGGGATTCACCGCGCCGGTGCGGAATATCACGAGCAGCTGCGGAAACGGCTTGCTGAGCTGAAATTGAACGACACCATTTTGATCACGGGCTTCCGCGACGACGTCGCCGATGTCATCAACAGCCTCGACGTGGTCGCCCACACGTCGGTGCGGGCGGAGCCGTTTGGACGCGTCATTCTCGAAGGCATGCTCCTGGCAAAGCCCGTCGTGGCGACAGCCGCTGGCGGAGTTCCGGAGCTGATCCAAGATGGCGTAACCGGTTTGCTGACGCCTCCGGGCGACGCTGCGGCGTTGGCAGAAGCCTTGGTGCTCTTGCTGCGCGATCAACGACGTTGCCAGGAGATCGGATCCAGGGCTCAGTCTTGGGCGCGGGGTCGCTTCAGCTTGGCGCGCCACGTGGATGAAATGTCGCGACTCTACGAATCGCTCATAAAAGGAAGACTGACTGCATGAATATTCTGGGGATCTCCTGTTTCTATCACGATGCCGCCGCGGCGCTGATTGTCGACGGCAAGTTGATTGCTGCTTCTGAAGAGGAGCGTTTCAGTCGAAAGAAGCACGATTCCGATTTTCCACGACTGGCCGTGCGCTTTTGCTTGGATCGCGCCGGGATCAGCATTCAGGACGTCGACTACGTCGTCTTCTACGAGAAGCCCTTCGTTAAGTTCGAACGAATTCTGACGACCTCGCTGCAAGTGGTGCCGAAGTCGTGGAAGGTCTTCGGGGATGCGATGACGACCTGGTTACTCGACAAGCTGTGGGTGAAGAACATCATCCGCAGCGAGCTCGGTATACCTACCGATCGTATTCTCTTCAGCGAGCATCACCTGTCGCACGCCGCCAGCACGTTCCTGTGTTCGCCCTTCGACGAAGCGGCGATTCTGACCGTCGACGGTGTCGGCGAGTGGGCGACGGCAACGATGGGCGTGGGGAAAGGCAATTCGATCAGGTTGCTGCGCGAAATACGCTTCCCGCATTCCATCGGTCTCCTCTACAGCGCCTTTACCGCGTTCCTCGGTTTCGAAGTCAACGAAGGCGAGTACAAGGTCATGGGCATGGCGCCCTACGGCCAGCCCAAATACGTCGACAAGGTTTACAAGCTGATTCACGTCGACAACGACGGCAGCTTCTGGCTCGACATGGACTACTTCTGCTTCCACCACTCGTCGACGCAGACCTACAACCAAAAGTTCGTCGACCTGTTCGGTGAACCGCGCGATCCGTCTTGGCACTTCTTTACGGAGAGCTCCGGGTATCCGTCGTACTTCGAGCCCAAGCCGTCGAACTATACCGAGCTGGCGGCCAAGAACCAATACTACGCCGATGTCGCGGCGAGCATTCAGCGCGTCACGGAAGACATTGTGTTGATGATGGTGCGCGCATTGCACAAGGATACCGGCTTGGACAAGATTTGCCTAGCGGGTGGCGTGGCGCTGAACAGCGTTGCCAATGGACGCATCATTCGCGAGACGCCGATGCGTGACGTTTACATCCAACCGGCGGCGGGGGATGGTGGCGGGGCCGTCGGCGCGGCGCTCTACGCGTACAACCTGGCTCTGGGCAAGCCGCGAAGTTTTGTCATGGAGCATGCGTACTGGGGGCAGGACTTTGCCCAGGGTGAGATCAATGATTTCGCTCGGACCTGCGGCATGCCGTATCAGATCTGCAGCAGCGAAGACGAAATGGTTGGCGCCGTCGTCGATGAGCTCACCGCCGGCCATGTGGTCGGGTGGTTTCAAGGTCGCTTCGAATGGGGGCCACGTGCCCTTGGCTCACGCAGCATCATCGCCGACCCGCGGCGCCACGACATGAAGGAAATCGTCAACGTCAAGATCAAGTTTCGCGAACCGTTCCGGCCGTTCGCGCCTTCGGTCTTGGCCGACGCGGCGGAACGGTTTTTCGATTTGCCGGACGCACCGCGTCACTATCCTGCACGCTTCATGCTCTACGTCGTACCGGTGAAGCCGGGCCAAGGCGATGTGATTCCGGCGATCACTCACGTTGACTACTCCGCCCGCCTGCAGACCGTCCACAAAAAGGAGAGTCCCCTGTATCACAGCCTGATCGACAGCTTCGGGCAGGCGACGGGCGTGCCGGTCATCATGAACACCTCCTTCAATCTGAAGGGCGAGCCGATCGTGACGACACCCGCCAACGCGTTCAGTACCTTTTCGCGTAGTGGGATGGATGCCTTGGTAATGGGGAACTGCGTCGTTCGCAAACCGGCGTAAGCTATGTCACGTGGGCGTGAGATCCTCTTCGGCGCCGTCCTCATCACCTTTGGTTTGGGATTGGCCTTCGGCCTGCTCGAGGTTGGTGTCCGTATGAGCCACTTGGTTCCGGATCGCTTTTGGGAGCCGGATGAGGTTCTGGGCTCGAAGCTCATTCCTGGTGCGCAGGGATGGTGGACACAGGAGGAGCGTGAGTTCGTCGTGCCGGTGCGGATCAACCACGAAGGGCTGCGCGACGTCGAGCACGCGTACGAAAAGCCTGCGGCTGTGTATCGCGTTCTGCTGCTCGGCGATTCGTTTGTCGAAGCGATGCACGTGCCGCTCGAGGCAACCATTGGCCGACAATTGGAAGCACGACTCAACGCGGTCGGAGCGGCGCGGCATGTCGAGGTCATCGCGGCCGGCGTGAGCAGCTATGGTACGGCCGGAGAGCTGCTCTACTTGCGGAAGGAAGGGCAACGCTACCGGCCCGATTTGATCTTGTTGGCGTTCTATCCCGGAAACGACGTCAAGAATAACAGCCCTTCTCTCGAAGACTACCTCAAGCCGGAGTACTCGAGTGACGGCGAGATCCAACGTGTCATTCCTGCGAAAAAGGAGCTGGCCGGCGGCGCGAAGGGATTGCTGGCACGTTCGAAAGGATACCAGTTCCTCCGTCAGCTGATCCTCGTGCGTCAGCCGCGGATAGGGCAGTTCCTGGTACGCACGGGATTGATGCGGGCGGATGCCGTGCGTCAAGCGCCGCAGCGCGATGGTATTCCTGCGGACTACGGGGTCTACGCCGCGTCGGTCAACGCCGAATGGCAAGACGCATGGCAGCATACCTTGCGCCTCCTCGACGAGATGCACGGTGAAGCCGAGAGTGCCGGTGCGCAATTCGGAGTGCTGATTCTGTCGACGCGCGACCATGTGTATCCGCAATCCTGGAAAGAGATCATGGCGGCGAACCCAGCAATGCAGAAAGTCGATTGGAATCTCGAAGGCCCTCGGCAGCGCGTCGAAGAATGGTGCGCGAAGCAGTCGGTCGCGTGTTTGGCGCTCGCACCGGAATTCTACCGGGTTGCACAGTCCGGTGGCGAAGCGCTTCATTTCATGCAGGACGGGCATTGGACCGCTGCCGGCCACAAGCTGGCGGCCGGTCTCGTTGCGAATTTTGTGAATGGACAATTTCTGCACAGCCGACAATAGGAGAGTGAGGAGCACACGATGAAGATCGGGCAAGGGGTAAAGGAACGCTTCGGGATTGCAGGCGAGCTCATGGGCTTCCTCTGGCAGCGCAAGCTCTGGTGGTTGATTCCGATGGTGCTCGTGCTCCTGGTATTCGGGGGCTTGATGATTACGGCTCAAAGTTCGGCATTGGGGCCGTTCATTTATACGTTGTTTTGACGCAGGCGGAGTCGCCCTTGCTGTTGTCGGAGCAGCCGTCCGGGGCATACGGTTGCCGATATATTTTCTCCCTCATCGTGGTCGCGTCTCTCGCGGCCAACGCCCACGCCGCCGTGCTTTTCGTCCGAGCCCGGGGGAACGACGCAGCCGGCGGCCACACCGCTGCTACCGCTCTAGCCAGCGTGACCAAGGCGACGAGCCTTTTGAGCAACGCCGGTGACATCGTTGTGGTAGGGCCAGGGACCTACGCGGAGGGCAATATCTCTCCGACTCGGGATGGCATCGCTGGCCGTCCGATTCGCTTCATCGCCGATACCAGCGGTGCGCAGACCGGCGACCCCGCCGGTGCGGTTACTCTGGCTCCCGCTGGTGCGACCACCACCGGCTTCTTGATTCTCGGACGTCACCACATCGTGATTGATGGGTTCACCGTTACCGGTGCGAGCGACGCAGGCATCCAAGTGCGCGCGTCGCCCCTCGGCATCGAAAGTAACAATATTACGATTCGGAACGTTACCACGCGTGACGGCGCGCGACGTGGGATCGACATCGCGGCGTATGGCCCGGTGACGGTGTTGGGCTGCACCGCACAGAACAATCACACGGGCGGAATCAGTATCCAGGGAACGGCAGGGAACGGCGCGACGCTGGACGTCGAAAGCAATGTGGTGAGCGACAATGGCGACCACGGGTTTCTGATCGCCGGTGCGACGGATGGTGGAGTCACCGGCAACGTGTCGAGACGGAACAACGGCGACGGATTTCTCGTGCGTGGGAGTAGCGGTTTGCTCCTGAACGGCAACACCAGCAACGACAACCGGGAATATGGAATTGGTCTCGGTTCGGCAGCCGATCGCACCGGCATCGGCCGCCGCGTCCACATCGAGCAGAACTTCATTGAGCGCAACGCCGGCGGTGGAATCAATGCGGTGGTCGCCGATTCGTTCGTCGCCGATCAAAACCGACTCACGGCGAACGGCGGGACGGCGCTGAGTGTCGACGCCGATGAGCTGACCACGGTGATGCTGACCGGAAACCAGGTGGGTGGTGGCGTCGGCGATGGATTGTTTGTTACCGGTGCGGCGACGATCGATTTCGAGGGTAATTCGGTTCTCGGCGTGGGCGGCACGGGGTTGCTGGTTCGCAACGGGCGCGATGTCGTCGTCAACAACAATCAAGTTGCGATGACGGGTGCCAGCGGAATCAACGTCGCGGCGGATGGCAGTATTGGCGCCACCGCGAACGCGATTTCGGCGGCCGGCGCAACCGGGCTGACGGCGACAGCGTTGGCTGGTTCCGTGGAGTTGATGCTGGGCGGCAACGGCATTTCGGGCAGCGCATCGCATGGAATCTTTGTCTCTGGTGGTACGAGCGGCACGATCGGTTCGAATTCGATCCACAGCAACCAAGGGGCCGGAATCGTCGTACGTGACAGCGCCGGCCTCACGGTCGCCGCGAACACCGTCCAGGGCAATCAAGCGGGAGGCCTGGAAATCGGCAGCGTACCGCCGCCGCCTGGTTCGGGTGGCGACGCACAGACCAGCGCTGTGATGAATGTAAATTTCAAGGTTCTCGACAATCAGCTGTCGGGGAACGCGCGCAGCGGCATCCGGGTCGTCGCCGGTGGTCAGGTTGAGATTGATCGCAACCGAGTCCTGGCCAGTCCGTCGGCGGGCGTTGCCGTGATCGGCGACGATACGACGGAGCTTGTGCTCGATGCCAACGATCTCATGGCAAGCGGCAGTGATGGTATGTCGGTGAGCGGACTGCTGAGTCTCGCCGCGACGCGCAACAGCATTCTCGACAGCGTCGAGGCGGGCCTGCGGATTCGCAGCAACGGTTCGGTGACCGTGCGTGACAATTTGATCCTGCGAAGCGGTCAAGCAGGAATCGACGACATCAGTAGCGGCGCGGCGCTCGTTTCTCACAACGTCATTGAGGACAGCCTTGCGGTTGGCGCCTCGCTGGTTGCGGAGAGCGGAAAAACGATCAGTCTGCAGATGGCGAACAATCAGGTCCGGCGAACTGTACGCGGCGGTGTTTTTCTCGATGGGATCGATTCACTCCTGTTCGACACCAACGAGATCGAGGATAGCGGAGTTGCCGGGGCTCCTGATGCCGATGGTGTTGCCCTGCGGCATAGCGGTCACCTACGCATCCGGAAAAGCACCGTGCGGCGCGCCACCGGGCGCGGCCTTGCCGTGGGAACGGCGGACGATCTGACGGCTCAAGACGTCAACTTTGTGCAGAATATCGTCACTGCCGCAGTGCGCGGCGGCATCGTGACATTCTGCCGCGGTGATGGATTTGCGGATTCGAATGTCATAACCCACAGCCAATCCGTAGGTGTCAGCCTGACGACGGTCGGTGCCAGCGCCAATCTGAGCGCGCAGGGCAATACGATCGGGACCGGTTCTGCGGACGGGTTGTTCATTTCGGGAGCCGCGACTGGGTCGATTCGAAACAATATCCTCTTTAGTAATGCCGGAAGCGGCTTGACGCTGCGGTCGTCCGCCAACATGACGGTCGCCAATAACTTGATCTACGCGAATGGATTCGATGGCGTCGGAATCGGCACCGGTGGGCTTGCCAGCCCCAACGCGACCGTCGTGAACAACACGATCTATGAAAACGGGCGTACGGGCGTGCTGATCGATGCGGCGATCGTTGGTACGTCTGGCGGAGCGAGAATTCTCAATAACATCTTTCAGGGAAACGTAGCCGGTGGCATCGGCGTCGCGCGCAGTGAAATCGCCGATTACGTGTCGGGCTTTAATGTGAATGTCGACGGCTACACGCAGGGTACGCGGCGCAACGGGTTCGACATCAACGGCGATCCTATGTTCATCCGTCCGGCAGGCGGCGACGGCGTGCTCGGCGGAGACGGCTACGCCGACGACGATTTTCATTTGCCGCAGCGGCGCGCCGGACAGGCAATGAATAGCGTTGCGGTGGATGCAGGATCCGACCAGGTGAGCGTCTTGGGAGTCGACGGCTCGACGGCCACAACGGGAACACCCGACGTTGGCAAGGTCGACGTCGGTTTTCATTACGGGGCTACGGCGACTTCAACGATCCGAGTGCCATTGCCCTTCATGCCGATCTTCGTGCGGAGTGACGGAACGGACGCGAACGACGGACGCAGCCCGACGCAGGCGTTGGCTACGTTCCAGAAGGCGATGGACAGTGCTGTTGCCGGAGCCACGGTCGTTGCCGGTCCGGGGCGCTACGCCGAGGGCGATATCCGTGTGCAGAACTTCAGCGGCAAGGTGACATTTTGGGCCGACTCCTCCGGCCGTAGCACGGGCGAGTTGCCGGGCTCGGTGCTGATTGACGCGGGCGGTGCCGATACCGGATTTGTGCTGGTCAACGGCGGGCCGATTACCATCGCCGGTTTCCAGATCACTGGTGCGGCGCAAGCCGGGATCCAGGTGCGCGCCGGTGCAGATGGAGCAATCCTGCACGACAACGTCGTCTTCTCGAATCAACGACGCGGCATCGAAGTCGCCGGTGCCAACCGCGGCGAGATCCGCAACAACCTGGTGTACGCAAACGGCACAGGTGGCATCCGTGTTGCCGGTAGCCGCGGTTCGGTCGTCACCAACAATACCGTATACGCCAACAGCGGGGATGGGATTTTGATCGGTGGTTCAGCGGATAGCGACGCGGCGCCCGGGGCCACGGTCGTGCGCAACGTCGTGATCGACAACGGCACCGGCATCAAGGTGGAACCAAATTCTTTCCAGACGCCGGATGCGTCGTATGTCACCGGTTACAACGTCGTCTCGGGGGGAACCCCGTATTCCGGAAATACGCCGCGCGCCGATTCCGACTTCATCGCCGATCCACTGCTGGCGGATCCCGCCGGCCCCGACCATCAGCTCGGAGGAACCTCCTACCGAGACGATGATTTCCATCTGCGGCAAGATGATCTGGTGAGTCCGGCGGTGGATATCGATTTCAGCTCTTTGAACGAACTAGCCGGCGGTACGACGCGCAGCGACGGTCTACCCGATCTCGGTCCGGCCGATTCCGGATACCACTACCCATTCCTACCAGTGACGCCGGAGTCGGCATCCTTCGCAACAGTTCTCTTCGTCCGGTCATCTGGCAACGATGCGAGCTCCGGGGTTTCCGCGGACCTCGCTCTTGGTTCCGTTGCGCGGGCGCTAGCTGTCGCCGCGGATCCTGCATTGGTGGTGATCGGACCGGGGCACTACCGCGAAGGCGGGCTGCGATTCGGCGCCAATCCGAGCTCGGCGACGCCGATGGTTCTATTGGGCGACGTTGGCGGGCAGTTGACCGGCGATGCGCCGGGTTCGGTCGAGTTAGACGCTGCGGGACACTCCGGGGCGGTGGCCGCCGCGCCAGTCGTGATTGATGGAATGACGTTCAGCGGCAGCAACAGCTCTGGATTGCGCTTCCTGCCCGGCGCGCAACGCAGCGTGATTCACAATTCCACGGTTTGTGGAAACGCGGCCGGGGGAATTTCGATCTTCACCGACGGTATCGACGTCTTGAACAATCTAGTGGGCTCGAATGGCGGCGATGGAGTGCGAGTGGCGCTGCGCCGCCGCGGCCTGCCGACTCGGCTTCTCAATAACAGCGTCACGGCGAATCTCGGCCGCGGCATTGTTGTCAGCGATACCACGCGCAACGTGACGCAAGCCGAACTGTTCAACAATGTGATTGCGGGGAACGCGGCTGCGGGCATTGCGCTGCGGGCGCGGCGCGGCGGCGACGCGACGTCGGGAAGGAACCTCAACATCGATGGCTATGCGGGCAGCGCGCGGGCGGCTAGCGGTGACATCAACTCCGATCCGTTGTTCGCGGGTGGGACGCCGACGCCGTCGTTGACGTGCTCGCTGAGCGACAGTGTTCGTGTTACGGCGGCTAGTCCGGTGCTTGATGCCGGCAATGGAACCGCATTGGATCTTGCTCTGGCGCGGCGATCCGTGCGCGCTGATGGCATGCCCGACAGCGGACCGGTTGACCTCGGCTATCACTATCCTTTGGAGCCCTGACGATGGTGACTCAACCTATACAAGCGCGCCCGTTGCGCATTGCCTACGTCATAAAGGAAATGGTTGTCGGCGGGAGCCAGACGCACCTGCGCCAGGTCTTGCGTCTTCTCGACCGCGAGCGATTCGCCCCGGTCCTCGTATGTTTAACCGGGAAGGGCGTGTTACTCGACGACGTACGTGCGATGGGGGTTCCCCTTGTTGCGCCGGCCGCTGGCTTGAGCTTCAAAGGGCCGGCGCTGGGGATGAGGATCCTTGCGACGGCGCGCGCGTTACGCCGACTACGGGTCGACATCGTTCACAACTATCTGTTGCGAGCTAATTTGGTCGGGTCGATGGCCGCCCGCCTGGCCCGCGTTCCCGTCGTTCTGTGCAGCAAAAGAGGCTGCCACGAGCGCCGAGGGTTTGAGCTGATCGGTGCCAAGATCGGCAACGCTCTTTCCGATCGGGTGATGGTCAACGCCGACGCCGTGCGCGAGTTCGTGCACGACAACGAAGGGTGCGCAAGAGAGAAGATGTTGGTGATTCCGAGTGGGGTTGATACCGAGCGCTTTCGTCCGTTGCCGCAAGGCAGCTACAAGACGCGGCTCGGCTTACCGGAAGATCGGCGTCTGGTCGGCGTTGTGACGCGGATGCGTGTTCGCGGCGTTGTGACGCGGATGCGTGTTCGCAAAGGCGTTGAGGAATTCGTGCGGGCGATTGCTCTCGTGCGGCGCGACCAACCCGATGTCCACGGTGTCATCGTCGGTGAGGTCAATCTCGACGACGAACTGCAGGGCTTGGTGCACAGCCTCGATCTCGACGATCATCTGACATTGCTCGGTCGACGTAGTGATATGCCCGAGGTGTTTTCGGCCTTCGACCTGTTCGTCTTGTCGTCGCATGACGAAGGAATGTCGAACGCCATCCTTGAGGCCATGGCAATGGAGAAGCCAGTGGTTGCGACGGACGTGGGTGGTACGGGCGAGGTCGTTCGCCATGGGCACACGGGCTTGTTGGTGCCGCCGAAGGATCCGCAAGCTCTGGCGGTGGCGATTGCCGAGGTGATGGCACAGCCGGAGCGCGCGCGGGCGATGGGTCGCTTGGGCCGGCGCGTCGTCGAGGAAGGTTTTTCTGCGAATTGGATGGTCCGCCAAATGGAGCAGGTCTATCTGGATCTGGCTCGGCGGCACGGGGGTGCCGTGACGGTCACGGCACACACTACGGCGTAAGTGAGGAGAGCATGAAGGTTACCTATATCGGCCACGCTTGCAT
>JACQEN010000083.1 GCA_016200585.1 Deltaproteobacteria bacterium
CTCGCGACATTATGATTTTAACTTGAACTCGGTGGCGTTGACACGTGAGGAGCTGGGACTGGCGGATGCCGTCGTCATTGCGCCGGATCACAGTGCGTTCGACTATCAATTGATCGTCAATGGGAGTCACCTGGTGGTGGATACTCGCAACGCTACTAAGGCCGTCGTTGAGGGCCGGGATAAAATCATCCGTGCTTGAGGGTTTAGCGAAGGAGGCGGGGTGGGGGCGGTCGCAATTCCATGATTTCTGCGTTGCATTCAGCATCTTGCCGCCTTTGCCGGCTCCGTCTCGCGAATTGCCTGCAGCCCATCCCTGGGCGACCGGCAGAATTTCCACGGGATATTCCTTGACAATGCGGCGAGTTTTTGAGTATGTATGCGCGCACTTCCGCGGTGCCGAAGGTGGCGCGTCCGCTCAGTCGTGAAAATTGCGCGAGCGGGGGGGAGTGAGGGTAGGTTCGGTCGACTGGAAAGGAGGAGGGCAATGCGAACGGTGAAGTGGAACGTAACTCTCTCGGGCCTCTGCGGACTAGCGGTGGCGCTGGGGGTAGTGGCGTCGGGTGCCAGAGCTGACGTCACATCAGAGAAGGCGACTTCGATCCTCGTCTTTCCAAAGGTCCAGGTTGACGCAACGTTCGACACGGTCATCCAGATCGCGAACACAAGCAATTCCTTGATTCATGCTCATTGCAACTACGTCGATGCGCGCCTGTTCGATACGTTTACGGGTGCGTCTTGCCCGCGGCCCAGCGCGACGTGTCTTCCCGCCTGGCAAGAAACGGATTTCGATATCTGGCTCACGAAGCAGCAACCGACTCACTGGCTCGTAAGTGGGGGACGTCGCGTCGATCCCACGGACGGTTTCGGCGTCGACGGATCAGGCTTCGATCCAGGCCGCGTGCCCCCGATGAACCCGTTCGACGGCGAATTGAAGTGCGTCGAAATCACCGCTTCGGGTGAGCCCCTGTTGGGAAATCACCTCAAGGGTGAGGCGATTATCTCTCGCATCTCCGGAGCAAGCGCTGACGACAACGTCAAGTACAATGCGATCGGTATCGAGGGTAACCCGAGCGCCGTAGCTTCCAATCCGCTGCTGCTCGATGGGAATATCTACAACGCCTGTCCATCCAAGCTGTGGCTCAACCACTTCGCGGAATTTGCGTCCGATCCGGTTGCAAAAGGGGCGGGGACCAATGCCACGATTAACACCGAGCTGACACTTGTTCCGTGCAGCGAGGACTTCGAGAATCAACTTCCAACCAGTGTGACCGTACAATTCCTAGTCCACAACGAATTCGAGGAAGTCTTCTCAGCCAGCACGACCGTCACCTGTTTCCTCTCGGTGCGCCTCTTCGACATCGATAGTCCATCTCTCCCAACGCAGTCGATTTTCTCCCAGAATGTCCTGGGTACCGACGTTGCGATGACGGAGATCACGCCAGTGATTCAGCAAAACGGCACCTCGGGTGCGGTCATCGGTGTTGCACGCCGGTCGATTACGAGCACAGCGGGTGTCGCTTCGGTTGCGCACAGTTTGGTAACCACGGGGGACTTCATTCCACCCGCTGGCCCAGACTCGATCACCTTGGCGCCACGTGAATAGGCTGATTAGACAGACTGCGGAGAGAAGGCTGTGGCTGATTTCTCCAAGACTGGTGAAAGGAGAAGGGCAATGCGTACGGTGAAGTGGAATCCTTTTCTCTCGGGCGTGTGTGCGCTCCTGGGAGGGGTGGCGGGAATAGCTGGTGTAGCGCGAGCGGACGTATCATCCACCAATCCAGCGGCGATCGTGGTGTTTCCGAAGGTGCTCGTTGATGTCACCCGCGCCAGCGGAGACTACATCGACACGATCATCCAACTCTCGAACACCGCCGATAACCCGGTGAACGTCCGTTGCTTCTATGTTAATGCAAACGGTCACTGCTCGAATGCACCTTTTGCGATCTGTGACCCGTACAATCACGAAGATCCGACCGAATGCGGATCGACTGCCTTTTGCGTACCTGGCTGGCAAGAAACCGATTTCGCGTTCCGCCTGACTTCAAAGCAGCCGATTGCCTGGACTGTCTCGGACGGTCAAGTCCTCGGCGTGAAGGACAATAGTGGAAATCCGATCCTCGGGGAGCTGCCGCTGGCCAATCGACCAGGCCGTACCGGAGAATTTAACTCCGGTAGCATTCCACCGGCACCTGAAACACCGATGCGTGGCGAACTCAAATGCATCCAAGTTGGAGACGATGAGCTGCCGGTTGACGCAAATAGCCTCAAGGGTGAGGCGACGATCGAAACCGTCGATACTGGTGTAATCGACGCACGCGGCTACAACGCTGTTGGAATCCAGGCCATCGAAGGTGCCAACAACCATGACAACACGTTGGTGCTCGGTGCCGAGTACAATGGCTGCCCCAACCTTCTGGTCATCGACCACTTCTTCGATGACGCTACTGAGCCAACGTCAAACCAGGACACGGTTACCAGCAAGCTGACACTTGTGCCTTGCTCCGAAGACTTTAACTTCCAAGCGCCTCGACCCGTCACGGTTCAATACTTGGTCTTTAACGAATTCGAGCAACGGTTTTCTACCAGCCGCAGCGTTACTTGCTTTCAAGAGATCGCCCTCTCTGACATCGACACCCGCCTCGGCTCGAGCGACGACCAGTTCTCCATCTTCAACGTCAATGTTCAAGGCACGCTCACGGGTCAGACAACGGCCCGCGGTGTCCAGACAAGCGACAACACGAGCGGCACGGGGCTAATCGCGGTCCTCGAAGAGTTTCGCGATAACTTCTGGTCTAACGCTGTGACGACGCACCAACGCGGCATCCGAACACAGAACGACATCATCCTACTTCCGGCCGCGCAGCCTGGTAACTAAGAATTTCGCGACTTACGCTTCATGCGGGGGGATCGAGCAGTGACTCGATCCCCCCGTTTCATTTTGCGGCTCAGTTAGGCAGGGTCGGTCACGTCGACTGACCGTCTTTTCTTGGGTAGGGAGTCCAAATCAAATGCGTGGCTGGACTGTACGCGACAGCATGGAGCTCTACAACGTCGCAAGCTGGGGAGCCGGCTTTTTCACGGCTAACGAAAAAGGCCATGTTGAGGTCCGCCCGAACGGCGACGGGGGCCCGGCGATCGATTTCCTCGAGTTGGTTCAAGATCTAGATCGTCGAGGTCTGCGCACGCCGCTCCTGGTTCGCTTCTCCGATATTCTGGCGAGCAGGGTTCGCGGATTGTGCGGCGCCTTCGGGAAGGCCATCTCCGACTATGGCTATCGCGGAAGCTACCGTGGCGTGTATCCGATCAAGGTGAATCAGCAACGGCACGTCGTCGAGGAGATTGTTCAATACGGCGCAAAAGAGCGCGTCGGTCTGGAAGCAGGTAGTAAGCCGGAGCTGCTGATTGCCTTGGCGTTACTCGATACGCCCGGGGCACTCTTGGTGTGCAACGGCTACAAGGACCGTGCATACATCGAGACAGCGCTGTTAGCGCAACGTTTGGGGCGGACGCCAATCATTGTTGTCGATCGAGCGCATGAGGTCGATCTGATCGTCAAAACCGCGCGGGACCTTGGGATTCGGCCGTTTATCGGCGTGCGTGCGCGCCTTTCTACGAAGGGTGCAGGAAAATGGATTGAGTCGACTGGTGACCGCTCCAAGTTTGGACTTACAGCGGTAGAAATTGTCGAGGCAGTCGAGAAGCTGCAAGCCGAGGGCATGCTCGATTGCCTAGCTCTTCTCCATTTTCATATCGGATCACAGATTACGGCGATTCGGGCTCACAAGGATGCGCTACGTGAAGCTGCGATGATCTTCGTCGGCTTGCATCAGATGGGTGCTAAGCTGGGGTTCGTCGACGTGGGGGGTGGTCTCGGCGTCGATTACGACGGGTCACAGACGAATTTTCACTCGTCGATGAACTATTCGGTTCAAGAGTACGCGAACGATGTGGTTGCGTCGATTCAAGAAGCGTGCGACCGCGAGTCCATAGCGCATCCAGATATCGTCACCGAAGCGGGGCGCGCAATGACGGCGCACCATTCCGTACTTATCTTCGACGTTCTCGGCGTTCACGAAATGCTGTCCGGAAAGCCGCCTGAATCGGTTGACGAGAATGATCCGAAAGTGATCAAGGATCTCGCCGAGGTCTATGCGGGTGTCTCGCAAAAGAACGTTCAAGAAGCTTACCATGACAGTCTACAACTGAAGGAAGAAGCTACTACTCTCTTCACCCTGGGATATCTCGATCTCAAAGCGCGGGCGAGAGTCGAACGACTGTTCTGGAACTGCTGCGAAAAGATTCTGCGAACGGTTCGAGAGCTGCCCTACGTTCCCGACGATCTCGAGCCATTGGAAAAAGGCCTAGCGGATACGTACTACGGCAATTTTTCAGTATTCCAGTCAGCACCGGATCACTGGGCCGTCAAGCAGTTGTTCCCCGTGATGCCGATTCATCGGCTCGATGAAAAGCCGACTCGCAGGGGCGTCTTCGCCGATCTGACCTGTGACAGCGATGGTAAAATCGACAAGTTCATCGACCAGCGCGACGTCAAAGATGTCTTGGAGCTCCACCCCTGGAACCTCAACCCCTACTACATTGGGGTGTTCCTCGTAGGCGCCTACCAGGAGATTCTTGGCGATCTGCATAACCTGTTTGGCGACACGGATGCGGTGCACGTTCGCTTAGGACCCGACGGACGCTACGAGGTCGAGCACGTGGTCGAAGGCGACGCTGTAACGGACGTCCTCCGCTATGTGGCGTACGATAAAGGTGCTCTCGTCGAACGCGTCCGCAGGACTATCGAAGATGCCATGCGGGCAGGGCAGATTAGTCTTGAGGACTCTGCTCGTTTGCGGCGTCACTATGAGCAAGGCCTGCAAGAATACACGTACCTGGCCCGAGAGTAATGTAGGCCCTCAGCTGCCGAGCGACTAGAGAAGGTTCTCCAAGTACTTTTCGGTGCACGTCTGCATACGGCGGATTCGATCTTGCGGATCTTCTTCGATGACGAGATCGTCAGGCGTAACCTTGAAAAGCGGCTGGCCTTTCCGTACTACCACGCCGCTCTCTTGGACGAGAATCTCGTCGATCGTTCCTGAAAATGTCGCGTAAACTTTGTTGAACATCTTCATCACTTCGATGATGTAAAGAGGATCCCCTTGTTTGAAGTGGGTCCCGGCACTCACGAACGGTGCCAGATGCGGAGCCTCCTGCGCGTAGAATGTACCTCCCATCGCGGCGACAATTTCATCTGACCTGGTCGCTGGAGGTGGCACCAGGATCTTGCGCATTGCATCTTGATGCATGGGCTCCATCAGACGTTCGGGGATGGTGATCGTTAGGTCGTCGTTCACATGTAAATCGAAAAACCCGACGCGCATCGCGATGAGCGGCAAGAAATCCAGGATCTGAAGGCCAGTCTGATGTCCGGCGTGTGCGGCTCGAATACGCTGCCAAACGTCGGGACTGAAACCGAAGGCGGGCTCTGTGCGCCGCAACTGCTCATCCAATTCTTCCCACGCTAGAGCCCTGTCGATTCGAGCTGTCAATTTGCGATAGAAGCTGAGCGCGGTTTCCAGCAGATGCTGGTCGTGATCCCAGATACGGTGAGCAGCCGGCTCGCCCGGACGGTCATCCATCTGCAGGCAGTGATACGTTTCGCCGAGAATTTCCACTGGATTGCGTCGCCACGCAACGCGACCCGCCTCGATGGAAAAATCCAGACGATGTTGACTGAGCCAAGCGGAAAGAAAATGCGGCTCCTCCACCAACATGGTGATCGGCCGTTCGAGCAGGGTCTCCTTCAAATCCAGGGCGTGGCGAGTCGCCGCTACGGCCGCATCGCCGACTTTGGTCGCGCCAGCCGTGGCCTGTGACGCGATCCGTTGGAACGCATAGTCGAAATCGATCGACTGAGCCTCAGCGGCGAGCTCGCCGACCAACGTCAGGTACGGAACAACGAACTTAGTCGTTGGCTTCGCCCATACCTCGCGGTACACAAACCAAGCGCTCAAGCCGTAGAGGAACTCGCGGTTCGTGGCCAGGTCAATACCGCGCAAAGTCGTTTTACGGAGGATTTCGGTAATGCGTTCAAAACTCTCGGCGCGCGTTGCCCCGGTTGCGAGCAGGAGCGCGATGTTGGAATCATACGCTCCCGCCAGCCGGTAGCGCATGAACAAACCCGTGTCGGGATTTTTTATGGAGATTCCCTGATCGTCGCGGATTTCGTCTTCGATTGGATCGGACCACGACATGATGACTCCACCCGCTGCAGGTTGCAGTGCCCGGTCTGTCGCATTCAAGC
>JACQEN010000084.1 GCA_016200585.1 Deltaproteobacteria bacterium
ACGCGCTGGGTTTTACCTCCGTGACGCTCGTCCTTTAGTCCACCTATGAACACACATATCCCGGCTTGTTGCACCATTGCGTCACGGTAGCGCCGCTTAAACTCCTTCTCGGCAATGTCCGCCGGTGGTTCCTGGGGAAAGGGTCGGAGCAGCAAGCTTTTCTCTAGGTTGGGAGCGGACTCTGCGAGGATGATACTGAGCGCCCCCGCGATTGCGGCGCTTCCGACCACGAGGCCGAAGCCTGAGACGAGCCGTTTCTGCCGCTGGGCGATTACACCGCCCACACCACGGGCAACCCCCTCGATGATGTGCCGCAGCGCGAGGTCCGCAGGGGCAACGGTGTCAGGGAAGCTACCTGATACGAGGACGCTGCGCTGTGCAAGTCGAGACTCTACGCCCCGAAGAATATCGTCAACCTCTTCGAATTTGTCGACCTCCACACACTGGATTCCGTAGCGCTTGAGGTCCTGAACCCACAGGGCGTGACGAACTCTGTCGAGCTTCAGCCTATTCTTCGCGCCCGGACCAGTCCCGATCACAGGGCGGCGGACAATGGCGTAGTGCTCCGGCCCGTTTTCTTCGAACGTCTCGCGGATGCTTGCGAAAAGATGAGCCAGGTTTGGGTCGCCAAAACCAAAGCCGAGGAACAGTAGCTGCTTACTAGCCAGGTGTCCTGTTAGGACTTGCAGGAACCCTCCACGGGTCCGGCGGTAGAGCTCATAGTCGTTCTTCGCGATGACGACGTCGGCAGGATGGTCCACTGTACCGTGCATCTTATACAGGACACCGTGAGCCCAATGGTCGTCACTTCCAAGGTCCTTGTTGCTCGACTTGACGTCGAGGTGCTTGCGCTCTGCTGCCCAGGCGGTCTCGATTAGCTTGTCGTAATTCGTCGTCCAGACATGCCGTAGAGGGAGACGGGCGAGGATTCGGAACGGTTCTGGCGGGTCATGTTTGGGAGGGAAGTGGTCGCGGATTAGCTGCGTGAGCTTGTGTCGTTTGCCAACTTCCTGGTTCAAGCTGTATTGCGCCACACCAGCGAGGTCGTGCTCTTGCGCGATGTCAAGGCCGAGTTCCTTGGCGATGTCGACTAAAAGCGCGTGCCAGTTAGGGTATCCAGCCCGACAGGAGAGACCGGCGCCGATGAAAACGGCGCCGGACCCCCGTTCAAGGCTCTTCGTCCAGTCCTTGATGAAAGTCTCTCGGTCCATTCGCTCCTGTGACCCCCAGGTGTTTTTACCATAGCACCGGGATATACTCGGCACTCTCTCAAACGGACAAACGGAAGGGGGATTAAGATGGCACGACGGGTGTTTTTTAGTTTCCACTACGACGACGATGTCTGGAGGGCAAACCAGGTGCGCAATTCGAATGTCGTAGCTGGAGCCGACGTCGCAGGCTTCTTCGACCATTCGGAGTACCAAGAGGCAAAGAAAGAGGGAAAGACCGGAATCGAAAATATGATTCGTGGTCACCTTCGCAACACGTCGGTGACCGTTGTCCTAATGGGAACACACACCTGGGAGAGACCATGGGTGAAATTCGAAATCAGCGAATCTGCTGGCCGGAAGAACGGTTTCCTCGGCATCTACATTCATCATCTGAAGAACCAGCAAGGCGTCACGTCCATGCGGGGTTCGAAAGCGGCGGTCCCCTCGGGAGTCGAGTTTCCGTGCTACGATTGGGACGGAGATCTCGACCGGCTGCGCAGGGAAATTGAAGCTGCCGGTCAGCGGGCAGACAAGCTACGCCAGTAGGGTCTGTCCTGAGGAACAGATGGGGGTCGAAGAAAGAAAGGTGCGTGGGCGAGCAGGGAAGAGAAGTGCCGAGAAAATGGCGCCCCCTCCCCTGCCCTGTAACCTTCACCAGTAACCGTCATCAACAAAGCTGACGTACCTACCGCGGCCAACGACGATGTGGTCTAGCACGCGGACACCAACGAGGTCGCCGACTTCACGAAGGCGTCGGGTGATTTCGATGTCCTCTTTCGACGGTGCCGGGTCGCCGCTGGGATGATTGTGAAGGAAGACCACCGCGGCCGCCGAGAATCGAATTACCTGAGCGAAGACATCGCGCGGGTGAACGATGCTGGTGGTGAGTGAGCCCTTCGAAACGAGGATGTCCCGCAGCTTGCGCAGTTTGTTGTCGAGCAACACCGCATAGAAATGTTCTGTGGTCTCGGCGGCGAGATGTTCCCGAAACTGCGCGTATACGTCCGCCGGACCGCGAAAGGGCTCACCTTCTTTGAACGGGACCTCGCCGAAGCGCCGTGCAATCTCAAAGACCGCACCAAGTCGCGCAATCGTTCGCTCGGATAGTCCCTGATCGCGAAGCACTGCTGGGTGGGCGGTGCTCAAGCCTCGAAGATTGCCGTAGCTCGAAAGCGTCTCGGCAACGCATTCACTTCGTGCGCCAACGATGAGCTGGAGTAGCTCAGCGTCACTGAGCTCGTGAGGCTCTCTGTGCGGCTCCTTGAAGGACCGCTCACAGGCAGCGGTCCTTCGCGGTGTGTCGCCGGCGACGAAACCAAATTGAGCCTGTTCGTCGTCCATGGTGGCGCTCCACGATCAGGCGACTTTTTTTGCGGGCTTCGCCTGGGCGTTGATCCAGTCCTCCACCTGGAGCAGCACCGTGCTGAGTTTGGCAACGTCGCCGGCGCCGAAGCTGGCGGTCGTCTTCCAGTCGTCGCCCTGCTTGTAGAGCTTGTGAACGGTGAACTTGAAGAACGTACCGTTCTCGCCGGCGTTCTCCCAAATACACGCCTTCACGGCTCCACGCCTGATTTCGTGAACGGGCTTCCTCTCCGCTTGCGCGGACTTCGCTTGTGCCATGGGCACACCTCCTCTTGAGTTGTGTGGGTTGCGCCATGGGCGAGGTCACAACGTGAAAACCTTCTTTCCACGCTGCCTCTCCCCGTCGGCCGCTGGCCGAGCTACGCGAGGGGGTTGCCGCTCGCTGCAGGGCACGTTCGTGCGAAACCGATGGGAAGGCGTGGGTTGTGGACTACTCAAAGGAAGGTCGCGAGAGAGAACAACTTAGACGGGGGTGAGTATGCGCTTCCTGATGGATTTTGTCACTTTTCGGAGGCACAGCGCCAAGACGACGCACAAGGATGGCTTTGGAGCCACGATCGGGGGCTCAGACGGCCTACCCTACGCACAGAGAGAGGCGGGTTTTCGGGGAATGTCAGGAATGTCGAATCAGATGTTTGGCAGATCTGGTGTGAGCTGAGCACCGTGCCAGACACGTATAACCTGCATCGGGGTTGTGTTTGGTCGGTAGATGATGAGGTACGAGTAGACGGGCCAGAAGCGATAGGTGGCGGGCGCGAGGTCGTCGCGGACATGTCCCATGTCGGGGTGCTCGGCGAGACGCACCATTGCTTGCTCTAGCTCGCCGCGGACACGGCGCGCGGCATCTGGGTTGCGCTTGGCGATGAAGCGGACGATTTCGCGGAGGTCGGCTCTTGCCAGAGGCGTGAGAACGTAAGCTCTTCTCATTCCTCCGGCTTTGCCTGCTCGATGTCGAGAATGATCTGGTCGAGCTCTGCGAAGACCTGATCACCGGGGATGAGTTCGCCGCGGTCAGCTTGAGCACCACCCTCTGCAATTGCTGCGCGAATCTGCCCAGCGTACTCGTCGGCGAGTCGGATTTTGGCCCGGAGGAATTCCTCAGCCGACTTGTATGGCCCAGCGCTGAGCCGGTTGTGAAGTTCCGCCTCGAATTCTCTGCTCACATCAATTGCCATGGGCCAAGGATACCACAGCTGCCTTCTTGTCCGCAATTTTCTGAAACTCGTTCGATGCCAAGCGATACAGGCGATTGCCCTGGTGTGTGTTCTTTGGAACCGGGCAGAACGTTTTGCCGCGATGTCTGAGGGTCGGAATGTGGTTCCATTTCCGCCGCCAGCGTGATAGCTGGAAATTACTTCCCTACTGTCACTCGACGGATTCGAGGACAGAGGGTTGTTTCGAAACTCCCTTGACCTGGGTGAATCCAGGCGAGCGGAGCGGTTCTTTGAGATTTCGATGACCTTTGGAAACGCCGATGCGTTTCGTCTCCAGCAATTTTATTAACGAGGTAGTAAAGGCGGAACGCGGATGCGTGCCCGTCTTCTACCCTTTTTGGAGTAGAGCCATATGGAATGGCTTGATACCGTCTGCAATCTCCTCTCAATCCCGAGGAGGTGCAGTCACTGTCGGTGGTGGACGTGGTGGAGGGACAGCGATGGGAATTGTCCTCACTGCATCTGGTGGTTCGATGAGTGGGACGAGTACGAAGCCGCACTGCGCGAGGAACTTGAGGCGCAGCGGGCCTTGTACGACGAGAAAGCGCGGGAAGAGTAGGCTGTCCGCTTAGTCGTTGAAGGTTATCGAGAGGTTCTAAAGGGGAGCGTTCGCTCCCCTTTTCTTTATGTCCCGACGAGGGTTGGGCCAAGCGGGGAACTGGGCCCAGGAAACCTGCAAAATTAACCGAGCGCGATCATGGCTCGCGGAGCCGGCTTAGAACAGCGAGCATTGCACAGTACCTGCAGTGCTGCAGGAGTCGCTTTGGCTCAGTTGGGATGTGGTCGGGCCCTCTCTGCCAATGACAGTGAGACAGTCGGGTGGCAATAGTTTACTGAGCAGAGGACGGGGAGGAACCGATGGATGAAGGTGGAGAAGACTCTGGTGGATGAGACGTTGGGGGAAACGGAAGGAGCCCGTAGGGCGACTGGAGTTTCCTCCAACGTCTCGCCGGCGGCCAGGCCGCCGGGCGCGATCGGATCGGACACCGAGGTCGAGGCGAAGGCACAACGACGCCGGTTCACGGCTGAGTACAAGCGCCGGATCGTGCGTGAGGCGGATCGCTGCACCACGAGTGGAGCGATCGGCGCGCTGCTGCGGCGCGAGGGGTTGTACTCTTCGGTATTGTCGAGTTGGCGGGCAGCGCGAGATCGCGGCGAGCTCGAGGGGCTAGCCCCCAAGCAGCGTGGGCCGAAGGCGGTTGCCCCGGACCCACGCGACAAGCGCATCGCCGAGCAGGATCGGGAGATAGGCAAGTGGCGTAGGCGCGCAGAGCGCGCTGAGGCACTGGTGGAGGTCCAAAAAAAAGTGGCGATCTTGCTGGGAACGACGCTGGACAGCGAGCGGTTCTGATGACGACGGCACAAGAGATCGGACCGCGCCTGGGAGTGGCGCCCACCTGCGCGGCCCTGGGAGTCTCCACCGCCAGCTACTACCGGCGATGCAAGCCGCAGCCGGCCGCGCCAGCCGCTCGCCCGAGCCCGCCGAGAACACTGCCCGCGGCTGAGCGGACGGCGGTGTTGGAAATCCTGCACGAACCCCGCTTCGTCGATCTC
The DNA here is from genome assembly GCA_016200585.1 of Deltaproteobacteria bacterium. Taxonomy (GTDB): domain Bacteria; phylum Desulfobacterota; class Binatia; order HRBIN30; family HRBIN30; genus JACQEN01. Next base: position 5,342 of record JACQEN010000084.1, read on the forward strand.
GCCCCGGCGCAGGTATACGCCGGGCTGCTCGATGAAGGCCGCTACCTCTGCTCGCAACGCACGATGTACCGTATCCTGGAAGCGAACCAGGAGGTCCGTGAGCGGCGTGATCAACTGCGTCACCCCAGCTACGCCGCCCCTCAACTTCTGGCTACCGCGCCCAACCAGCTGTGGAGCTGGGACATCACCAAGCTGCTCGGCCCGGCGAAGTGGACCTACTTCTACCTGTACGTGATTCTGGACGTCTTCAGCCGCTACGTGGTGGGTTGGATGGTGGCACACCGCGAAAGTGCGGCGTTGGCAGAAAAGCTGATCCGCGACACCTGTGCTCGCCAGGGCATCCTCCCAGGACAGCTCACCATTCATGCTGATCGCGGCTCCTCGATGACCTCCAAGCCGGTAGCGCTCCTGCTGGCCGATCTCGGTGTCATCAAATCGCACAGCCGTCCCTACGTCTCGGACGATAACCCGTTCTCCGAATCGCAGTTCAAGACGATGAAGTACCGGCCGCAGTTTCCCGATCGCTTCGGCTCGATGGTGGACTCGCGTGCTTTCTGCCAGGGCTTCTTTCCCTGGTACAACACTGAGCATCGTCACAGCGGTATCGGCCTGCTGACGCCGTACGAAGTTCACCACGGCTTGGCCGATCAGCGCATCGCGGACCGTGCGCAGGTGCTGGCCAGCGCTTACGCCGCACATCCCGAGCGATTCGTCGGCGGAATTCCGCAGCCGCCGGCTCGACCGACCGAGGTGTGGATCAACCCACCCAAACCTTCGCCCAAGGGCTGCGGTGAAAAAAACGAACTCGTAGGATCGCCTCAGAGCCACGATCTCGACCGGGGTGAGGACATGGGTACCCCCAACAACAGCGTCTGCGCTGCGTCGATCACGCTTTCGCAGCTGCCGGCGCTACACTAAATTCAGATGCCGGCTGTCTCATTTTCATTGACAGGCTCCGGGGGTCGACATCGTCACCACGAGGTACGAGTTGTGGCATCAACTCAACCTTGAGCACCGATTGCGAATCTCGCTGCACGCGCTTGACTACATCGAAAAACCACTCAGCGATTCGCAGCTTCTCACCGTCGGACGGATGATTGCGCGATAGACCAAGCTCCCAGAGATCGTGGAGTATCTCGGGTGCAAGGGTGAGCCCTCCGTCTGAGGTGGCCGTTACGATTGCACGAACGCCGATTCGAAACTCGCGAACAGATGATTGCTGCATTTGAAGAACCTCCCTGTTGGAACGTTGGAGGCCCTATTCCCCACCTGGCGGGTGACGCTCTCTGCGTGCGTCAATCACGCGGGTGGGTGGTTTCATCTACCACCTACCTAGCTAAAGCTAGAGAGCGTGAGAAAGAGCGAAGGAAACCGCGGGATTCCGCGACGTAGTTATTCCTATCCGAGGTCGGCCTGACCCGTCAAATGTGCTGGCGCGCGGTCCCCTGATTGCGCACAGCGAGAGCAGCAGGTCAAAATAGGTTCCATTACCGCCGCCGGCATGATACCCCACAACTGCTTCCCTGCTGTTACTCGACGGGTTCGAGGACAGAGGGTTGTTTCGAAACTCCCTTGACCTGGCTGGATCCAGGCGAGCGGAGATGTTCTTTGAGATCTCGATAGCCTTCGGAAACGCCATCGCGTTTCGCCACGATCTTTTAGTAACGAGGCCGTAAAGGCGGAACGCGGATGCGTGTTCGTCTTCTGCCCTTTTCCTTGGAGGACAAGCCATGGCGGCATGGATCTTTGCCCTTATCCCCTGGTGCTGGTTGCCGCGCAGGACGTGTCAGTTGGACGGCGGGCGAAGACGGGACGTTCGGTATAGCGCCCGCTTCGGTCGTTACCTCTGCTCAGATTGCGAGCGTATGTTGTTGATAATGTCGCAGTTGAGCGAGCAAAGTAAAGTCGATCTGAGACGCAAGGTTGTCGAGTAGGTTTTAGGGGAGGCCCACGCTCCCCTCTTTCCTCTCTTTCGCGGAATGCGAGAGCGCACCGATCTAAGTTCATCGATCTGACCAACGGCTAGCCATCGAAACTGGTGAGCTGGCACCCTTTGACGAAGTGGGTTCCCTTCGGCGTCGCCCGGTGGTATCGGGATGATACCTCCCTCCTGTCACTCGACAGATTCGAGGACAGAGGGTTGTTTCGAAACTCCCTTGACCTGGGTGAATCCAGGCGCGTGGAGCTTGTTCTTTGACTTTTCGGAATCCGGGACGCGGAGTGCGCCCGCTTACTAATTCGAGGAGCGGACGCATGGATGCGTCTGGCTCCTCTTTTTGTTGGAGTAGCTTGTATGTTGAAGCGTTTGATCCCCTTCAAGAAGAGGACGTGTGGGTTTTGCTTTCGGAAGTGCAAGACGTTGACGCAGACTGAAGTCGTGAAGCGACAGGTTTGCGGCGATTGTCAGCGCGCCTTCGAGGTGCTTCACGCGTGCATCAGCGCGAAAAACAATCTCGCCTTGTTGCAGGGCGAGGTTGCTCGTGTCGTTGCACGTAGACTTCTCGCGTTCGCCGAGAGGCCTGACCCACGTGGATCTCGAAAGGGATTTTGGAGATGGCTGCTATCGGGATGCCCCCGATACTAGACCGCTCTAAAAGAAGTTCTTGAAGAGGGAATGAGCACCAGCTCATTCCCTCTTCTCTTATTGCGACTTGACGCAATGGCGTCACCTGCCCACCTGGCCTAAGGTTGCAGCCTTCCTTGTTGCAACCAGATCGGCGCAAGCTTCACGAAGAGCCTCCACTTCTCGGCGTATTGATTCACCTCTTCGCGTGTGCGTGGCCTCGGCCACTTAGGGCGGTCATTTGGGTACGCTTTCGAATTCTCACCAATCACAAACTCGATGAAAACGTTGGGATCACTCAGGACACCAGCTTCTTGAATGCGGTTGTAGGAAACTGGCCCCGGAACCTTCCATTTCTCAGGCGTACTCCAGTTGTTCCTGGAATCTTCCCCGGTCCACATTCCGTTGGCCAGAAACGGTAGGTATCTGCGCTGAACATTGACGTCACTGGCCATGCGCTCAAGCTCACGGACCTCGGCGGCTTGGGTCGAGCGCGTGGCTTCAGCAAAGGCCTCTTGTTGACTGATGGTCGCCTGGAGGGCGCGCTGTCGATCGTCCTGTACTTGCGTCTCCTTTCGCTCGGCTTCCTTTTTCTCAAGGGCGACGTGTTGCTCGAGCTGTTCGATGGCGGCGCGCAGCGTCTCACTCGTGGGCTTCCCCCCTGCCCTTTCAGCTTCGGCGAGCTGACCTTGGATTGTGACGCGCGCATCGTGGTACGCGGTCAGCCCGTCCTCGGTCCAGCGCTTCGTCGCGTCGATCGCGTTGGCGATTTGCGGGTCGAGCGTGTAGGAGCTCTTCGCGTCCTTGAGCGTGACGCGGAGTGGTTGGAGAAGATCTGCAATCCGTTGACGCGTAGCGTCGACGTCAGCAAGCGGCGGTCGTTCCTTGGCGTAGGCGGCGCTGCACGTTTCAATGAATCGACGGTCAGAAGTCAGGGCCCTGCCCCGCTCGTTTGTCATTAACGTCTCGATGTCCTTATTCCAGAGCGTCGCCTCGTCTTTGAGCGTGTCGATTCGCCGTAGCAGCTTATCACCTTCCTGCAGTTTGAGACTCAGCGCGTCTCTAGCCAGAGCGATCTGATCTCGCTTCTGGGCCTCGGCATCTGCGGCCTGGCGTGCCTCCGGGCTCGGCGGAATGAACATGTACGTGTAGAGCAGCCATACTCCTACCGCGGCGGCGGCGAGCACAATGAACAACGCTGGTACCCTTGCCCTACTTCGCGCCATGGTCTCCCCCTTCTACCGTGTAGCAATCGTTTCCGATGTGAATTCGCTGAAAGAGCCCGGCAAGCGTGGTGTCGCTCGGTGGCGTCGGCTGGATCACGGCGCGTCCGCTTGGCCGGGCGGTGACGTTTTCCACATTGGCAGCGAAGTGTTCGCCGGCAATGACGGTCCCTGCATCCGTCGAGGGCCAATGCTTCGCCTCGAGTTCCATCTTGTTCCGCAAGCTGATGTGGTAGGGCGAGCGCATGGGCACGAAATGTCCGTCGAACTGTGAGTAGTCGATGCAGTTGGCCTGCTGGCAGATGGACATGTCCGCACGAGCGCTGAGAGTGATCAGGTCATTTCTCTCAAAGCGGGGCGCGACGGCGCTCATCTCGGGACCAGTCGCCGGGCTGTAGGCGAGGGTGACACCAGCCATTTGCTCGATGAATTCGAGAGCGGTCGGCGTTCGCATCGTGAAGAACTGGCGATAGGCGGTGTTCTGGTCGACCGCGCTCAAGAGGTCGTTGGCGATCAGATCCTCGCGTGACTGGTTGGATAGAACGAGGGCGAGACCGGATGAGCGGGCTTGCTGCATAAAGAATTGGAAATTTCGGCCGGCGACAATTTGAAATTCATCGACAAAGACGTAAATGGGCTTACGTGTTGGCCGTCCACCCGGTGAATCGTTCTCGGACGCCGCCACGGAAATGTTTCGACGCACGCTGGCAGTATAGAGGCATTCGAGGGCAAGGCTCGCGATGTAGCGCGCCACCGCCTCATCTCCGCGAGAGGAGAGGTAGAAGTAGATGACAGAGTCGTTCTCGATCGCATCAAGCATCGAAATACGGTGGGCGAAAAGTTCAGGGTGTGTGGAATCCGTCACGTTCAAATGCTCGATTTGCGCGAGCAGTTGAATGGAGGAGATAAGCTCGTAGGCTTCCTTTTGCAGGTCCCGCTCCATCCGGTTGAGCGTCGGTGCGCGCTTGACTCGAAGTTGCTCCAATTCACGGAACGTGTCCGCCAAGGGGTTACCATTCAAGATGTCGTCGAGGTAGGCGCGTGCGATCGCGGAGAAGTATCCCATTCCGTAGCCAGTTCCATGTTCAACGTTCAGGGCCGCTCGAGCCACCGCGCCCACCTGCGAGGGCGTAAGGAAGAGCGACTGCAGTTCGTGAAGCGGATTGAAGGCATAGGAGTGCCGCCCCGTGACATTGGTGAAGTGCTTGAAGGGACGGTTGTTGGTTGCGGCTTCATGACGAGCTGCGTGGAATAGATAGTCCTCGCCTTTGAGATCGACGATGAGGATCGGACCGCGGCGAAGTTTGTCGTCGTCCTTATGCGCCTGTATTCTCGCGAGCTGAGCGACGAGGGGAAGAATCGCCCGCGAGGTCTTCCCGCTTCCGGTGGCACCGACGATGTGAGCATGCTCGGCAAGCGTGTCGAGAGGCAGAAACATGGGATAGTTCTCGGTCGCGTGGTAACCAACGAAAAGTTGGCGGCGGTGTCGAGGGTTGCCGGACCGTTGGAGGGTATCGACGATCGCAGTCCACTGTTCTTCCTCGCTTCCGAGGACCTGATCGGCGCGCCGAAGTCCCGTATCGCGGATATCAGGGATTGTCCGATGGAGCGCGCGGAGCACCGGCACGGTGAAAACCGCGAGTGCAAGGGCGAAGGTAAGGGCTGGCAGCACAAGCGAAGCAATCATCGAGAGGATGATCCCCCACATGGTTCCCGGCACGGTGAGAAACTCCGGAAACCCCTTTGCCAATTCCTGATAGTCGGGTCTCGGCACGAGAAACAGGCTCAGGACGTAGAACGTTCCAAGTGTGAAGAGCAAGCGATAGGCTCGGGGAGCTACGGGACTGCGAAAGACGCCGGGGGCATGTTCTCCGCGGCGCCCTAGGAGCAACCAACTTTGGGTTGCTTGCGCGAGAATCCTTGCGACATCGGCGGCAAGCGTGCCCAGGTCATCCGCGGCCGTGGTTAGCACGAGGACGACGGCTGAAAGAAAGACCGAAATGACAAAGACGGTTGGTCGGTACGTGGACTCAACCAACATCATACTGATGACAATCAGGTAGAGGAGCGCGGCTCCGTAGCGTTTGAGCGTCGCAACCATTTCCAGCGTGGCGATGGCGCGCCGGTCAAGTTTGGGCTTGCTCGATACCATGCGGGCAACCTCAGCGAGTCGAAGCGGATGGAAACGCAGGTGCCACAACCGTCGAAGCCGGGTTCGTATGGGCCGGTGAACAGCCGGCTGCGCGGCAAGCCACCACACGGCGTGTTGCACAAAGGCGTCGAGGACAGTGGCCCAGAGGAGGAACAATGGCAGCCAAATCGTCAGATGCGAGAAGCGTGCTTGTCCTTGCCGAACTTGCAGGACAAATGCGCCATAGAGAACAGCGGTAAAGATCAGCGGAATCAAAACGATGCGGAGAAGGAAGAGGAAGTCGGTCCGTTGCCAAGAGTAGATCGTTAGCGCCGCGCCCAAAACGGCAGCCGCAAACCAGTAGGGCAAAGCGGCGGAATCGAGAAGCTTGGACTGAAGGAGGTAGACTAGATGCACTGCGATGTAGCTCACCGCGGTGAGCGAAAACGTGAGCGTGATCGCGTTGTGTTGAGGGCCATGCTGGAAGACGGGCTCGTCCCAATGAGCAACATGGTCGATCAGCGGGTGGTCTTCGTCCGGTAGAAGGTCGTAGCGAAGGGGATCCCACTTCGGAACAGCAGCCAGGGGCTCTGGGTGCGCTGTCGGGTAGCGATTGGCGAGGTAGTTGGGGAAGCTCACCCTACGCTCCGAGTTGGGGAAGCAGGTGGAGCAACCAAGTCACCGAGAAATCGATGCAACGATGGGAACGCAGTGGTGACGAGGCGGACGTGGTATCGGTCATTTCGAAGAGTTGAGCGAATGAGATTGTCGGCCTTACGCTTACGGCCATCATTGGGAAAGATGAAGGCCAACGTGAATCGGTACTCAGCTAGAAATTGAGGATAGGCCCGGTCGGCGACGTCAACGGCGCGGGTGAATAGGTTGAACAGGTTGCTGTCTCCGCGGTCGACGAGGATACGTCCGAGGCGCCGCATCCCATGTTCGTCGATGTCGAGATAGTACGCATCATACTGGAACCGGTTGGCGAAGTCCGGCGCTTGGTTGATGAAGCCCGGAAAGCATTCCTCAAATTCGTCTTGACTGAATCTGGGCCGATGTGCGTCGCCGGTGCAGCAAAAAAGCAGCTGGGCATACGCCTCGAATACGTACTTCTCGGAGGGTTTAAGGCTACTGGCGGGCGAGATACCGAGGGCGGGGACCGCAGCGGGCGCAAGATGGTAGTATACCTCGTTTCCGCGGGGAAAGAGCTTCTGGGAAGCCACATAGTTTTCCCCTTTGAGTCTCTTGAGGGTGCTCTTCACCGCATCCTCCCTGGTGTCCGGGAAAAATAACCCGTGCAGCACTTCGATCGTCGACAGCCGATAGCGTCGGAGGTGTGAGAGTATCTGCATGTCGCGTTCGTTGAGTCGAATGGCCATGGGGCTCACCAAAACTCGTATGGCACATCGCGGGCTAGGCAATCAAAATGAATGTGCGACAAACGATCGGCCGTGTAGCTCGACCCGCAGAACTCGACGACGCGAAGGAGTGTGCCGTCAGGCTTTCGCAGGATGGCGTCTGGAAGTACCTGATCTTCGCGTTCCGGTGCGAGTTCGTCCTCGGATATCCACAAGCTTGCCTCTTCTGGATTGTTGCGGAGCAGGCGAACGTAGAGCCCTCCCAAGTGAATGTCGTGAGTGACGCTGTCGCGCTTGAGCTTGCCGGCGAAACCGCCAAGGGTACGTGCCGCCAACGGTGTTGCCAGATAAACCGTTGTCTGCTCGACGGCGTCGCCGAAGCGCTTGCGGACGTGGTGTGCGAGCGCTGAAAAGTTCGGAGTCGGATCGCGGGGTCGCCAAGCAAGAACCGGCTCGGTAAGCGGCAGCTCTGGGTGAGCCTTCACCGCAATCTGCGTTAGCCAGCCGCCTCTAACGAGCCCCGTAATTGCTGAGCGCGGACTGCTCGGGGTACGAACGTGCGGCCACCAGGTGCGAACAATCTGCGGAAACGAGAGTAAGCGCACCTTGTGCGTAACGGTCGAAAGAATCGCTTCATCACTCTTGGCCATGCCGGGAACTGCCGCGAGGATCTTGTACAGGCATGCGGGGAGAGAAGGAAGCCGGCAAAGCACCCTTCCCAGAGGGGTGGATCATTCGCGGCGAGAATTTCCCGCACGGGACAACGACACTGGTCATGCGCTGATACCCCGCGGCGTGGCCCGCGCCAGGGAGTGGATTGGGGGCATGTTGTGGGGCATCTTTTCTTGCCCTGCCCGCGGCTCCGCCGCCGGGGCGAAGCCCCCGGTCGCCCGGGCGCCGTCCAGGCGCCCCGGGCGCGTCATCGCGCCTAAAGGCACTCTGTGTCAGGCAGGGCGAAGTCCCCCACCGTTTCGAGGCGCCCTTCTCAGGGCGCCCGCGAGCAGCCACAATGTAACAGTCGCAGCGACGGCGAAGACGTCGCACGTCGGTGTCCGGCACGAATCGTTGTGAAAAAAAAAGAAGGTGGCGGGGCATCGGAGCCCCACCGCCAGAGGGTTAACGACGCACGAGGGAGCGAGTATCTCCCAAAGATGGCTGCTCCTTCATGAGCCGGCGAAGGCACTTCGCGAGCGGCTTCAACTCATCGAGGTGCTCGAATTGGACGAGCCCGACAGTTCGCGATGTGCTCTCCTCAACGAGTTCGGCGAACAAGGTCCGCTCTTCGCGCTGAAGCCACAGGTATCCGGCGAACGGTCCGACGTTGACGTGCTGGATGTATTCGAGGTTTGGTATGGGTTGTCGTTGGTCCTTCTGTTTCATTTGGTCTTTATCTCCTGCTTTGATTGTCATGGTCGTCTTGGTCCTATGGAAACGGCCGCCGGCAACAAACCGCCCGACGGCATAAGACTTAAGGCCTACATTTTTGCTGAACGGTGCTAAGCAAAGTCGGCAGGAAACAGCGGTCACGCTCAATCGTCAGCCCTCCCGGTCCGCGTAGTTGCTCAAGCTCGGCAAGGCTGAAGTAGCCCAGCTCGCACTCGAAGCCGTCGACGAGACCGAAGAAGAGGTCCTCGCCGTCGAACTCGATGCCGTACCACGTCCAGCTCGACCACGGTGTGAAGAACTTTACGTGTACTAAAGGGTCTACATCGTTCTCCGTCGCGTAGAGCGGCGGTAGCGATGCGCGGATGGCGTCGGTTACAAGGTTCATGGTGTCGTTGCTCCTAGTTGAATGTGGCAGGGCTACACCCCACCACGGTTGGTAGAATCCCCGCGCCCCGGCCCAGCTTTTTCGGCTGAGACCAATTCGCAAGAATTTTTTTGGTTTCTCCCCCCGTTCTTCAGTCGGGGAGAAAACAAAAACCAACTGCTGCCGGCACCGTGGGTGGGGTGGTGGAGAGCATTGGCAAGGTGCGTGACAGCGTCTTCGCTGGCGCGCGCGTTGCGCTCGTCGGGGTTGGGAAGGTGCCGGCAGTAGTTGTCCACAGCGGCGAGGAGGAGTGGGGAGGTGCGCGAGCACAGTAGTGGACAGCGAGGCGCTTGTGGCGGACACCGTACCCTAGTGTGTGCTCAGTGAACTCAGTTCACGTCGTCCCCGCGCGAAATTTCCGGCGACCTGGTTGCAGGTGGCGGGTGTGTCGGCCCGACCGAAAGGGGCGCTGACCCCAAGGTGTGGCGGCGGTGGGGCGGGAGTTGCAGAGGGCGTTCGTTCGCGCCTTCGGACATCAGAGAGTCGAAACCCAAGCGGCTCACCGCCTACGGGAAAGGGAGTCTGCCGCGAGGGCACGACGGCGTGTTACACGCCTAGCGCGACGACGGTAAGGCGTCGCCCTGCCCTGCCCTCACGGGCAGCACAGCGGACGAAAAAACCGTCTTGGGCCATTTGCGGGAATCTGGCGCGGCCTCCAGCATCCATCCTTCTGGGGCAACGTTGCCCAGCAGCTCATGGCGGCGTGAGCACAGTCAGGTCCGCAAACGGCGCAAAATCCTGGGTGTTGTAGGTGTAGATTCGCCGCACGCCATTTCCGAGCATCGTTGCGGCGAGCTGAACGTCGAAGACCTTTCGACCGACGACCGGATGGTCGCGAAGAAGCTGCATGAGTCGCGACACGACATCAGGAGGAACGCCAAGGAGCGTCATTCCCGGCAGGGCAACGAGTTTGTCTATTTCAGCAAGTGCGTCCGGTGGACTGAATGGTTCGCGCACCCTTCGGGCATTTGTAACTACCGCGTAGAACTCCGCGATAGTCTGAGGTGCGATGCAGAGCCCGGCATCGTCACTCTGCGCTTGCTCGCGAAGCGCACGCGATGGTGTGTATTCGGCGCATTCCTTCGATAACGAGTAAACGAGAATGTTCGTATCGACGAGGGCGAGATCACTCGTCGTCGGCATATATCTCGTCGCGGGTTAGCCTGCCATGGACGTCGCCAAGGCTCTCGCGAAATATAATGGGCTGACGGGCCGCGCCATTCTTCTTCACGGCAAGTTGTTTCCGGTATTCATCCGCCTGTTCGGCAAGCGCCCGCGCAAGTGGCTCGGGGAGATCGTGCACGTCGATGGTATCCATCTTTCTATTTTACCCTAAAGGGGCGAAGCCCGGCAAATGGCTTCTGCGTCTACGGTTGTCGTGGAGGTGCCGACCTCGCCCTGCCCTACCCTCGCTCAGACCGAATGAGCGGCGGCGCATTCCTCAGGGCCTCAAGGAAGACGTGCGCGAGCTTGTGCTCGTAATCGGCAAGCGCAACTGGGTCCTCGTTCGGTGGTCGCTTGAGCGAGGCACGATCGAGCCCTCGCAAGAGCTCCTTCTCGGAGTGTTTGAGGATGTTCACCCAGGCACGCATGATGTGACTGAACGTCAGCGTCGTACCGAGTGCCGCGCCGTAACGGCCTACCATGCGCGAGATGTCGCCTCGGTCCGAGGCGATGACTTTGAAACGCATGTGCACCGAATGGGCTTCATAGCCCTCCGTCCTCGGGTGCTCGCGCGCGGGCAATTCCGGTTCGTCGATAGCGGGCACGGAACGTTGTGGCATCGACACGACGTTACTCGCCGGCGCATCAACGAGCGGAGCAGACGCGGGCTCAGGCTCGGCGCCGGCTCGATGTTCTTCGCGAGGTTCCGCTGGGAGGGGCTTCTGAGGCTCAGCTCGCTTGGTACGTGTACCGGGGCGAAGAACGGAATTGACAAGGTCGCGATCGGGGTACCCCTGCGTGCTACGCGCGAGCGTATCTGCGACTGGGCGATACGGTTCTTCCTCGGAAGAGAGTCGCTTAGCCATTGGCTACCTTCCCTTCCGAGTCGGCACTGGTGGCCACCGTTTCTGGACCAACACCGGTGAGTAGCTTGAGGCGCGTCTGGATCTCCAGCGCGAGCTCACGATACTGCTGGGTTACACGATGGTCCGGCTCTGTCTGAAAAACCGTCTTTCCAACTTCCTGGGCTCGCGGGATCACGGTCGAATGAGAGATAATCGTGGCGAATTTTGCCGACGCGCTTCCATCGACGAGGAAGAGCTTCTCCACGTACTCGGTCAGCCGTTTCGAGAGCGTCGTGCGGCGGTCAACGCCTGACATGACAACGCCAAGCAACTGCAGAGTCGGGTTGCCGTGCTCTTGCGCGTCGGCGATGTCGGTCAACGCGTCCTTGAGTCCTTGGATAGCAAAGCTCTCCGGTCGCACGGAGAGAAGAAACCAATCGACGGCCATGTAGGTGGCGATAACCGGAGTCGGCGCCTGTGGTCCGGTGTCGACGAAGACGTAGTCATACTTGCCGCGAAGTTTTTCAAGCGGTGCCCGCAGCAGCTCGTGTTTCGATTGAAATTTCCCGAGAGCGTCATCGACCTTCTCGAGTTTTCGACGCCCGGGAATGATGAAGACGTTCGGCGGAAGCTCGATGTCTCCGTCACCGTTTTGCAGGACGAGATCGTTCGGTTCCTCATCACCAATGAGAATTTCGAAGATCCCGGCGAAGCTGTCTACTGGGATGTTGAAGTGACGTGTCGCGCCAGCGTTTGAGTCGCAATCAAGAATGAGACAATGATATCCCATCTCTCCCAACGCCGTGGCGATATGGACCGTGTTAGTGGTCTTTGCCACCCCGCCCTTCTGGTTACCAACGCCAATGAAGAACGTGTGACGTTCCGGTATCCTCTCCTCTTCCATGCAGGCCTCCTCCCATCTTCGATTCTTCCGTTGGGGCACCTTAGCCCCGTTCCCCCAGGGCACCGGCGCCCCCGATCGAGTGGGTTGTACCGAAGCACCGTGAGTCTTGCAAGAGAAAAAGTTCCTGTTGTAGCACCGGAGCCCCGTTCCTCCGAAGGCGCATTTCGGTTCCTGAACCATGCCTGCGCCGACGAACCTGGCGTTGGGGCACCTTAGCCTCGTCCCCCTAACCAGTTGGACTCCAAGTGGCGGAAGGATTCAGGCCGCGGAGCCCTACCGCAGGGTCGTGAAGGCGGCACTGACCCTCACCACAATTGCCCTGTGACGAACGGAAACACGCCGCCACCAAATTATCTCAGGCCCTGAAGACCCGTGGTACCACCCGCGCTTTCTAGGTGAGATTCAACGGACCGGCCGCGAGTGATCAAAAATAAATTTAGAAGCGTCCAACAGTGCGTTAGGGCACCAAAGCCCCATTCCCCCTTTCCCCCAGGGTAACAACAGAGGCCATATATTTGTGGCCGCGTAGAGAATCACTCTTAACTTCGCCTAAACGCAACCTTTAGGGCTTTGTAGCCCCTTTCCTCCGTTCCCCCGTAGCACCGGAGCTATGTTCCCCAGGAGCTACGTTCCCACGGTACCCTAACGCATTGGTTTTGCTTCTATTTTTCCCTTGTGGCAATCGAAGATCTCCGGCATGCTGTCCGCGTCGTACTGGTGAAGATTTTTTGACCCCAGATGTTGTGGGGGGAGGTGGGCTGTGTAGGGGTCAACTGGAAGTAGGGCGCAGAAACGAAAAGAGCGACCCGGCAAGGTCGCTCTATTTCGGGCCTTCGCACTTCGAAATATGGCGAAGTAGGCTTTCGAGATACCGGCACTGTACGCCGGTCCTACCTTTCTGTCAATTCCGAAGTGTCAGGCTCCATAGGATTCGTGTGCCCAACGCACGGGTTAACGCGGACACCCGAGGATTGTCCGCACCTATGTGGAGTGGACGCGGATGGGTTGTGGGAGATTTGCGGCCGCAGTGCGGCCAGAGGTGACAGAAGGCGTAGCTCGAAAACCGGACGGCGGGTTTCGCTTCATCGAGCTTGCGGCACTAGCAAGCGTCTGGTGGGCGTACCAAAAACGTCTCATCACGCTCAGTGATGTCGCCGTGTGGTTTGCAGCGCACGAGATGGTGTCGCGACGTTGCGGCGCGCCGGCACGGAAGTCCAAGACGTACGGAGTGAAGGAACTCGAGCAGCTCGTTGGCAGGGTAGGGGAGTCACGCATTCGAGCTTCCCTTCGTCGGCTGCGGGCCGTTCAGTTGCTCAGCTACTCTGAGGGGGAGATCTTGTTCGCCACCGGCCCCGACACTCTCAGTGTCGCGGACGACGCTACGCTAAAGGAGTTTGTCTCAGGGATCCGAAATCATCGGCGGCGTATCCCTGTTCCGCGCCGCACCGTGCGGCTTCTTGCTGCGGGATGCGGCCGCGTGACCACGGCAGTGATTTTCGGTCACCTCATGCGTTGCCTCTACTATCGGAGCGGTGAATGTCACGCCTCAGGACTCTGCAAGTCTTCATGGATTGCGGAGACGTTCGGCGTGAGCCTTCGCGCCGTGAAGGGTGCGCGTAAGGCGCTTGGAGAGAAGGGTTGGCTCACGCTGCACAACACACCACAATGGCTGATGAACCGTTGGGGCGCGAAGGTGAGTGTGAACCTACACTGGAACGACCCGGAGTCCCCGGGCCCGCACATCTCTCCACCCGCGGAAACTGCACCCCCTCCACCCGAAAATACCCCCCGTTTTGCACCCCCTGAATCAAACCGAGAACCCCTTCGGGAGTACAACAACCAGAAACCCGCCTCGCGGGGCGGACCCACTGGTGTTCAAGACGCTCAAGCCAAAGAGAGCTCACCACCAACGCTTCATGATGTCGTTCCAGCAGACTTACTCGACACGGGCCGACTCATGGTGCTCTACGAGCAGGCGTGTCGGGCAGGGCTTTCGAACGAAAGCGAGGGCGACCGTCTCAACTTCATTGCACTCGGCGAGCATGCGCGAAGCGTGGGGCGGGATCCATGCCGTCTTTTCGCTTCGCTCGTTCGCCGGCGTCTCGTGCACTTCATCACGCAGGACGACGAAGAGCGAGCGCGTCGGCGGGTGACGGAGTTCCTGTACGGACGGGCTGACACAGAGCAGGGCAGGGCAGGGCGGCAGCGACGACCGCGGGAGCTTTCGCGAGATGCCCTTTTCGTGCGGCATTTGAGAGCGAAATTGAAGCAGGCCGGATTTGATGGTGATCCGTTCGACGCGCTCACGCGAGAGCTGCCGGAATGGACACCGGAGCGCCAAATCTGTAATATGCTTTCGACGGATGCCGAGAGGAGTAGCAAGAAGATGAGAGTCCATCTTGAAGACAGACCGTTTGAGGTTCCCGCGTGTGCGGTGGATGTTGGCACGTCGGCGCCTGCGGAAGTGATGCAGGAAGCGGAGGGAGTAGTCTACTTGCTCGGAGATGGCCAACGGCACTCGATATATGTGGCGTTGGCGCAGATTGATCGCGCTACGGGGAACATCACCGGCGTGGTTTCGCGCGGAAATTACCATGGTGTTCGTGGGGTCGAAGGCCTGAACGTTGGAGATACGCTCTGGTTGAATGCACGTCATGTTTGGCGCCAACTGGTGCCGTGAACCGTGGCGGCCGGCGGCGAATCTGACCAATGAACGGACGGCGTTCAGGACACGCAGCCTTCCTTTCGTTCGAAGGACTCGGGGGTGGAACGGTTGGCGTAGACGAGTTTCTTGGCGAACTCGAGCGTCTGCCTCTTGATGCAGTCCTGGGCTGTTTGGGTTTGCTCTCACATACCCTGGTTCGTGCGGGAGCGAACGCTTTCCGGCCAGAGGTGCAAGGCCACTATGTGAATCTCGCGCTCGTAGACGATTGGCCCACGCCGTTGCGAGACGCGGCGAAAAGATACATCCCGGGGCGCACACCGCTGGCGTGGAACGGCTCGCCATTGGTACACGAGCAGAACCTGGCGCTCGTTGCTCATAGTGCCCTTCTGCGAAGTGATCCACAGCCAATGACAAATGAACTCGTCTCGTCGCTGCAGAGTCGGGTGTGTCGACTGCTGCTGGTTGCAAGTGACCTGATTCCGTCCTCCCCCAAGCCCAACTTGAATAGCCTGACCGAGCGGCGGTCCTTCGTTCTTGATTGGCTGCGCCACGCTCAGTTCAATCTCTTCTTCGAAGCGTTTGGCGTGACGATGCTGAAGATGGCTCGCCAGCGCATCATCATGCTCAAAGTGCTGCCGAAGTACTTCGATGTGGAATCGACGTTTTCCAATGCATGCGGTGTGAGTCTGCAGAGGTATTTCGATATTGCCACAATGTTCGTGATGCATATTCCCCAGTGGAATCATGACGGGTCTCAATGGTTGGCGAAGGCGACGCTCGCTTCGAAGCTTGAAGCTCATTTGGACGAGGTCGAGCAAATCTTTGGTCGATGGATTCGCACTCCGGAACAGTATCGTTCCGCCTGGGCCGATTGGAATAGGCAAGCCGCGGGTGGCTCGATCTCTGCATTTGATTTTGTGCTCCTTCGCCAAACGCCGTTGATTGAGGCGAGGAGCGGCGAACTGGTGTGCCCGGTGTTTCCATTTCTTGTCGCGAAGTTTGCAGACGAACCATACTTTCTGCTCTCGGAACACTTGCCGGATCCCACGGAGTTTCACGAAGCTGTGGGGCGAGCGTACGAGGAATACGCTCACGGCCTAGTCAGCCGGATCGCGGCGGGTGACAAGAGCGGAGCTTGGCAATGTGAAAAAACGGTTCGCGATCGCCGACACGGCGAACTTGCAGACAGCTATCTGCAGAAGGGGGATCTCGGCCTCTGCTTTGAACACAAGGGCGGCCGACCGAGTACGCAATTTCTGATCGGAGGCGATGGGCGACGGGTGTTAGGTCCGGACCAAGCTATCCTGCAGGCGATCGAAAGCGGTCAGAGAGTGTCTCCGCGGGAGGGGAAGCAACAGGATAACGGCTTCTTAACGCGAGGAACTTGGCAGCAATCGATCGGTGGGCCGAAGCTGCCAGACTGGGTGGATCGGGAGTTCGGGCATCGACCACAGAAGATCGTGCCGCTGATTACGCACCTCTCGCAGATTCGAGTCGATGACGTCTGTAGATCTGGATATATGGTCCCGTTGATTGAAGCTGCACGTCTCTACGACGACCCAGTCTGGCTCGCCCACCCGCAATGGCTACACGTGAGCGATCTCGAAACACTCGGGGCGCTCGCTGATGAGGGTCGGCTGGATCTCGAAGGGCTGATCCGGGAGAAGGCGACTCACTATCCTGACGTACGATTCGATATATTCCTGTTCGAGAGATTCGATGGCGGAGCTGTCGATTCGCGGCTGGTTGAGGAGGCACGTCTAATGATGAAGGGCGCAGGAGCAACCTTTTGGCCGGCAGAGTTCCAGCGGATTGGTGGATTCTGATCCGAGGCTCTGGACTGAGGAGAAGGCTCTACGGCGGAAGCGAAGGTGATTCTGTCAACTCAGATTAGTTCCAGATTGAACCGGGCAGTGGTCGCGGCGAGACATTCACAGACGCGAATCGGCCGGCCAAAGGGTCTTCTGTCAGAATCTGTCGAATAGGGTGAGAAGAATGCCGATGCCTGCGACGGCCAAGTGGCCTAAGCCGAAGAACGAAGACGAGTTCGAAGACATGGCAGTAGACTTCTTGCGCATTCGCTGGCGAGATCCGCACGCGATGAAAAATGGTCGCAGAGGTCAGCGCCAAGACGGAGTTGACATTGTCGGCCATCCCCCTTGGTTGAAAGGCAAGACCGAGGAGACCGCGGGTGGCCAATGCAAAAACACGGATTCGCTCAAACTCGCGACCGTTATTGCGGAAGTCGACAAGGCGAAGAAGTTCAAGGGAGGGTTGGGTGAATTCGTCCTTGTTACCGCTGCTGATCGAGATTCGGCGCTTCAGAGCGAAGTGAGAGCGCACTTCAGGGCGCATCCGGCTCCGTTCGACATAGAGCTGGTATTCTGGCCTGACGTGGTATCGGACCTCTCGAACGATGACCAACTGGTCGCCAAGTACTGGAAAGGCTTTTCAGATACCGCTTCCCGAGATGTGGGTGTTTCTATTCCGGTATGGATCGATCGGGAAGGTGCCCGCGAGGACGAGACGGCGGAATGTCAGTGCCAAATTACGCTCTCACTGCCAGCGCCCGGGATCGATCTTGATGCAAGCGAACTTGCAGTGGAACTGCAACGGATGATGCGAGAAGGTCGAGGTGGCCGATTCTTCTCAGGGATACTTGGCCAAGTTCCCAAACCGATCGATGG
>JACQEN010000085.1 GCA_016200585.1 Deltaproteobacteria bacterium
GTAGTCGAATCCATAGAACCTTGAGTTGGGATACGACTTGGCCATGAGCATGGTCGACGCCCCGTGTCCGCAGCCGACGTCGGCGACACGTGCCCCTTTCTTCAATTTCTCCTCGACGTCGTCGAGAGCAGGAAGCCACGATGTGGTGAGATTGGCCGCGTATCCCGGGCGGAAGAAGCGCTCGGTACCTTGGAAGAGGTCCGGGTCGTGCTCGTGCCAGCCGACGCCGTCGCCGCTGCGAAACGCTTCGACGAGCTTGGGAGTGACACGCATGGCTCCGGTCATCGCTTGGAAGCCGCCGAGCACGCACGCCGGGCTGCTCTCGTCGGTCAATGCGATCGCCTGTTCGGCGGAGAGCGAGTAACGGTGCGTGGCGGCGTCGTAGTTGACGTAGCCGGCTGCTGCCTGCGCGTTCAACCACTCGCGCACATAGCGCTCTGTTGTGTGCGTCCAATTGGCCAGCTCGTGCGACGTCAGTGGGCCGTGGGCCGCCAGCATCTTGTACAGTCCCAGCTTGTCGCCGACGACGATCAATGCCGCGGTCAGTGCCGCACCGAGATCACCGAGTGCTTTGTGTACGAACGCTTCGAGCTTGGCTGGATCAACCGACATCGAAATCTCCCTCCCGGTCGTGTGTTGCGATTCGAATGAGCCGACTTATCTGAAATTCATCCGTCTTGGAGCGCGCTGTCAAGCCATTCAGTTTCTTGAACGGTTGCTGCAAGCGTGCCATAGCCGCAGCAGCCGTGGTGAAGGTCACCCAGCGCAGCAGCCGTGGAGGATACCGATGAGAAAGGCCTCGAAGGAGAAGAAGCGCGCCCTGATTACCGGCGCGTCATCCGGCATTGGCGCGGCGTTTGCGCGTCACCTGGCACGCGACGGATACGACGTCGTCCTCGTCGCTCGCAGTCGTGAGCGCCTCGATGATCTTGCCGGTGAATTACAGGCACAGCACGGTGTAGCGGCCGAAGCACTGCCTGCAGACCTGACCGATCCGCCGGAACTGCATATCGTCGAGGAGATGCTCGCCGACGGCGTCGGGCTCGACCTGCTCGTCAATAACGCCGGTTTTGGGACGGGCGGTGCCTTTCGTGAGCTCGAGGTGAACCAGGAAGAGTCGGAGATTCGGTTGAACGTCGTTGCGCTCGTGCGGCTCACCCGCGCGGCATTGCCGTCGATGGTGGCGCGCAACAGCGGCGCCATCATCAATGTGTCGTCGTTGGCCGGCTTTCAAGCGGCGCCGTTCAACGCCACCTACGGAGCCACCAAAGCTTTTGTGAATAGCTTCACCGAGAGCCTGGCGGAGGAGTTGCGTGGTTCGGCGGTGAAAGTGCAGATGCTGTGTCCGGGGTTTACTCGCACCGAGTTCCAGGAGCGCGCCAGCCTCGACGTCTCCGGGGTGCCATCGTTCGCTTGGATGAGCGCCGAGGCGGTTGTCGATGCATCGCTGACGGCGCTGCAGCGCGGCGACTTGGTTTGCATCCCCGGGATGCAGAACAAGATGGTTGCGACGTTGACCAGCCTCCTACCGAGAAGCCTGACCCGGCGCGTAAGCGGAATGTTGACGCGCTCGGTCGTGAAGCTGGAAGGATAAGGCGGAAAAACGTGGATGATGGAAGCATTGATCGTCCGCGAGCCACGAGCAACCAGCCACGAGCCACGAATCAAGCTTCCAGATCCTCCGCTCGTAGCGGTTCGACGTGTACCGTCTCGTAGCGCCGCAGCAACACCTTTCCCGGCTCGAAACCGCGCGGCTTGCTGACGTCGGCGCAGCGCGCCACGTGTACGCTGGTGCGCTTGGCATTGCGTGCCTTCGAGTAACCCGCCGCCAGGCCGGCTGCCATGCGCAGGGTGTCGCGCGGCAGGCGATCCAGGTTGTCGGGATTGCGCACGACGACGTGCGAGCCCGAGTCACCGCTAATGTGCATCCAAAAGTCGTTAGGAGAGCCAAGCTCGAGCGAGAGGATGTCGTTGTCGGCGGCGGTCTTGCCGACGAGAACCACGAGCCCGTCCGGCGACACGAAGCGCCGCGCCAGCCGCTTGCCGCGATAGATGCCGGCATCGGGATCGGTCTTCGGTTCCAAATTGGTCGTCATGGATCGCCACCGTTGCGTGCTGCCGGCCGGTTCTAGAATCAGGCTCAACGTGAAGCAAGATCGACGCAGGCGACGGATCGTCAAGCGGCACAGACGAAGTCGCGGCCTTCCTGCCATCCGAGCCGCGTGACGAAGCGGCGAATCTGCTGCCGCGGCTCGGTTCCAGCGACGGACGCAATGAGCGGCAGATGAGGAATGTCCCGCAGCTGCTCTGGGGAGATGACCGCCGCTCCATGAATCTGATTCCCCAGGCGGCCGGCATGCATCTCGACGACGTAGGCCGGATGCTTGCCGTATGGTAGCAGGGAGCAGCGCAGGCTGCGCCCGGTTCCGCCGTAGCCCCACAGAATGTAGCGCTCGTGTCCGCTCAACAGCCCGGTACTGAGAAAATGTGCTTTGCAGATGGGGAACGCCTCGCGTCGATAGCGCGGGTCGCGGTGCGTCAAGCGCTCCGCGTGCTGGCGCCATCCTACCAGCCGGCGCGGTACGACGCCGAGCTGATGCCCGTCTGCGAGCAGCCGCAGCAGCAGGTCGTAGTCCTCCGGCCACGCCACGTCGCGATAGCCGTACGCTCGGGCGACGTCCCTTCGTAGCAACAAGGTTGGATGCGCCAGCGGACATTCGACGAATGCGTCGGCCTGCACATCGTCCGCGGTGTGTAGACTGTTCAGCCAGGCCTCGTACTCGCGCCAGCCGGGGCCAAGGGTGTGGCGTGGAAACAGTCGCACGTGACATCCGACCGCGCTCAGGTGCGGTGCGCCGTCGAGCTGTGCCGCCTGGGCGACAAGGCGGTCGCGATGCATGATATCGTCGGCGTCCATGCGCGCGATGAAGCGGCCATGACAGAGTGCCAAGCCCGTGTTGAGTGACGCCACCAGGCCACGGTGCTGCTGGCGTTGCAGCTCGAAGCGTGCATCGCCGGCAGCGAAGGCGCGGACGCAGTCGGCTGTGGCATCGGTCGAGCCGTCGTCGATGATCAGACAATGCCAGGTGCTGTAGCGCTGCCGCTGGATGCTGCGCAGGCACGCCGGCAAGGTGGCCGCGGCGTTACGGGCCGGCAGGAGAATGGAAATGTCCGCAGGCGACGACATGTCGGTCTAGATCGTGCGCTCGTCGCCCGCAGGAGGCAAACGACAGGCTTGACCCCTTCTTTTGGTGTACTAGAGAGCTGAGACCTGCGGTCCTTCCGGGCCGCGAGAAACGGCAGCAATGAGGGGCGACAAAGTAGATCCGGTGGAAACGACTCCGGGCAGTGCGACGTGTGCTGCCGGGTTCGTCGGGCGCGAGCGCGAGCTGACGGAGTTGCGTGCTGGGTGGACGGAAGCGCTTAACGGCCGGACGCGATTGTTCCTCCTCGTCGGTGAAGCGGGAATTGGCAAGACGCGGCTGGCGCAAGAGCTGGCGGACGATTGCCGCCGTCAAGGAGCCCTGGTTTTGTGGGGAACTTGCTGGGAGGATCGCGGCGCGCCGGCCTATTGGCCCTGGGCGCAGGTTCTGCGTGGCTTGCTGCGCGATCCGCAGCTGCTGCCGGCGTTGCAGTCGCCGGTGATCGATGTCGAGCAGCTGTCGCAGGTGCTTCCGGAGCTGCGCGGCAAGCATCCCGAGGCGCGTTTCGAGGGTGAACCCATGATCGAGCGCGACGACGCTCGCTTTGCCGTGTTCGACGCGGTGACGAGCCTGTTGCGCCGGGTGTCGGCCGAACAACCGTTGGTGTTGATCTTCGACGATCTGCATGCCGCCGATCCGCCGTCGTTGCTGCTTCTACGGTTCGTGTCGCGTGAGCTGCGTGACGCCCGGCTGCTGATTCTTGGGACGTATCGGCCGACACGCACCGATGCGCAAGCCGAAAGGCTGGAGCTGATCGCTCAGATCGGGCGCTTCGGCCGCCACGTGCCCCTGGCCGGGCTTGATTTCAGCCAGGTCGCTACGCTCATCGAGCAAGACTGCGCTTCGCGCCCTTCTGCCGCGTTGGTTGCAGCGGTGCATCGGATTACCGAGGGCAATCCATTTTTCATCGACGAAGTTGCGCGCCTGCTGGTCGCGGAAGGGCTCAACAATCTGCCCGACGAGCAGGCCGTGGCGCGATTGCGCATCCCGCTGGGTGTGCGCGAGGCAATCCGTGAGCGGCTTCGTCCGCTTTCCGACAACTGCCGCGATCTCCTGTCGATGGCGGCCGTGGTCGGTCGTGAGTTCGAGCTCAACGTTTTGCAAGGCGTGAGCGGTAGAGGTGCCGACGCTCTTCTCGATCTCCTGCGTGAAGCTTCTGTCGCCGGTGTCGTCGTCGAGTCCAGAGGCGGCATCGGCCGCTACTCCTTCGCCCATGCGCTGTTCCGCGACCATCTGTATGATGAGCAGTCACCGGGAGAACGCCTGCGGCTGCACAATCGCATCGGCGAGACTCTGGAACGCGTTCGGGCCAACGAGCTGGTGCCTCATTTTGCGGAATTGGCGCACCACTATCTGCTCGCCGCGCCGAGCGGCGATGTGACGAAGGCGGTTCACTATTGCACGCTCGCCGCCGAACAAGCTGCGGATCAACTCGCCTATGAGGATGCCATCGACCACTATCAGCACGCCCTCCAAGCTCTGGCACTCGGCACCGCGCCTGTACCCAGACGCCAGTGCGAGATCCTTCTCGGGTTAGGCCAGGCGCAGCGCAACGCCAGCCACGCCGACGCCCGTGAGACGGTTCGACGAGCGGTCGAAATCGCCCGTGGCCTGGTTCGCGACGGGGACCCACAAGGGGCTTCGCTGTTTACTCGCACGGCCCTTGGTGTCGCGGATCAGGGCCTGGGAATGCCCGACATGGCCGGCGACGCCGAAGTGGTTCGGTTGCTCGAAGAAGCGCTCGAAGTGCTGGGACCGAGCGATCATCCGTCGCGGGCTCGGGCACTCTGCCGCCTGGCGATGGAGTGTGTCTTCGAACCAGACCGCTCGCGTAGTCAGGAATTGAGCCAGCAAGGCGTCGAGATGGCCCGGCGGCTCGGCGATCCAACGACGCTGGCGGCGACTCTCAGCATGCGGCAGTTCGTCCTCTGGCATGTCGGCCGCATCGCGGATCGTTTGCCGATTTCATCCGAGATCATTGTTCTGGCAGAGCAGATTCATCATCGCGAGCTGGCATTGCAGGGACGCACCTGGCACCTGGTCGACTTGATGGGCAGCGGCAACGTCCACGCGTTCGACGCCGAAATCGACACCCAAGCTCAATACGCGGAGACGCTACGGCAACCACGCTATTTGTGGATGACCGCCTCGCTGCGCTGCATGCGCGCCTTGTGGGCGGCGCGGTGGAACGAGGCAGAGGACTTGGCGCAGCGTTCGCTCGTTCTCGGACAACGAACCGGCGATCAACAAGCGGCCGTCAGTCCCTGGATTCAGGTATTCATCATCCGTCGCGAACGCGGTCAATTGGCGCAAGAGGAGCCAATGACCAAGTTCTTCGCCGAGCGCTATCCGAAGAGTCCGGTGCCGCGGACCTTCCTGGCCATCATCTATATGGAGCTCGGACGCTCGGCGGAGGCGCGCGAACAGTTCGAGCTGGTGGCCAGCGAAGACTTCGCCAACCTGTCGCGCGAGCGGCGCATCGGTGTGCTGCCGTGCCTAGCCGAGGTTTGCGCCTTCTTGGGCGATCAGCGACGTGCGGCGATGCTGCGGCCGCTGCTGCAGCCCTACGCACACTGCAATCTGCCGTACGGTACGATCGTGACCTTCGGTGCTACCGATCACTATCTCGCGCTGCTGTCGGCGACGCTCGGAGGGTACGACGACGCGGTCGCACTGTTCGAACAGGCGCTCGATTTCAATCGACGGATGGAGGCCCGTGCATGGTTCGTGCGGACACAACACGAGCTCGCCAGGGTCCTGCTGGCACGGCATGACCCGGGAGATGTAGACCGCGCGGTACAGCTGGCGCAGGACTGTCTCAATGGTGCCGTTGTGCACGGTATGCTGAGCCTGGCTGCCAAGACCGAGCTACTGCTGGAGCGTGCGCGGGTGGCGGCGCGTGATCACGCCGATCGAGGAACGGAGAACAAGCGTATGCGCGCCGTCGGCGGCGGCCAGGAAGCGGTTGAAGAGGTGGGGGAGGGCGACAAAGGTAGTCCCGTCGACCCGGTCGAAGACGATTCCGCGACGCGCCGCGGCCGAGTGCTGAGTTTCCCGCGCCAGGCCCGCGACACACCCGCGGTTCGGCGTCGCGCCACGCCGACCGCTTCAACGTCGCGAGGGACAGGAGCGGGAACTACGTCGGATTCCATGACGGGCGGCGAAGCCATCTTTCGGCGCGACGGCGAGTATTGGTCGATCGGTGACGGGCGGGCGATGATGCGCCTCAAGGATACCAAAGGCCTGCGCTACATCGCGCGGCTGCTGCGCCATCCCGGCCGCGAGTTTCACGCCGCCGATATGGTCGCAACCGAGGAAGGTGTGCGGTCCGAAGCGGTATCGCCGTTCGACGGACTGAGCAGCGAGCAACTCGCCGAAATGGGCATTCATCCGGATAGCGGCGAAAGCGGTCCACTCCTCGACGCGCGCGCCAAGAACGCCTATCGCCGGCGCATCGAAGACTTGCGTGACCAGCTGGAGGAATCGCAACGGTACAACGATATCGAGCGGGCGCAGCGGGCGCGGCAGGAGCTGGAATTTCTCACCAACGAGCTGGCGCGGGCGGTCGGTTTGGGTGGGCGCGATCGACCCGGGAACACGCAAGCCGAAAAGGCACGCTTGAACGTCACCCGCGCCATCAAGGCCGTGATCAAACGCATTGGGGAGCACAACTTGATTCTGGGACGCTATCTGAGCACGACCATCAAGACCGGCGCCTTTTGCTCCTACACACCCGATCCGCGCTTCCCGATCGACTGGAAGTTGTGAAGGAGCGTAAGCCCGGTTCTCCGCCGTGGCGCTACGCCGCGTCAGGGTCGAAGCGATTGGCGCGCGCGATCTTTCCAAGATAGTGGGCGCTCGGCTTGGGGGTCCGTATCTGCGTCGCGCGATCGACGCCGACGATGCCGAATTGCGGTCCGTAACCGAAGACCCTCTTCTATGCACTTGACCACGGCTGCTAGAGCGCGGCGTTCGTACTCGATGCGTTGGGTGTCGTCGGTGGTGCCGATGCCGTTCTCGGTGACGTAGATGGGGACACGCGCCTTTTGCGCGGCGTAACGCACCGTCGCGCCGATGGCCTCGGGCCAGAATTCGTAGCCCATGATCAGCACCGGCACGCCGGCTTCAGGACCGAGCACACCTTCCGGCCCGTAGCGGTGCCGGCTGTAGGTCTGGACGCCGACGAAATCGTCCTTTTGAGCGACCTCGAGGAACGGATCGAAGCTCTCGGCGCGCGCATGGTCGCGATGTTTTTCGCCGCCAAGGATAGCTTGATAGTCCTGCATTGCCAGCGTCACGCCGACTCCAAACGTGCCCGGACCGGATTTGAGCACGTCGCGGGCGCGCCTGTGCGCTGCCAGCATGGTGTCGCGAATCTTCATCGGATGCCCGAGAAAGAACGGGCCGAAGCGCTCGAGCGTCGTGCCGCACAGTCGCGCCGATTCGGCCACGGAATCGGAGCGCGACTTGAAACCCGCGGCCGGTACGATCTTGGACACTGCCAGGGTCGCCATCAAGTTGGCTTCGTTGATGGTGTAGGCGGTGTCGATGAGATCGCCGAGGTGCGCCGTGGCGCGTTCGCAGTAGCGTAGGAAGCGGTCGACGTTGTTGTGATCCTCCCAGCCACCGTCGGCGCTGAACCAACGCGGCGACGTGAAGTGATGGTAGGTGACGCAGGGTTTGATGCCGTGCTCGAGGCATGCCGCCAGCATGCGGCGATAGTGGTCGAGCGCGGCGGTCGAGAAGTGACCTTCCTCGGGTTCGATGCGCGCCCATTCGATGGAGAAGCGGTAGGCATTGAACCCCAGCTGTTTGAGCATGGCGATGTCTTGCGGGTAGCGATGAAAGTGATCGACGGCATCGCCGGACGGTTCTTGAAACAATGTGCCCTTCGTATGCTCCAGCAGCCAGAAGTCGCTGTTGACGTTGTTGCCTTCGACTTGATGCGCTGCCGTCGCCGTGCCCCAGACGAAGCCCTTCGGAAACTCGAATGCCATTGCTCTACCCTCCGGTGAGATTTGCGCCGACCCCCGCTGTTACCGGTGTGCGGCGGCAGAGTAAAGCGCTTCGATGCATGGACGACGTGCGAATCGACGCTGAACGATCGTGCGGCGAAACGGCATTCACCTCGTAGACCGACTGATGGGTGAGAGGGCGTTACAGTCCCTCGAGACAGCGTCGCGTTTGCGAGCTCCGCCGCATGCTTGGCGGGTTGTCTTGGCAATCTCCGGAAAGTGAAGACCGCAAAGCGTTCAAGACAACCTGCGATGCTCAATTGCTCCGTTGGCTTTCCGTTTGCTGCTTTTCCGAATTCGGAGGCGCAATATGAGACACTTTCGGTTGATCATCTGGGTGGCCGTGCTGGCCATGTTCGTTCCATCTGTTTCCGGCGCTCAGATGATGCATGGGAACGGTATGGGTGGCGGGCGCAACGGAATGATCAACCTCGTGTCGCCGGCCGATTCGCCGACACAGATCCGACGCGGTTCCGTCGCAATCGCTTCGTACATTTCCGCAATGATGGGAGCGGCGATTGCCGGACCTCACGGGAGCGGTACACCGGGCCTGCGAGTCATGCTGCGTCTTTACGGCGTCACCGACATTGGCGGTTTGGTCACAAGCGCCGGTAACCATCTCATCTTTCAGGGCCAGCTCACCACGCCTACGGGCAAGCGCACGCCGATCAGCATCGATCAGCTGTTCGCGTTGAACGCCGGAGCGGCGGCGATCCAGGTCCCGGTAAGCATGCCGTCTGTCACGGGCCCAGCTACGATCGTCATCGATCGCGTCGCGGTTGAGGACAGTAGCGGCAATGCTTTTGCCGTCCCCGGTGTGTCGCTCACTCAACCGATTCCCTTGCTCACACCTGTGCCGACGCCGCAGATCACACCGCAGCCAACCGGCGATCCCGTTGCGGCAGGCAGGCGCATCTTTACCTCGGGGATCGGCACGGACGGGCGGCCGATCGCGCGGACGGGCGGGTACAGCATGATGATGATGGTGAGCGGGTGCGCGGGCTGCCACGGGTTCGACGGACACGGGCTTCACACAATGATGTTTACGGCGCCGAATGTCACCTACTCGAACCTCACCGATCCGTCCGGCATGCGCGAGCCCGACGGTAGCCGCGGTCCGACGTACACGGACGACGAGATCCGTCGCGCCGTGGTCCAGGGTATTGATCCCGAGAACCAAACGCTCGCCACGACGATGCCGCGCTGGCAAATGAGCGATCAGGACTGGAACGATCTCCTGCTGTTCCTGAAGACGCTCCACTGACCCCGAACGAAGCATCGGCGCGGTCACTACGACGTTTCAAGTGTTGGAACCGTGGGGCTGTCCAATTCGTGAGTTGAGGAATGTGGGGCCAGCTCCGGCAATCGATGCAGCATATCCACGATTGGCAGGGAGTTTGCGGAAGGCACACGCATGGCAGTGAAGGGCCGACGGTCCGCGCGATACATACTCGCCCTCGTCCCCGTCCTCTGGGCGGTATCTGGTGTGGGCATTTGTTGCGCAATGCAGGCACCGACTCACGCTTGTTGCGACAAGGTCGTCGCACAAGCGGCCTCCGGAGCGATGACGTGTCATCACCACGGCCAGGTGCATCGGCCAGGATGCCGATGTTGCGAAGCAATAAAACCCACGGTTGCGGGCGACGCGAACACCTTGCCGCAGGGGGCGAGCCCGCCGATGACCGCTGTTGGCGTCATCCTGTCAGCACCGCGGCCGCTGAGCGCAGTCGTTCATGAACGGAGAGTTCTCTCCGGCAACAGCCCACCGCTCTACCTGAAGCTCCGCACCCTCCTGATCTAAGTCTCCTCCTCGTAGCGCAGTTGGTGCACGAGGCCTTCACTGAGCGACAGGAACCTCTCCTGAAGCTCAACTGACGCCATGTCCATCTCGGACATGAAAGGAGATTCGGATGAAACATCTTAAACAATCGGCTCTCGTACTGTTCGTTGCTCTCACCGCGGCCATCCTCGTATCTTCGGCGCGCGTAGCCGTTGCGGCGGACCCCGCGGGGGCGATCACGGAAGAGAATGTCATCGAGAAGGTCGGCCAGGCGAAAACCAAAGCGGATCACGAGGCGCTCGCCGCGTACTTCCGTTCTGAGGCCAAGGAGAAAGCCGACGCTGCTGCAAGCCATGAGGCGATGCTGAAGTCGTGGGGTAAGGACGCGGGGCGTCCCAAAGAACACATGCGGTCGCACTGTCAGACTTTGATCGACGCCTACACCCGTGAGCAGAAGGCGCTGGAAACCCTCGCCGGCGACCAAGAAAAACTCGCCAAGTAGAGCACGTTCCTGTCTACTTCGTCGTTGCGGAGGGCCGGTACAATCACCGGCTCTCCGCAGGCGCACAAGCCACAGCCGCCAGCACTTTGAGGAGCCACGATGACCGGCAACACACATAGCTCGATATCCGTTTCTGAGCTCCGCCTGGAGCGATCTTTGTTCGCGTTCGGTGACCTGGCGCACGGGGCTTTGATCGGAGCACTCACTGCCGCAAGCGTACACTTCGTGATCGCCCCCAGTACCGACATGGCGCTGGCAATGTTGCTGGGAATGGGATTGGGGATGATTCTGCATGTCGCAGTGGGCATCGTGCTCACACCGCTC
The DNA here is from genome assembly GCA_016200585.1 of Deltaproteobacteria bacterium. Taxonomy (GTDB): domain Bacteria; phylum Desulfobacterota; class Binatia; order HRBIN30; family HRBIN30; genus JACQEN01. Next base: position 10,825 of record JACQEN010000085.1, read on the forward strand.
CTCGGGATGTTTCACGTGATGGTGACCGGCAGTTTGGTCGGCATGTACGGCGGGATGCTGTTTGCGATGCGCGAGACCATGGGGTCGCACGCTCCCAGCCTCGAACACGCTCTTGCGACCGGCGCGGCGTTTGGCGGTGTCGTTGCCGCGGCGGTTCAGTTGTACGACCGGATGCTGCGAGAGCCTTTGTAGATAGGGGGCGTGCATGGATGTCGAGTGCCAGGCCAAGTGGGACCGCACCAGCCGCGCCTACGGCTGGATGACATGGGCGGAGGAACGGCGCTTTGGACCCGCCAAGCTCGCTCTGTTCGCTCGAATGAGCGGCCGCTGTCTGATGGTGGCAGCCGGGACGGGAACCGATTTTCAATACTTTCCGCCAGGACGCGAAATCATAGCTGTCGACATCAGCTCACAGATGGTTGAGCAGGCCAAGCGACGTGCCGGCGCCTACGACGGCACTCTCAGGGTCGAAGTCGCAGACGTGCAAGAGCTGTCCTATGCCAACGCCAGCTTCGATACGGTGGTGACGTCGTGCACCTTCTGTTCGGTCCCCGACCCGCTTGGCGGGCTGCGCGAGTTGCATCGTTGCCTCAAGCCCGGGGGCCAGTTGCTCATGTTCGAGCACATGCGCAGCCGCATCGGGCCGATCGCAGTCTTCCAAGACTTGATGAGCCCGCTGACGCGGCGCTTCGGACCCGCAATGAACCGCGATACGGTGGGCAACGTGCTGCGAGCCGGCTTCGATCTGATTTGCGAACGCAATGTCTATATGGACATCGTCAAAGCGCTCGAGGCCAGGCGCCCAGAAGCCATGTGCCGCTGAAGCCCTCTCTTCACCCGGTGGCTTGAGCTTCCTTCGTGCGAAGTGGGTCCTTAGCGAGGTATTGACTGACTTGGTCGGTCATGTATAAGGCGGGGGCATGGCTCGCACCATCCCCCCCGACCGTTTCCAGCAACTCGTCGACTGCGCCACGCAGGTCTTCATCGAGCAAGGGTACGCGCACACACAGATGGCGGACGTCGCCGAAGCGATGGGTGTTGCCAAGGGCACTCTGTACCTCTACGTCGAAAGCAAAGAGGCGCTCTTTGATCTCGTGCTGCGCTCCGCAGATGGCACCCTTCCGCTCACGACACCGGTGAAGCTGCCGCTTCCCACACCGCGACCTGGCGCGACCCTTCAGCACGTGCGCAACCGTGTGGCCACGCAGCCGCCCCTCGTGGTGCTTCTGGCAGCGCTCGGCCGCAAGCGAGTGAAGGATCCACGCGCGGAGCTCACGGAAATTGTCCGCGAGATGTACCACACGCTGAGCACGAATCGGCGGGCCATCAAGCTGATGGACCGATCGGCGCAGTTTCATCCACACCTCGCCGCTGTGTGGTTCACCGGCGCCCGCGGTGCCCTAGTGGAGGCGCTGGCTACATACCTGGAGAGCCGTATCAGGCTGAAACTGTTTCGATCGGTTCCTGATACCGCAGTCGCCGCCCGTTTCATCCTGGAGACGATCGTCACCTGGGCCGTGCACCGTCACTGGGATCCGTCCCCCAAGACGATTGATGATCAGGCTGTCGAGGACACGGTTGTCCAATTCATTGTCGGCGGTCTGATGAAGGAGAAGCGGCCATGAGCCCCAACACCGTGTCTGACTGCGACGCTCGTCGGTACGACATCGACTGGCTCCGGGTGTTCGCGACCTACCTGCTGCTGCTTTTCCACGCCGGCATGGTTTTTAACCCGGCGCCGTTCTACCACGTACGCAACACGGACGTATCCTTCTTCTTCCTGATTTTTTGCGGCTTCATCGGCCTCTGGCATATGCCGTTGTTCTTTCTGCTCGCTGGTTGGTCCGCCTTTGCTTCGCTCTCGATGCGTGGAACTGGTGAGTTCCTGAAAGAGCGCTTCTTCCGTCTTTTCGTCCCGCTGGTGACCGGCTGCATCCTCCTCATGCCGGCGATCAAGTACCTTGAGCTCTCCAGCGGTCTTGACGCGAACTACACCGGCCTTTACGTCGCCCCGGCGCTGCAGGATAGCTTCCGCCAGGTGATCCCGTCGTGCCTGCCCGGCGCGGCGCCGTTCAACGAGACCTTCTTTGATTTTCTGCCGACCTTCTTCACCCATCTGACGCGGTTTACCTGGGCGCATCTCTGGTTCGTCGCCTACCTCCTCACGTTTACGATCGTCTATCTGCCCCTGTTCGGGCACCTTCTGCGCTCGCGCGAGTGGTTCAAGGGCGGGATGTCGCGCTTGTGGGTGTACGCACCGATTCTTCCTCTCGCAGTCATTCAGGTCACCATGCGTGAGCGCTGGCCGGGACTTCAGAACCTGATCAACGATTGGGCGAATTTTGCCTACTACAGCACCTTTCTGATTGCGGGATTCCTGCTGGCGCGGTTTCCAAACTTGGAAGCGGCTGTGCACGCTGAGCGTAAACGGGCGCTGGTGATCGGGCTGATCGCTACAGTGGTGTTACTGCTCGGCGTTCTCGGCGTGTTTTCTTCGCCGGCGGTGATCCTTGCCCACACCGCCATCGCTGGCTGGTGTTTCGTGATTGCTTTCCTCGGATGGGCGCGTCGGATGCTGTCGTTCACGACGCCGGCGCTCCGCTATCTGACGGAATCCGCATTCCCGGTCTACGTGCTGCATCAGTCGGCCATCGTCATTCCTGGGTACTTCTTGATCCAGCTTCCGCTCGGGCTGTGGACAAAGTTCGTCTTGCTCCTGGCCGTCTCGTCGGCTCTCACTCTCACAATCTACCATCTGCTCGTGCGACCATTCGCGGTGCCCCGCTTTCTGTGCGGAATGAAGGCGAGGGCGGGTGCGCTGCGTCCACGGCTGGCTCCGGGCCTGACAGCGGCGGGGATCATGCTCACCGTCATGGTTGCCATCGGGAGCGCGGCAACGAGCGAAGCGTCTCACCCGATCGCCGCGTTGCCGATCGGCCGCTGGTATGCCGAAGGCGGGGCTGCGCAGGTCGAGATCAGCGACTGTGCCGGCGAGCTTTGCGGGCGGGTGGTGTGGTTGCGATCCCCTTTCGACGAGAACGGCTGCGAGATGCGTGATCGCTACAATCCCGACCAGTCTCTGCGTCACCGTCCGGTGATTGGGCTCGATATTATCCGCGGGCTCGCGCCTTCCTCCGGCGCAGTTGCCGTCTGGAACGGCGGAACCATCTACGATCCCGGGAGCGGAAACACGTACCGCGCCTCCCTGAGCGTGGTTGGTGAAAACCGTATCGAGCTGAGAGGCTACGTCGGCATTCCCTTGATTGGACGGACCACGAGCTGGTTTCGGGTCGGGTCTGAGCCGGAGACCTGTCGAGAAGCGGGTTGATTCGAGAAGGGAGATTCCATGAGCATACGCCATTACCTGCCACTGGTTGGATTCGTCGCGCCCACGGTGATCATCGGCTACGGATTCGTGATTCCGCGAAGCTGCATTGCCGGGGTGAACGAGCTCACAATTGGCTTTGCGAGCAGCATCGTCGGCGCCTGTGTGACCTACTATTTCGGACTCCGCACGCTGGCGAGAGATGACCGACCAGCGCGTTCTTGACGGATCAAGTCGTCGCCGGTTCGGCGACCTGACGTCAGTGACGCCGGAGGTGGAGCAGATGCGTAGACCTGCGTTCATCGCGCGACAGAGTGGCTGCCCAAGCGGGTTGCTGGGGCGGATTATTGGCTCGATCATGGCCACCGAAACCGCGGCAGCAAACGACGCGGTGGTTGCGGCACTCGCCTTGCAACCAACGGATCATGTCCTGGAGATCGGCTTTGGACACGGGCGGACGCTCGACCGGGTGGGTCGCCAGCTCACCACTGGTCTTAGTGCCGGCATTGATCTGTCTGAAACGATGGTCCGCATGGCTGCTCGCCGCTGTCGGGATTTGATCACCGCAGGCCGGGTCACGCTGCATCAGGGCGACAGTGCCCAGCTCCCGTTCCCCGATGGCCACTTCAACAAGGTGTACTCGGTGCACACGCTGTACTTCTGGCCTGAACCGGCGCGGCACCTGCGGGAAATCCACCGCATCTTGAGACCAGGGGGGTGCTTCGTCCTCGGGTTCAGCCCGCGCGACGACGAGAATACGACCGCAAAGTTTCCCGCGGCCATCTATCGGTTCTACACCGGCGACGAGGTGCGCACCCTGCTCGAGGAAGCCGAGTTTCAGGACATCAACATGATCGCGCGTTCGGTATCGTCTCGCACCATCGCCCTCGCAGTCTCCCGTCGAGGGTAACGGCTCTGTCAGTTCCAAGAAAGTGAGTCCGGCGCCGCTTTTGAAGGCTACGCCGCGCCCTTGGCTTTTCCCTTGCTGGTTAGAGCTCGGAGGCTGGCGATGTGAGATGCACCGCTGGATCGCCTAGCGGCGCACATGTCACGGCCCGGAGTTCATCCTGAGGAAGTCCATATGCGTTTCAAAGCCCTACGTTCTCTCGGCGTCATCACGGCGCTAGCGTGCATTACTTGCCTTGGGGCCACCGCGACGCCAATGGCTGAGGAGGCCCACCACGCACTCGGCGATGTCCTCGACCAGCGCAAACCCGTTCCTCTCCTGGCAATGATGGCGCAGCACCAGAAGGAGAACATGCGGGCCCATCTCGTGGCGGTCCAGCAGATCGTTGAGGCCCTAGGCCACGACGACTTTGACGCGATCACGGCGGCCGCTGGCCGCATCGGCTACTCGGACACCATGGCGCAAATGTGCACCCACATGGGCGCCGGTGCACCCGGCTTCACCGACACGGCGCTAAACTTCCACCGCACGGCGGACACCATCGGTGAAGCGGCGCGGCGCCGAGACCGAGGGGCGGTCCTCACGGCGCTCAACAACACGCTGCAAACATGCACCGGTTGCCACGCCACATATCGGCAGGAGGTGGTCGACGAAGCGACCTGGCAACGCCTGACGAACGGTGTCCCCGCCAGTCATCCGCACGAGAATCAGCAGTGAAGGGTGCGGACCCCAGCCAACGCGCACGCGGGATTGTCGTCTTCGATCAACACGCGCCCGGCTACGTGCGTCTAGTCGCTCCAGCGGGAACCATCCGACCATGGTGTGCCTTGCCGCCCGCCACTGAACCTTGATACCGCCCGTTCACGTCGAGACGAAGTCGCGAACCCGCTCGGCGATTTCATCGCGAACCCGGCGGAAAACCGGCATGCGCTCGGCTGTGGTTCCGGTCGCTGTCGCTGGATCGTCCAAGGACCAGTGCAGCCGCTTGGTTGCGAAGGGGAAGATCGGGCAGCGCTCGTTGGCGCTGTCGCAGACGGTGATCACGTAGGCGAAATGCTCGCGCAGAAACTCTGCTGCCGATTTGGAGCGGTGGCTGGAGATGTCGATACCGATCTCGCGCATTGCGGCGATTGCCAACGGATTTACGGTGCTCGGTTCTGTCCCGGCGCTCACCACGTCAAAGCGCTCGCCGGCGAGTTGGCGCAACAGTCCTTCTGCCATCTGACTGCGGCACGAGTTTCCCGTACACAGAAACAGAACTTTGGGCTTCGTCATTGTGGGTCAGCCTCTCGGCGGGTCATTGCGGAAATAGGTTCGCCCGAGCCACAGCGCTACGCGGACGAGGCCGATCATCACCGGCACCTCGACCAGGGGGCCGATGACGGCGGCAAACGCCGCACCGTGGTGAATGCCAAACGTGGCTACCGCCACGGCGATCGCCAGCTCGAAGTTATTCGAGGCGGCGGTGAACGAGAGCGTGGCCGATTGCGGGTAGGTAGCGCCTACCGTCTTGCTCATGAAGAATGCCAGCAGGAACATCACGACGAAATAAACGAGCAGCGGAATGGCAATGCGCACGACGTCCATCGGGAGCTGCACAATCGCTTCGCCTTTGAATGCGAACATCACCACGATGGTGAAGAGCAGCGCGATGAGCGTAATCGGGCTGATCTTGGGAATGAACTGAGAATGATACCAGTCCTTGCTCTTGGCACGGATGAGCACCAGACGGGTGACGAGACCGGCGATGAACGGGATGCCGAGGTAGACGAAGACACTCTTGGCGATCTCGCCGATGGTGACGCTGACCGTGACGCTCTGCAGGCCGAACCAGGCTGGCAGTACGGTGATGAAGACATAGGCGTAGATCGAGAAAAAGAGGATCTGGAAGATGGAGTTGAACGCAACCAGACCGGCGCAGTACTCGGGATCGCCCCTTGCCAGATCGTTCCAGACCAAGACCATGGCGATGCAGCGTGCCAGGCCGATCATGATGAGGCCGACCATGTACTCCGGCTTGTCGGGAAGGAAGACCACGGCCAGTCCGAACATGAACACCGGCCCGACGATCCAGTTCTGCACCAGCGACAGCCCCAGTATCCGCCAATCGCGGAAGACGCCGCCCAACTCCTCGTAGCACCGCTTCGATCCCAGGGAAGAGGTAACCGATCGCGACGCCAACGGTCATGGCGAGGAAGATCCAAAGGGTCAGGTAGCGATCGAGGAAGGCAAGCTGCTTCGGCGCGCTGTTCGTGACCGGCATCGCCATCGGCGTTGCAGTCACGGTCATCGACTCACCTTTACGGATCCTGTCGCCACGCGCCGGTTGGGCTGCGCTCTCGCCAGGGGTCCGAAGGACAAGGCGTCGCGCAAGGCGGCAAACCGTTCTCGGACGATGCGGTAGTACACCCAAGTGCCGCGGCGCTCTCGATCGATCAAGCCCGCTTCGTAGAGCACTTTCAGATGGTGGCTCACGGTCGGCTGCTTGACGTCGAGCGGTTTGTTCAGGTGACAGACGCACGCCTCTCCGGAGGGTTGTGCGGCGATGAAGTTCAGGAGTTGCAGACGGCCCGGATCGCCGATCGCTTTGAAGCCGAGCGCGAGCTGCTCCGCATCTCCCCTCTTCAGCCGGCCGTCGAGCACGGTTGGGCAACACGGAACCACTCGGGAGACGGAATGTCGCATAGCCCTATATTGACGATCATCGATGCAGGAATCAATATCGACAGCGATCGATCTTTGAGCCGATCGAACCAGGTCGATGCGCCGCTTGGGGCCGATTCGACGCAGTTACTGTGGTTGCGGCAACCATACCTCGACCTGCCCGGTAGGTGCGTTGAGCTTCAGTAGGTGAGGTTCGCCGGCGATCGCGAGCTGATTGAACGGTGCCGTGGCGCGGAGATCTTCGTGCAGCTGGCGAGCTGCGTCGGCGTCGGACTCGTTGAAGTATCGCACCTGCAGCTCGTTCGGCGCCTTGTTCCCGACCCTTTCCGCCGGCGGCGTCAACCATCCCTTGTTTTCGCACAGCTTGCGTAATTGCTTGACCAGGTCGGCTTGGCTGTCGTCGGCATACTGAATGTAGACGCGACGTGGCAGCGAACGAGCCAGCGCTACCTGCGCCGAGCTCAGGATCGGCCGCACGAGATTCGAATTCTCGATCTCGGCAACTGTGGCGGACAGACTCAGGCGTTCGGTCGATTCGCGCCGGTCGACGGCGCGAATTGTGTCGGTGGCGTTGCGCGATTCACCGTTTTGCGGTGCGGCGGCTTCCTGCCGTACCTGTTCGGCAACGCAGCTTCCTGTCTCTCCGGCCAGACCTTCGCCGAGGGTCTTGTCGATGGCGCCGCTGGCGATCATGTGCGCGAGCACGCGGCAGGCCAAGGCCCGGTCGGGACTCCCGGTCTTGGCGAGCATCGGCAAAAACGGCGACACATGCTGTACGTCGATGAGTGCCTTGGCACTGTCCGCCGCAGCTTTGCGGTCGGCCTTGTGGAGATGCTCGTCGATCTTGGTGTAGCCCCATGTGGCGACGCTCAGCAGCACGGCTGCCATCGTCCCGATTCCGACGTTGGTGTTGAGCAGCGCGATCAGCTTGTCGAAGAACGATTTCTCTCGCGACGGCGGAGCCAGGGCAGATTGGATCTCGCGCCGCAGCTGCTCCTCGGCACGAATGCGTTCTTGATCGTGTGACGTGAGGATACCGGAGGTTGGGGCCGTTGGTGTCGGATCTGTCATACGGATCTCCCTATCTCTTCGTCGGAGTAGAACGCGAAGGGTGCGTGAGAGTCTCCGTAACGCCTGCCCAGCGTCTGCAAAGCAACAAGAGCGGACGCGATGGATCACAGAATGAGAAAAGCGCGCCCAGGCTGACTCGAACAGCCGACCCCAAGATTCGTAGTCTTGTGCTCTATCCAACTGAGCTATGGGCGCGTGTGCCGGTTTGCCGACGGGATCGCTGAAGTAACATGCACGGTTTTATGGCGCAAGGCAGACTCGACGAGCGGCGAGAGGCCGAGACAGGAGTGGAAATCGGGATTCGGGAACCGCGAACTTGGCGTCCAGAGGCTCGACAGCCTGGCCCCTTTATGCGGCGGACGGCGCCGGCCAGAACAGCTCGCGGATCACCTTGATGTAGTAGGCAATCCCCGACCATAGGCCGATGACGATCGAGATCCAGGCGAAGTACAGGCCACCGTGGTGGAAGTCGATGCCGAGAAAATCGTAGTGCAGCAGCAACCCCTCGACGGCGGACATCTGGAAGATGGCTTTGTATTTGCCGAGCTCTTCGGCGGCGAGCACAACGCCCTGATTGAGCGCGACGGCGCGTAGACCGGTAACGGCGATCTCACGGCCGATGATCACCACTGCCATCCAGGCGGGGACCTCCGGTTGGCGGTCCATCGCCACCAACATGATCAGCGCCGTAGCGACGATCAACTTGTCGGCCAGTGGGTCGAGCAGCTTGCCGAGCGTGGTCGAGATGTTCCAACGGCGCGCGAAGTAGCCGTCGAGAAAATCGGAGACGCAAGCAATGAAAAAGGTCAGGCCTGCCAGCGCGCTTGCCGTCGGGCCGGGGTCGGTGAGGAAGACGACCATGACCGGAATCAACAGGATCCGGATGAGCGTCAAGACGTTGGGGAGATTCCAGATCTCACTCGCCACAGCACGTGGTTATCACGGAGCAGCAACGCCGGGAAGAAGAGAGCGCGAGCTCTGCATCGACTCGACATACAACCGTTGACCAAGTGCGCCTCAGCTCGTTTGGACGTCAGAGAGGTCAGCGTCCTCTTCATTCCCTCAACTCTGCGAGCAGACGGATGCTTCGTTTGCACTCCGCAAGGTGAATGAGCCTAGGGCCAGCCGCTTGACAGGCTTCTCTGAGCTTGAAATACGGCGAACCACTGACACTTGGGCGGGGGGCAATGCGAGTGACGAAATCGTTCTTTCTGTTCGCGATCCGGGGCGGGGGGGCCGTATGAGCAGTCTCGTCGAGACCCTCAAACAATTTCTTTCCAATTTTCCAAAGCTAGCCAGCGGCGTCTGGCTCAACGCCAAGGGTATTGTGATCGCTGTTTTGATCTCACTGGCGTTTCTGGTGCCGGGATGGGTGATCGGCTGGGTGGTCACCCCCTGGGGGATCTTCCGGCACTACGTCAACACCGTTGCCGAGGTGACGGGCCTCAATCTGTACCTGGTGAGCGCGCTGTCGACGGTGCTCTTCATTCCATTCTACTACGGCTATTCGCTGTTGATCAGCCCGCTCAGCAAGCGACGGCGCTACGCTGGTGCGAGCATCCTGGGGGGAATGTTCGTCTTGTACAATCTGGGACTCTACTCGGCTACCAAGAAGGCCAATTTTTCCTTCGGGGAGGGGAAAGCGATCAAGTGGTACGCGATTACGCCCGACGGCCTCTATGAAGCCGATCGCGAGGGCACCGATCCGAAGTACGGTCTGCATCTTACGGCGGTGACCCCCGACATGGCCGAAATCCTGGAATTGGTTCGCCAGGGACCACCCGCGCTGCTCGATCCACACGCCACCGAGTTCTTCAATGCCAACACCGGACGTGCCCGTTCGTGGTACTCGCTGGACGAGGACGACAACTATCGGTTCTTTGACAGGCCGGGGTACGATCCTCGCTCGAGTGCAGAGCTAAAACCTGTCACCCATGCCGTCGTGGACGAATGGCGAAAGCGGGACAAAGAAAAGGCCGCTGCCGTCGGTGGCAACCCAAACCCAATCGATCCCAAGACAGCGGTATTTTTCAACCCGGTCAGCGGCAAGCCGCAGGTTTGGTACCACCACGATCCGGACGGGACTTGGGAGTTTTTTGGGACTCGGGGGTTTCATCCAAGAACCGGTGCGGAGCTCAAGGAAGTTACCGCTGAAGTCGTGGAAGAGTGGCGTACGGCCGAGCAGGCCCGTGCCGCTTCGGACCCTGCGGCCATCGAGCAAGCCAAGGTCAACCAGGTGGACCCTCGCAGTGTCGTTTTTTTCAATCCGACTAACGGTCAACCCTTCGTTTGGTGTGGACGAGGACCAAGCGGCCGAATGGAGTTCTTTGACCGGAAAGGTGTTCACCCACTGACGGGCGCGCCGCTGCAGCCGGTTACGCAAGAGATCCTTGCTCGCTGGCGAACCGATGAACAGCGACTTGCGGAAGCTGCAAAGCCCAAGGCGCCGGCGCCGCCGCACGATGCGTTGAAGGATCGTTGGTAGTCGCTGCGGTGGTGCCCATGCGCGCGGATCGCTCCACGATTGCAGTGATGTTTGCCACGGCGTTGCTGGCCACATGGCGATGCGGCTGTCCCATCGCATCGGCGCAGGAGAGCACCAAGTGCGCCGTTGCCGTGCTGCCCTTTGACGCACCGAGCGATACGCCGTCGCTTGATGTCGCTGCGCTCAGGGACGCGTTCAGCCGCGTGCTGACGGATACTCACAAATTCGTGGTCGTGGATCGCTCGCGTCTCGACCGTGCTCGACAAGAGCAGAAGTTCTCCCATTCGGCGCAAGTCGATGCCGCGACGCGGACCCGGTTCGGCAAATTTGTCGGTGCGCAGTATCTGGTCCTTGGGATCGTTACGGACGACTCGGTGAGTCGCCCCGAAGAGCTACCTTACGGCGCTGGAACTGCCCGAACGGTCCACGTGAGCGTCGAAGTGCAGGTGGTACGTGTCAGCACCGGCCAAATCGTCTCGGCTAGAAACGCGAGTGCGACGGTGTCGGCGCGAGTAACCGGTGCCGATTCGGGAGAGCAGAAAACTCGCAAGGCGCTCGAGGAGGCCATCCAGCAAGTCGCCAACGATGCGGTGGTGGCGATGGTGGACGTCGTCTACCCGCTGAAAATCGTCGATGCGAGTGATGGCAGCGTTCGCTTGAACCGGGGGCGCGGAGCGGGGCTCGAGGTCGGCACGGCGCTCCGTTGCTTCTCGGAAGGCCGCAAGCTGATCGATCCTGATACCGGAGAATCATTGGGCAACAGCGAGGCACCATCCGGCCGGGTGCGAGTTACAGAAGTGTTGCCCAAAATCACCGTCGCGAAAGTGCTGCAAGGCACCCCGGGAGAGGGGGACACGTGTCGGCCGGCAGACGAAGGGACTGAGCAACCGGAGGACGGGAGCGGGACAAAGTCGATACATTCGTATTAGTCGTTCGGGCACATCAAGGATCCGGAGATCTCGACAGCGTCGTCGTCGGGGGCTTGGATGGAAATGGGGGGAATCATGAGATTGCGATCGGCAAGATGGATTTGTGCGACGTTCTTCGCGTGCGGCTGCGGCATTGTGACGGCGAACAATCGCGAGTTGCTCGATGCTCGCACGCAGTTGAACAACGGCGATTTCTCAGGTGCACTCGCTTCCGTCGATTCCAAGCGACGCGACGATTTGTGTGCGATCCTGGACCGGGCGGTGATTTACGAAACGGTTGGGCAGGTTCCCGAAAGCAATCGTGAGTTTGATCGCGGTGAGGCCAAGATCAAGGAGTACGAAAACCGCGCCGTCGTGAGTGCAACCGAAGCAGCAACGGGTGTCGGGAGCCTTCTGGTGAACGACAAGATGCTGGAGTACCAAGGGGAAGGGTACGAAAAGGTCCTTCTGCACGCATTCAAGGCCCGCAACTATCTGCTTCTCGGTAAGGAGGAAGACGCTCGCGTCGAAATACGCAACGCCAACATGCGGCAAGACGAAGAGAGGAAGCGTCACCAAGACGAAATCAACAAAGCCAAAGCGGAGGCGAAGAATAAGAAGGTTGACCTGGGGACCTTTTCCAAAGAAATGGACAAACAGTTTGCCGCATCGTCTGAGGTCCTGAAGCGACTCGACAACGTCTACCAAAACCCATTTGCAACGTATCTGTCGGCGACGGTTTACGAACTGAACGGTGAAGCGGATGACGCCTTCATTGATCTGAAGCACGCCTATGAGATGACGCACAGTCCGACCGTTGCGGCCGACCTGGTGCGGGTTGCAGGCAAGGCGCATCGTGCCGACGAGTTGAAGAGCCTTGGCCTTCAGCCGCACAAGGACAAGGGTTCCACCTCCTCCGCCCCGGCCGGCAACACCCTGATCTTCATTGACAACGGCCTGGCGCCAGAACGTGTTGAAATAAAATTCCCCATACCCGAGCCCGATACGGTGCTCTTTGCGGCGATGCCGATGACCAAGCCGATGCCCACCGATCTCGCCGAAGTCGAGGTTCTCCGGAGCAGCGGTGAGGTGGTCGGCAAGACCGAAGTGATGGTCGATATCGAGGCGATGGCGGTGCGCAATCTCCACGATCGCTATCCCGGTCTGTTGCTGCGGCAAGCCATTCGGTTGGCGGGGAAGGCCGCGATGGCGCACGAGGCAAAGGCACAGGAGGGCGTTGCGGGTGCTCTCATTTCGACCGCATTCAACCTGGTCACCGAGCAGGCAGATCTGCGTGGCTGGTACGCGCTGCCGCGTTCGATCCACGTTGCGCGGGTGAATCTCCCCGACGGTGAAAAAGAGGTTCGGTTGCGGTTGCTCGACCCTGCCAGCCGAGCGATTCAAGAGGTTACGGCTCCGGTGCTGTCTGCGGGGCCGCATCTGAGAATCGTTAGCGCACGATACATCAACGGGCATGTGACGTTGCCGTCGATTCATGAACAGGTCGCTGCGGATGGGAGAGCGATGTGACGCGTCGAGCCTGGCCAATCAGGATGATGATCGCAACGGTCGTAGCGGGGTCTCTGGTAGGTTGTGGTGCCGCATCCAACACGCTGGAGGGGAGGACCGAACCTCCTCGACCATCTCAACCGACGGCCAGTGAACGCGTCGTCATCGGTTCCCCTGGGCTGGCGCGCGATCTGAAGTTCGGTGATGTGGTCACACGTGAGGAGGGTCTGCTTCTGCACGTTCAGGTGTCGCTGGAAAACGACACGAAGAGCGCCGTCAATTTCGAGTACCGTTGGGAATGGACGGACGCCGACGGGTTTCAACTCGGTGACACGCTGTCGGCCTGGCAACCTGGCTTCGTCAACGGTGGCGAGCGAAAACTGCTGGGTTCGGTTGGCCCCGGACCGGCCGCCAGAAACTTCAGGCTCTACGTTCGCAGGCCGGGCGACTGAGTGAAAGAAGGAGTCGAGAGATGAAGCTGGTGCAGGTCGTTTGCTTGACTGGTGTGGGGCTCTCTTTCGCCGGCTGTGCCCGGCAGGTCAGCTACCAGGATCCCACGCGGGTCGAAACGGTCACGGAAGAATGGGGTTCGAGCGACATCCAGACGGTTGCCGATCGCATGGCGAATTCGATGGTGCGCCTGCCGGAGATCGCCAACAATTCGCGACCGATCGTTCAAGTGAGCACGTTGAAAAACAAGACCACCGAGCACATCGATACGAAGAGTATCACCGACAAAATTCGGACGGCCTTGATCAAGACCGGGATGGTTCGGTTTACGGCGGTTTCCGACGCCGCGGCCGAAATAGGTGAGAACATCGACTATCAGCAGGGGGGTGCCGTGAACAAAGCTACCGCCAAGAAGAGCGGCAAGCAGGTCGGTGCCGACTATCTCCTGTACGGCGAGGTGGATTCGATCGTCAAGCAAGCCGGACGGACCACCGACGTGTACTACAAGTTGACTCTGAATCTTGCCAACGTCGAGACCGGGATCATCGAGTGGAGCGATGAAAAGGAGATTCGGAAACAAGCCGAACGCCCGCTACTCGGTTACTAGGAACGACAGCGGCCAAGCTTCCGACAGGAAAAGGCTAGGCGATCGTCGGATCGCGGGCTTCAATCCGCGAACTGGCCCTGCAAATAGCCGTCGCGGAAGCGCATGACGCGCGCCAGATACTCAATCGTCTCGGGGTAGGGCGGCACGCCGCCGCTGCGATCCACGGCTGCCTCGCCGGCATTGTACGCGGCGAGGGCCAAGCGCAAATTCCCGCTGTAACGATCAAGCAGATAACGTAGATGGCGCACCCCACCTTCGACATTCTGGGTCGGCTCGAACACCTTCCACACGCCGCGCATGCGTGCGGTCGCGGGCATGAGCTGCATCAAGCCGAGGGCGCCCTTGGGTGAGACCGCGTCGGGGACGAAATCCGATTCGGCGCGAATCACCGCCTTCACCAGCGCTTCGTCGACTTGGTGACGTTGGGCTGCAGCCCGGATGATCTGGTCGTAGGCCTTGTGGCGCTTGGGATCACTCCAAACGTGTCCCCAGCGCCGGAACTTGCCGTTGGTCCACACCGCATCCGCCATGTAGTAGTGGTACTGCGGCTCGCTTGGGGCGTTGGAGAAATGCAGCCCGCCACGCGTATCGCGGTACATGTAGATGTCCGCCGTGGCCGGTGCCGCTCCGAGAGCAGCTGCACAGCAGGCCGCGAGCACGCCGGCTTTGAAAAAATGCATGACGGCCGAGAGTAAGATCAAGACACCGGTTCGTCAATCGGATTTTTCCGCTCCTGCGTGGCTTGTGCGGCGACGCGTGTGGTACAGGAAAGCGCGTGGAGTCAAGCGATTTCTTGGTCATCGGTAGCGGCCTTGCCGGCTTGAGCTTTGCGCTCAAAGCGGCGGCGGTCGGACGTGTGCTTGTGCTCACCAAAGACCGGCTGCCGGAGAGTGCGACTGAATACGCTCAGGGTGGCATCGCCTCGGTGTGGAGTGCCGACGATTCTTTCGAAGAGCACAGTCAAGATACGATGACGGCAGGTGCGTCGCTGTGCCATCAAGACATCGTCGATCTGGTGGTGCGCGAGGGCCCGGAGCACGTGCGCCAATTGATCGCCCTTGGCACGCGCTTCTCGACGCGCGGCGGCAAGCACGCCGACGAATATGATCTGGGTCAGGAAGGCGGCCACAGTCGCCGCCGCATCTTGCACGCTTCGGATGCCACCGGCCGGGAAATCATGCGGGCTCTGATCGAAGCCGTGCGCCGCGAGCCCAACATCAAGGTCCTCGAAAAACACCTTGCGGTCGATCTGCTCATCGACAGCAAGTTCGACCCCGCGATCAAACGGCCGTCGTGCTGGGGCGCGTACGCGCTTGATGTCACCACCGGTGTGGTTGGACGCTATCAAGCCAAAGCGACGCTTCTGGCGACCGGCGGGGCAGGGAAGGTGTACTTGTACACGACCAATCCGGATGTGGCGTCGGGGGACGGCATCGCCATGGCTTGGCGCGCTGGAGTGCCGGTCGGCAACATGGAGTTCATTCAATTTCACCCGACCTGTCTCTACCACCCACGCGCCAAGTCGTTCCTCATCACCGAAGCGATGCGCGGTGAAGGCGCGATTCTGCGGCGCCCCGACGGCGAGGCGTTCATGAAACGCTACGACGCGCGCGCCGAGCTGGCGCCGCGTGACATCGTGGCCCGGGCCATCGACAGCGAAATGAAGGTGCACGGCTTCGAGCACGTCTACCTCGACATCACGCAGCGCGATGCCGAGTTCGTGCGCCAGCGCTTTCCAGTCATCTATGAGCGCTGCCTCGAGTTCGGCATCGACATCACACGCGACCAGATTCCGGTCGTGCCGGCGGCTCACTATTGCTGCGGCGGCGTCATGACCGATGCGGATGGTGCCACGGCCATCCAACGACTGTATGCCGCCGGCGAGGTGACGATGACCGGCCTGCACGGTGCCAATCGTCTGGCGTCGAATTCTCTGCTCGAAGGATTGGTGTTCGGCCACCGGGCCGCGGCGAGCGCTCAGTTGCTCGTCCGCGGCGACCGGCAACGCACGCCGGATCTCCCGGATTGGAATCCCGGCAAGGCGGTGAACAGCGACGAGATGGTCGTCGTGACGCAGAACTGGGACGAGATCCGCCGCATGATGTGGAACTACGTCGGCATCGTACGCTCGAATCGTCGCCTGGCACGGGCTCTCAAACGCATCACGCTGCTGCAGGAGGAGATCCGTGAGTACTATTGGGACTTCCTGGTCACCGGCGACCTCATCGAGCTGCGCAACATCGCGCTCGTCGCAGAGCTGATCATTCGCTCCGCCATCAGCCGCAAAGAGAGTCGCGGCCTGCACTTCAACATCGACTACCCGCAGCGTGACGATGCCAAGTGGCTGCACGATACGGTTCTGCCGCCGGGAGGGGAGCGTAGCGCGGAGCCAGCTCATGGAGATCGGTCCGCGTCCTCTGGTGTCTAGCGGCTCGTGGCTCGTCGCGGGTTGGTCTGCGATGCTCAACGCATGCCGGGGGTGTTTGCGGCGGAGTTGAAATTCGTCAGGCCGAGCTCCTGCGGCAGGCCGGCGCTCATGGCGAGCATCATGTCATCGAGCGCAATACCGGTCGAATCGGCGATGCGATCGACGACGTTGAAGGCGCCAATCACGGCACAGACATCGACGAACTGCTGCGGTGACAACAGGCGCAGCAGCTGTGCGCGTTCGTGTTGCATGGCGGCTTGGTCGTTGGCCATGACGGCTTCGGTGAATGCAAGCAAGCGGGCGCCGTGTTCAACGCCTGCGTCGCCCGTGCACCCGTGTACGGCTTGGAGGTCGACTGCGCTTCCGCTGATCGAGCTGCTCGCACGGAGCAGCGAGGCATGCGCCGTCGTTCAGTAGAAGCATTGGTTGAGGGCCGAGACGCGCGCCGCAACCAATTCCATCTGCATGCGATCGAGAGCGCGGCGCGCCGTCGGATCCGGGATCTGCGCCACTGGCAAATAGTGTGCATCGGAGGACTGCCAGAGAGCGCGCACCTCATCGGGGACCTGACTGAGAGCGCGGACGATGTTGGGAACGAAGGGCAGTCCGAAGTAGATGTCGGCGTCGGCGCCCGCTGCATCCTCGACGGCGATCATCGGTACCCAGGCCGGGCCTGGTTTTGCGGCGGGGGGCAAATCGTGCGACGGCTCGCCTGGCAGTGCCGGCGGCAGGGCAAAAGGAGCGAGCCCCAGCGCTCGGGCACAGAAGTCGACACCCGTCAGAAGAGTCACAACAGCGATCACTTCGACGTACTGCGGTACGCTGACCCCGGCGGCGATGACGCCGTCGAACCAGGCGCGTGACAGGCGTCCCGGGTCGGTGCGGACCCGATGGATGACTTCGACGATCGTCCCGTCCAAGCCACCCAGTGAGTCGTGCTGGCCGCTGACGGAATTCGGCGAAAGCGCCGCTTGACGATTCTTGCACAGAGAACAATCGAGAGCGTGGCGCGCTTCTGCGGCGATGGCGATGCGTTCGGCGCCGCTCCACCAGGTGCCGGGCGAGCGGATGTGGTCGAGAATCCGCCGATGCGCATCCTGTAGATCCGCTCGTACCGCAACGCCGGCAGCGGAGTAGTCGAGGTCGATCGGCATGCGACGATCAGAGTATTCCGAGCGGGAAACGCTTGCACAGCGCAACGACGTCGTTGGCGACGGACTTCAATTTTGTGTCGTCGCCGACGCTCTGTAGAGCGCGGTGAATGAGCTCGGCGATGACTTCCATTTCGGCTTCCTTCATGCCGCGTGTGGTCACCGCCGGTGTGCCGATGCGCACGCCGCTGGTCACGAATGGCGAGCGGGTTTCGAACGGTACGGTGTTCTTGTTCACCGTGATGTGTGCCTGGTCGAGGGTTTCCTGGCCGATCTTGCCGGTCAGCTCGGTGTTGCGCAGATCCAGCAGCATCAGATGATTGTCGGTGCCGCCCGAAACCAAACGGAAGCCGCGTTTCATCAAGCCTTCGCCCAGAGCCTTGGCATTGAGGACGATCTGCTGCTGGTACTGTTTGAACGCCGGCTGCAGCGCTTCTTTGAAAGCGACGGCCTTGGCGGCGATGACGTGCATCAGGGGTCCGCCCTGGTTGCCGGGAAATACCGAGGACCCTACACTCTTGGCGTACTGCTCTTTGCACATGATCATGCCACCGCGCGGTCCGCGCAGCGTCTTGTGCGTCGTCGTGGTGACGAACTCGCAGTGTGGTATCGGCGAGGGATGAATGCCGGCGGCAACCAATCCTGCGAAGTGCGCGATATCTGCCATGACCATGGCCCCGACTTCGTCGGCTGCCTGGCGGAAACGGGCGAAATCGATCTCGCGCGAGTACGCGCTGTAGCCGACGACAATCATCTTCGGACGGTGTTTGCGCGCCAGGTCGAGCATGGCGTCGTAGTCGAGCCGTTCGTCGGATTGGCGCACGCCGTAGGGAACGACCTTGAAGAATTTGCCCGAGAAATTGACCGGGCTGCCGTGCGTCAGGTGGCCGCCGTGCGACAGATCCATGCTGAGGATCGTGGCGCCGGGCTCCAACTGCGAGAAGTACACGGCCATGTTGGCCTGCGAGCCGGAGTGGGGCTGGACGTTGACGTGATCGGCGCCGAAGATTTGCCGAGCCCGATCGATCGCCAGTTGTTCGGCGACGTCGACGAATTCGCACCCGCCGTAGTAACGCTTGCCCGGGTATCCTTCGGCGTACTTGTTGGTGAGGATCGAGCCTTGCGCTTCGAGCACGGCTCGACTGACGACGTTTTCCGAGGCGATCAGCTCGAGGTTGTGCTCTTGACGCTGCGCCTCCTGGCGCAGCACCGCAAAGATTTCCGGGTCGACGCGCTCGAGCTCGCTCATCGGACTACTTCTTGTGGCTTTCGATATAATTGACCACGTCTTGAACGGTGCGGATCTTTTCCGCCTCCTCGTCGGTGATCTCCATGTCGTATTCTTCCTCGAGCGCCATGACCAGCTCGACGATGTCGAGCGAATCGGCACCGAGATCCTCGAGGAACGACGCCGACGGCGTCACCTCCTCCTCGCTGACTCCGAGTTGCTCACAAATGATCTCGCGTACCTTGGCTTCTACCGGTGATGCCATCGGTGTCCTCCCTGTTCTTCCTCGCGCCGCCGCCCTGCGCCGGCTATTTGTTTTGCAGATAGAGAATTGCCTGGTTGCCTGGTTACATGGATAAGCCGCCGTTCACGCCGAGAACCTGACCGGTGATATAACCTGCTTCCGGCCGTACCAGAAAGGCCACCGCATCCGCCACCTCCTCCACCGTACCCAGACGACCGACGGGAATGAGCTTCAGATACTCTGAGCGCCGGGTCTCAGGCAAGGCGGCGACCATTTCTGTTTCGACGAAGCCCGGTGCCACGGCGTTCACCGTGATGCTGCGGCTGGCGAGCTCGCGCGCCATCGACCGCGTAAAGCCTTCGATCCCCGCTTTGGTAGCGGCATACGCACCCTGGCCGGCGTTGCCGAGGCTGGCGGCCACCGAGCTCAGGTTGACGATCCGGCCGTAGCGCGCCCGCACCATGGTACGCAGCACCGCCTTGGTGCAGTGGAATGTGCCGCTGAGATTCACTGCCACGACGCGATCCCAATCGCTTTCCTTGAGACGCATCACCAGAGTGTCGGCGGTCATCCCGGCGTTGTTGACCAGGATGTCGCAACGTCCCAAACGCTCCGCGGCGGATGCAATGGAGGCCTGAACAGCGGCATTATCGGCGACATCGAACTGCACCGCTTCCGCCTGACCTCCGGCCGCGCCGATCGTGTGCACTACCTCCGTAGCCGCGGCAGCTTGGTGGACGTAGTTGACGACGACGTGCGCGCCGTCGCGTGCCAGACGCAAAGCGATGGCGCGCCCGATGCCGCGCGAAGCGCCGGTGACGATCGCTACCTGCCCCTGTAGCGGCAGGCTCATCCCTCACCTCGAAGAGCGCCGACGCTGGCAAAATCGAAGCCCGAGGCGCAGCGGATCGCAGGAGCGCTACGCTTCATCAATCCCGAGAGAACCTGCCCCGGACCGACTTCGATGGCAGCGGTGCAACCGAGCTGCGCCAGCGCCGCGACAGTTTCCTCCCAGCGCACCGGGCTGACGACCTGCCGTACCAGCAGCTCCTTGATACCGGCGGCACCGCGGTAGGCTTGCGCTTCGACGTTGCTGATGACCGGAAAGGCCGGAGCGCAGATCGTAACCGGCTCGAGGACGGCTCGCAGACGTTCAGCGGCAGGCGCCATCAAGGCGCAATGAAAAGGCGCGCTCACGGCCAGAGGTATGGCGCGTTTGGCGCCGCGTGCCTTGGCCAGGGCTACGGCGCGCTCTACGGCTTGTTTGTGTCCGGCAATGACGATCTGTCCAGCGCCGTTGAGATTGGCCGGGCTGACGATGTCGCCTTCGGCTGCGTCGCGACACACCGCTTCGACGGCGGATGCATCCAGACCCAGGATGGCTGCCATCGCGCCAATGCCCGTCGGTACTGCTTCCTGCATCGCGCGTCCACGCTCGCGGACGACGCGAACGGCATCGCCGAAGGAGATGGCGCCGGCGGCTACGAGCGCGCTGAACTCACCCAGGCTGTGGCCGGCGGCGCAAGCCGGTTGAACGCCGGTTTCGGCGCTCAGGGCCCGCGCCAGAGCGGTGCTGACCGTGAGTAGCGCGGGTTGGGTGTTCGCCGTGAGCGTCAGATCTTCGAGCGGACCGTCGAAGCACAGACGCGACAGCGCGAAGCCCAACACCTCGTCCGCTTCGGCAAAGGTCGCGCGCGCAACCGCCGAAGCTGCGTAGAGGTCGCGACCCATGCCAACGGCTTGCGAG
The DNA here is from genome assembly GCA_016200585.1 of Deltaproteobacteria bacterium. Taxonomy (GTDB): domain Bacteria; phylum Desulfobacterota; class Binatia; order HRBIN30; family HRBIN30; genus JACQEN01. The sequence goes on from JACQEN010000085.1 coordinate 31,549, forward strand.
CCTTGACCGGGAAAGAGGAAGGCCAGCGTCGCCGCCATTTCGAGTGTTGCTCGCCGAGAGAGCGGTGCCGTCAGTCGTTGTGCAGCTCGATCACTTTGCGGCCACGATACATGCCGCAGTGCGGGCAAGCATGATGCAGCGTGGTCGACTCGCCGCACTCCGGACAACTGATGACATGCGGCGCGGTCAGCGCGTCGTGGGCGCGTCGCTTATTGCGCTTCGAGTGAGAGGTTTTTCGCTTCGGAACAGCCATGATCGACTCCTTCGATAGGTTTTGAGCGCACCGGCCTCAATGGCCGATCTTCAGCTCGCGCAGCACTGCCAGGCGCGGATTTCCGGTGGATACCGTGCAATTACAGGTTGCCTGATTGAGATTGGCGCCGCAGGACGGACACAGGCCCTTGCAGTTTTCTCCGCAAAGCGGGCGCGTCGGCAACGCCAGGATGATTTGTTCGTCGACCAAGGGCGTGAGGTCGACCTGGTCACCGCTGTAGTAGCTGAGGTCGAGCTCATCGGCCGTCAGCTCCACATGCTCGCGCAGATCGGGTTTCGGTATGAGCACGACGTCGAAGTTCGTTGCGAGGGAAAACGTATAGTCTTCAAGACAGCGGGCGCAGTGGCCAACGACCGTGCCCTCGATTTTGCCGTGGAAGAAGAGCTCCAGACCGGCGCGATAGTAGTCGACCCGAACCGTAGCCTTGGCGGGAAACTCGAAATCGCAAACTCCGCCGTGAACCAAACGAGCGTTGAGGGGCTCGGTTGGCTCCTCATAGGTCAGCTGCTTGGCGCTTTCTTCGATTTGGTGGACGTTGAGCTTCACGATGTGCTCCGCTCGCCTGCGGTAGGACGTTGCTTCCTAGCCGAGCGTTGCCGGGGGGTCAAGCGACGGCGCCGTTCCCTTTGCACCGGTAACAGCGCGCCAGGCTTCACTTTTCAACCACCTTCCGATAGAGCCCCAACGAATGATGGACATGGTGGTGGAGGCCGATCGGCTGGCGCGCCGGTTTGCGAGCGTTACGGCGCTTGCGGGCCTGAACTTGCAGATCGGGGCCGGCGAGGCGGTAGCGGTGCTGGGTCCGAATGGTGCCGGCAAGAGTACGCTGCTGCGACTTCTGGGGACGTTGCTGCGCCCGACCAGCGGTACGCTGCGTTTGTTCGGGCACTCCGTCAGCGACGCCACCGCGGCGGTACGCCGGCGCATCGGCGTCCTATCGCATCAGAGCTTCCTCTATCCCGATCTCTCGCCAACCGAGAACCTCGACTTCTACGCGCGCATGTTTGGCGTCCACGATGCCGGTGCGCGTGTACGCCAGCTGCTCGACCTCGTCGGCTTGGTGGGCTGGGCGCATCGACCGGTGCGCACTCTGTCACGTGGTCTAGAGCAACGCTGTGCTCTGGCGCGCGCCATTCTACACCAACCTGATCTCATCCTGCTCGACGAGCCGTTCACCGGGCTGGACGTCGATGCCGCCAACACCCTGAGCAGCATCCTGGTGAACGAGCACAAACGCGGAACGACGTTGTTGATGGTGACCCATGACCTGGCGCGCGGCTTGGAGATCTGCCGCCGTGCGGTTGTCCTCGTCGCTGGTGAGCTGCGTGACGACGTCGAGGTGACCGGGGGCGCGCGAGTTTCCTTCGAGACGCGGTACCGCGAGATCGTTCACTCCCAGCCCAATGGTGAGTCCGAAGGGCAGGGAAGCTGATGTTTGCAATCATTCGCAAGGATTTGCTGCTCGAGCTGCGAACGAAAGAGACGCTGACGTCGCTGCTCTTGCTCGGCTTGCTTACCCTGTTGGTTCTCAGCTTTGCCTTCGAACCGGGTAGCGACGTTCGTGTCGAGGCGGCGCCGGGAGCTTTGTGGGTAGCGGTCGTGTTTGCCGGTGTGCTCGGCCTCAGTCGGTCGTTCTTAGCGGAGCGTGAGAACGAGTGTTTGCAAGGACTCTTGCTCTGTCCGGTCGACCGCGGCTCGATCTATCTCGGAAAGACAGCTGCGAACTTTCTGTTCATGACCGCGGCACAAGTCGTGGTGCTGCCGATCTTCGTCTTCTTCTTCAACCTGACTGTGACGACAGCGTTCGGCGGCATCATTCTGACAATGCTTCTCGGAATGTTCGGATTCTCTGCCGTCGGGACGCTGTTCGCGGCAATTGCGGTACGCACTCGCGCTCGTGAGGTCATGTTACCTCTGTTGATGATTCCGCTTGTCGTTCCGCTGTTCATCGGCGGGGTGACGGTGACGCACAAGCTGCTGATCGGCAAGGGGCTCGACGAAGTGTCGCAGTGGTTGAATCTGATGCTCGGCTTTGATGTGATTTTTCTGGTTGTCGGTTGGCTGGTGTTTGAATATGCAGTCGAAGACTGAGCTCGGCCTGATGGCGCAGATTGCTGTGCAAGGCGAAAGGACGCGACGTGGGTGAATCCAACGGCAAGACGCTTCTCGGAAACCTGATCGCTGCGCTTGCAGGTGCGACGATGCTGGCCGCCGTCTACATGGTCTTCGTGTATGTTCCGACCGACAGCGCCCAGGGCATCGTCCAGCGTGTCTTCTACTTCCACGTGCCGATCGCCATCATGACCTTCTTGGCTTTCGGCGTCGTCGCCATAGCAAGCGCGATGTTTCTCTGGAAAGGCACCCGTACGTGGGATCGGCTGGCGCATTCGAGCGGCGAGGTCGGGATGCTCTTCTGTTCGCTGGTTCTCATCACCGGACCGATCTTGGCCAAGCCGATCTGGTGGACGTGGTGGACCTGGGATGCGCGGCTTACCACCGCGCTGATCCTGTGTCTGATCTACGCCGCATATCTGATGATGCGCACCGTTACGACGACCGGCGAGCAGGGCGCTCGCTACGCCGCCATTCTTGGCATTGTCGGCGCCGTCGACATCCCGATCATCAACCGCTCCGTGTATTGGTGGCGTACGATTCATCCCGCTGTGCTGGTGACGCGTGAGGGCGGTTCGGGCCTTTCGGACCCGCGCATGCAAGCCACGCTGGGCGTCTGTTTCGCTGCGTTTTTCCTTTTGTACGTGTGGTTGGTTTGGGTGCGTGATGAGAATGCGCGTTTGCAGGACGCGCTCGAAGACCTGCGCCAGCGCGTCTTGGGAAGCCGCTGAGCCCACTCTGGAGCGGAGAGGTGATGATGGAAAATTTGAATTTCTTGTTTGCTGCCTACACCGCGGTTTGGGTGATGCTGTTCTTCTACATCGTCGTACTGTCGCGACGGAACCGAGCTCTGGAAAAGGAGATCGAAGAGCTGCGCGAGTTGCTGCAGCGCCGTTAGCCTTCATGGTCGGGGGTCGAGATTGAAGGAAGTGCGTTGCCCGATGTGCCGCCGTCTGGTCGCTTGGGACGGCAATCCCTATCGGCCGTTCTGCTCCCAACGCTGCCAGGTTCACGACCTCGGTAACTGGGCCAGCGAACGCTATTGCGTGCCGGACAAGACGGTAGGCTGCGAAAACGACGACGAGGCCGATGCCGACGAAAGCGATCGCATCAATCCTTCTGCACGGCGGCATTGAGGGCGTGAATGGCGATTCACCCCACAGCCATCGTCGGTGCCGAGGCGGAAATTGATGCGAGTGCGGAAATCGGTCCGTATGTCGTTGTTAACGGAAGGGTCCGGATCGGACCTCGAACCCGTGTCGAAGCCCATGCGACGTTGATCGGCTGGACCGAAATCGGCAGCGACAACGTCATCCACGCCGGCGCCGTCATTGGCGACGAGCCACAAGACCTGAGCTACGATGGTGCGGAAAGCTACGTTCGCATCGGTGACCGCAACGTCTTCCGCGAGCACGTGCAGATCCATCGCGGCACCAAGCCCGGAACGGCGACCGAGATCGGTTGCGACAACATGCTGATGGCGAACGCCCACGTCGGACACAACTGCCGCGTCGGCAATCGCATCATCATTGCCAACGGTGCAGCGCTCGGCGGGTACGTCGACGTCGAGGACCAGGTGTTCATCTCGGCCAACTGCGTCGTACACCAGTTCGTTCGCATCGGGCGCCTGGCGTTGTTGCGCGGCCTCAGTCGCAGCAGCCGCGACGTTCCGCCGTTCTGTATCATGGATTTCACGCATACGGTGCGCGCCATCAATGTGGTCGGCCTGCGCCGTGCCGGTTTCCCGGCGACCGAGGTGCGAGCCTTGCGCACTACTTTTGCGAAGCTCTTCGGGCAGGCAGGCAATCTGCGGCTGCGTTTGGAAGAATTGGAGAAGCAACCGATGACCGACGAGGTCCGCTACCTGGTCGACTTCATCCGCGCCTCGAAACGTGGTGTCTGCCGCGGCATGAGGCGCGGGGATGCTGCGGAGATTGGCGATTGAAGATGTTTGATTGACGATTCGTGATTGAGAGCTCCGCGCCGTCGCTGCAGCTTGAATCGACAATCACCAATCTTCAATCAACAATCGGACTACGATTGCGGGTCGACGCGCCGCGCTCCGAGGTAGCGACTGGCGTAGTAGGTCTGATCGAGTGAATCGACCTGCACCTGGCCGCCGCGGGTAGCGGCGTGAATGAACTTGTCCTCGGCGATGTAGATGCCGACGTGACTGGCGCCTTTGCGATACGTACGGAAGAAGACCAGGTCGCCCGGCGCTAGATCGTCGCGCCGGATGCGGTCTCCGAGGTCGAATTGTTCGCGCGCCGAGTGCGGCAATTCGACCCCCAACTCGGCAAATACCCGACGGACAAAACCGGAGCAATCGTACGACCCGGCGGTCGAGCCAAAGCGATAGGGGCGTCCCAGGTACTGCTGTGCCACGTCGAGGACCGGGGACGTCTCGGTCGCCGGCATGACGAGCTTTGCCGGATTTGTCTTGTGCGCGTGGCGAACGCCAGCTTTGGCGGTTCGTTGGGAATGTTTTTTGCCGGTTTGATGCTTCGACTTGCGATGGTGTCTCTTCTTGAGACTGGAGGTCTTTGGTGTAGCGCCAGAGGCCGGAAGAGGCGGCAAGGCGAGCACCGGGAGGAGGGCTACTGTGAATGTGAACAGCGCGCGTCGTGCCAAGCGCTTGTAATGATTTCGTCGTCCCTTCGTAATCCGCCCCATCCCTGAGGTGTCCCTTCTTCGACCCCGGCTTGCCGGGTCGTGAGCTGGTCTGCGCGCCATCACGACGTACGGCGCGACCGTGGACTGATAACAGCGGGCAACCGGGTCGTCCAGCGGTTGTTTGGACAACACCCAGGTGGCCATGAGGCTGCGGGCATTCCGTCCTACTGCGCAGCTTCCTGCAGGTCGGACTGCAAATTTCGGCGTTCGCAGCTACAAGAAGAGAGGAGTTTGAGGGATTAGCTGGTCAGACCCAGCTGGCAGGCGCGCTTGTTGCTTTGTGAAAGTGTGTAGGGAAAACGTGGCGCAATCAGAACCACGCAGGAGGAGCGTGTTGAGACCGGGACCGGGCTATTGGGCTGGCGTTAGGGCAGTTTTGCTGCGCGCCAGGCATGGGACAGTCTGCGGCGGTATTCTCAGCGTTGAATCAGCAGTTACATTGCATTAGGTGTGAGGCGAAGATGAATCGGAAAGCTCGTTTCTTTGTGGCTGGTTTGGCCCTGGTCGGAGCCGTCGCGTACTTGATGTACACCGGCGTCAGTCAGACCTCGGTCTACTACCTGACCATCGGCGAATTTATCACCAAGAAAGAGGGCCTGGCGAACGAAGGCGTTCGGGTTGCCGGACGGGTGGCGCTCGGAAGCGTCAGGAAGAACATGACGCCCAACGGCGAGGAGCTGAACTTCCGAATCGGCGATTTCCAGGGCAATGACAGTCCGGACCAGCCGACCGTGCCGGTCCACTACGTCGGTGTAGTCCCCGACATGTTCAAAGCAGCAGGCGGCAGCGACGTCATCATCGAGGGGAAGTATCGTGATGGCACCCTGCAAGCGCAGAACGTGCTGACTTCGTGCCCGTCGAAGTACGAAGCCAAGGCCGCCGGCGAAGCGGCAGCGAAATAGCCAAGAGACGGAGGACTCATGCTCGACGTAGGCCCCATCGCCTTAGCCATCGCATGGGTTCTTGCCATCTATGCCATCGTCATGTCGCTGGTCGGCGCGTTACGCCAACAGCGCGATTTCATCACCAGTGCGGAACATGCGGCGCTCGCGGTTTGGGGGCTGACGGTTATTGCTGTCGCCGATTTGCTGCTTGCTCTGGTCACGCACGACTTCAACATCGAATACGTTGCCCACTACTCCAGCAGCACCTTGCCGCTGAACTACACCGTCGCCGCCTTGTGGGGCGGCCAGGCCGGGTCGCTGCTTTTCTGGCTGCTGATCCTGACGTCGATGACGGCGATCGTCGTCATGCAGAACCGTTACAAGAACCGCGAGCTCATGCCGTACGTGAACGCGACGTTGATGCTGACGGCGCTGTTCTTTCTGTCGATGCTGCTGTTTGTCACGCCGCCGTTCGAACGCCTGGCTTTCACTCCCGGGGAAGGCCAGGATCTCAACCCCTTGCTGCAGAACTACTGGATGACGATTCACCCGCCAGCCCTTTATACGGGCTTCGTCGGTTGCTCGATCCCCTTTGCCTTCGGCATGGCGGCCCTGGCGACTGGCCGTCTTGACGACGTTTGGATTCGTACGACCCGCCGCTGGACGCTGCTTGCCTGGTTCTTCCTCAGCCTCGGCAACCTCTTCGGCGCCGAATGGGCATACCGCGTACTCGGTTGGGGCGGTTACTGGGCCTGGGATCCGGTCGAGAACGCCGCCTTCATGCCCTGGCTCACCTGCACGGCGTTTCTGCATTCGGTGATGATCCAAGAGAAGAAGAACATGCTGAAGGTGTGGAACATGGTGCTGGTGATTCTCACCTTCCTGTTGACCATCTTCGGCACCTTCCTGACGCGCAGCGGTGTCATCTCATCGGTGCATTCGTTTACGCAGTCGGGGTTGGGGCCGTTCTTCATCGGCTTCCTCGGGATCATGGCGACGATGGCGATCGGGCTTCTGGTGTGGCGTCTGCCGCAGCTCAAAAGCGAGAACGAGCTCGATTCGATCCTGTCGCGTGAAGCGACCTTCTTGTTGAACAATCTCATCTTGGTCGGCATTGCCTTCGCCGTCTTCTGGGGCACGATCTTTCCGGTGATCTCCGAGGCGGTGCGCGGCATCAAGATCACCGTCGGTCCGCCGTTCTTCAATCGCGTCAACGCGCCGCTCGGTTTGATCCTGCTTTTCTTGACGGGTGTCGGTCCGGTGATCGCCTGGCGCCGTGCTTCGGCCAGCAGCCTGAAACGCAGCTTTCTCTGGCCGACCGTTCTCGGGGTTGGTGGCGGTTTCGCGATGATCCTTGCCGGCATCGGCCACTACTACGCCGTGCTGTCGTTCTCGATCTGCATCTTCGTTGGCGCGACGATTGCCGCAGAATTCTACCGCGGGGTGCGGGCGCGCCAGGCCATGATCGGTGAGAACGTCTTCGCCGCACTGGCTCATCTGATGGGCAAGAATCGCCGCCGCTACGGCGGTTACGTCGTGCACATCGGAATTGTGATGATGTACCTGGCGATCACCGGAACGTCGGCTTTTCGCGTCGAGCAGCTGAACACCGTCAGCCCCGGCGAGTCGTTCGACGTCGGCAACTACAAGCTGCGCTACGACAAGGTCGAAGCCTGGGAAAACGAGCACGCGGCCCACATGGCGGCCAACATCGCCGTGCTGAAGGACGGTAAGCAAATCGACACACTGAAACCGGAGAAGCGCTTCTACAAGAAACCGGAGCAACCGACCACGGAGGTGGCGATTCGCTCGACCTTCGGAACCGATCTGTATCTCGTGCTCGGAAGCTACGACGACGCAACCAAGAAGGCGACAATTCAAGCCTACATCAATCCGCTGGTTGGTTTTCTGGGCTGGGGCGGCATCGTATTGGCGATCGGAACGTTCATTACGATCTGGCCGGCGCGCACGCCTCATCCCGCTGCTGCATACGCACCCAGCCGCGGCGAGCGGATGGCCAGTGAGTAGATCCGTAGCGCTTCGTTATCGCACTCTGTTCCTGGCGCTCCTGTTCGCAGTCGGGCTGGGCGGAATGGTTGCGGCCGACGAGAAAGAGGCGGTTTCGTTTCAGGACATCGAGGAGTCACTGACGTGTCAATGCGGTTGCGGATTGACCGTTCATAGCTGCAACCACCTGCAATGCGGCTCGGCGTTGCCGCTGCGCGACGAAATCCGCGAACAAATGTCCCAAGGAAAAGACAAGCTGGCGATCCTCGCCCACTTCTCGGAAAAGTACGGCGAGAAGATCTTGTCCGCCCCGACGACGACGGGCTTCAATCTGATTGCGTGGGTGACACCGTTCCTTCTGGTGGCACTGGGAGGCGTCGTCGTAGCCTTCACGCTGATGCGCTGGCGGGCTGCGACCAAGCCTGCGGCGGCGCCTTCTTTGGAGGTTGCAGGGCATGCAGGACCGAAATCTCAGCACGAACAAACGCTCGAGCGCGATCTCAAAAACTTCGACGCCTGAGCTTGGCAGAAAACGAAGGAGTCTGATCTTCCGACCATGACAACGGTTCTAGGACTCTTGTTGGCCCTCGCGGCGGCTGTCTGGGTTGCATTACCCTTCTTCCGCCGCGACCTTCTTTCTGGCGACCCGGCGGCCAAGATCATGGGCAACCGTGGCCGGTGGGAACGGCAGAAGGTCGAAGCATACGCGGCAATCAAAGAAGCCGAGTTCGACCTGCGTATGGGTAAGCTGTCGAATGCCGATTTTGCGATCGTGCGCGACAAGTACGGCAAGCAGGCTCTCGAGGCCATCGCCGCGCTGGATGACGAACGCAAGGGGCGGGCGGCGGCTGGCGGACGCAAGCCGTCACGCTTCGCCTATTGCCCGAACTGCGGAACCACCCTTCCGGCGCAAGCCAATTTTTGCCCGGGCTGCGGAAAGTCGATCCTCGACGCGGTGGCTTGAGCGGCAGCCGCAGCGGTGCCGCCAGACCGGTATCTCCAGGCCGGTCGAGAAGCTCTATTGGACAGCGGTTGCGGCGTCGACCGCGACGCGGGCGACGCCGGGTAGGTCGGAAATGATTCCGTCGACCCCGATTGCCAACAGCGCGTCCATTTCTTCGCGTTGGTTGACGGTCCATACGTGCACTTCCAACCCGAGCCGATGGGCCGCCGCCACCGACTCTGCCGTCACCAGACGGATGTCGCCGAAGCTTGACGGAATCTGCAATGCCCGTCCGGCCGGCTTGTAGTCGGTGAAGCCCGGCCCGTTGAAGCGTCCGACGAAGTCGGCAACCTCTGCCGCCGAAAAGCTGGTGACGATGTCGCCGGCATGGCGCCGGATCGCTTGCATGATCGAATCGTGTTCGGCGGCGAGCAAGACGCGGTGCTGCGCGTCGAGACGCTGGACGAGATTGAGGACCTCTTCGACGATCGGCGGATCTTCTTGTTTGATCTCGATGTTGCACAGAGCCAATGGAAATAGGCGGAACACCGATTCCAGGGTCGCCAAGCGAATGCCCTGGCCGCGGAATGGAAAGTCGTGACCGTCACGCGTGAAGCGATACCCGGCATCGAGCTTTTCAAGCGCATCCCAGCGCTGATCGCGAAGAACGCCGTCGCCGTTGGTCGTGCGCTCCAGGGTTGGGTCGTGGCTGACGACGATCACACCGTCACGGCTCGCATGCACATCGAGCTCGAGGATATCGGCGCCCAACGACAGAGCGAGGGCGAACGAAGGGATGGTGTTTTCGGGAGCCAAGCCGGCCGCACCCCGGTGTCCGAACACACGCCGACGCTTCTGAGAAAAAAATCCGCCCATGCGTTGAGAATGACACAGGGAAGGTTCTGAGAGAAGTACGGCGTCTTCGGATCGATGCCGGAAGCTACAGCGTGGTATCGCGCCCCAGAGCGCGCTCCGGCGTTCCCGGCGATACGACGTTTGCTGCCGCACGCAAGGCCAAGGTGATGATCGTCAGTGTCGGGTTGTAGCCCGACGAGGTGACGAACACGCCGCCGTCCATGCAGTACAGATTGTCGACGTCGTAGAACTTGCCGTAGGCGTCGCAAACCGCGGCGCGGGAATCGTTGCCCATGCGCAGCGTCCCGAGCACGTGGCGTGAGGCCGGCGGCGAGTCGATCGGCGCCAAGAAACCGTATTGCGCTCCCGCGGCTTTCTGAATGTCGAGCATCTTCGGCCCGTAAAACGTCCGCGTTGCCTGTTCGAGAGCGCCGCGAGCGTAGGTGATGCGCGGCACCGGCTGGCCGAAGACGTCCTTGATCTGCGGATCGAGATCGATCTGGTTGGCCAGGTACGGTGCGTCCTCGGCCTGCTGAATCATCACCGCGATATGCGCCAGAAACGGGCTGCCGACCAACAGTTTCTTGAGGGTGATGGGGACACCCTGGAGCTTGGCGAATCCCACGGCTTGCAGGTTGTTGAGAGCCGCGGTGATCGCTTCCGAGTTGGTGCCGAATTCGACGATGCCGCCGAGCGGCATTGTCGGGTCGATCGCTTTGCCCCCCGGGAGCACGCCGCGAAAGTCGGACATCCCATGCGTCACCGATCGCCCGCGCTCGCCGTGCAGACGCTGCTTGTAGATGCCGACGGCGAGATTCTGCGAGTGGAACATCAGATTGCGACCGACCAGGCCGCTGCTGTTGCCGAGGCCTGCGCCACCGAGGTCGGACGCCAGGCACAGACGAGCGCTCTCGATGGCGCTGGCGGCGACGATGAACTGATCGGCGCTGGCGCGCTGAAGTTTGCCGTCGCCGTCGATGTACTCGACGCCGGCGACGTGCGTTCCGCTGCTGTGCAGCAAACGCGTCACGTGGCAATTGAAACGCAGCTGGCAATTGCCGCTCAACAACGCTTCGCGCAAGGTCGTTACCGCTGGCGAGCACTTCGAATTGTTCGGGCAGCCGTAGCCGCTGCAAAAGCCACAATCGATGCACGCCGGACGCCCGCGGTACGGTCGAGAGTTCACTGCCGAGGGGTAGGGAAACGGCGTGCAGCCCTTGGCGCGGGCTCCGTCGCTGAGCACCTGCGCAACGTACATCGGTACGCCGGGCGGCATGAGATAGTCTGCATTGCGCGGCGAGGCGAAGGGATCGCTGTCGCGTTGGCCCTGGACGCCGGTGAGCCGCTCCGCCTCGCCGTAAAACGGTTCGAGCTCGTCGTAGCTCAGCGGCCAATCGGCAAAGTTGCTGTTGGCGTATGAAACGTTCTTGTCGTGCAGCTCGGAGCCGAGATGGAAATCGACCGCGTTGAAACGCGGGTACTTCATATCGGCGTGCACTGCCGCGCCGCCGACCGTCTTCGGCAGCGTGTTGACGTCTTCGTTGAACGTCGCGGTCGCCGAGGCACGTTCACGATACGAGCGCGGTTCGAGGAAATGGTCCTGATCGATGAGCTCGCGAATGCTCAGCTTGATCTCATCGTTGCTAAACAACGGCACCGGCATGTTCGGTGCCGGATCGTCGAGGCCGACGAAGTAGTTGTTGCCGTGCTCCAAGACCAGCACCTTCTTGCCGCCGACCAGGGCCAGCGTCCGTGCCGCCATGCCGCCGCCGGCGCCGCTGCCGATGATGATCACGTCGAAGTGGCTGAGGCTGGTGTTTCCGAGTACCCCCGGAACGCGTGACGGCAATTGGGCCATGGCTGCTCAGGGGAAATGCATCGGATCGGCGAGACGCGCCACGAAGCGCAGGAAGCGATCCATGTCGCTATCGAAGGGAGTGAAGCTCTCGTCGGGATTCGCGGTTGAATTTGGCTTGTCGGTGCGTTCGCGGTACGACTGCGTCGACGCGTCGAAAATCGAATAGCCGAGCGGCTGACTATCCCCATCATAACCGATCAGCTTCCAACCAGTCTGGTCGCGATTTCCGCCGTACTCCGGCGGACAGAACATTCCTTCGAGCACGTGCCGTGTCACCAGGTCGACGAACGAGCTGTCGGCTTTGGCAAGCACCATGTCCTGCTGCGCCGGCGTCGCTGCATCGAAGTCGATTGCGAACATCTGCTGACTCTTGGCCTGCAACCCGGCAAGCCCGGCGCGGTATTGGTCGCGAATTCCAACGACGGGATCGATGGTGCCGGAGTTGAAGTCGCTTCCGGCAACGGCGGCGCTGCCGAGCAACTGCACTCTCCAGCTCATCAGCTGCAAGCGCGTCAGCGGAATGAAATGCTCAAACGAATCGGTCGGAAAGTGGTCGGACGGTGTTCCCGTCGCGGCATCGGGAAACGGGTTGCGATCGCTGAAAGGTCCACCGGCAAACACCTGACCCACCGGATCTTGAGAATCGGGCACGATGCTGAGGAGCCGATTGATGTATTCATCGGCGCCGCATTCGAGCGCCCCCGGCAGATCATCGGTCGGCACGATGCGCCCCGTCAGGGCGCGTAAAACCCGCCGTTCTTCCGAGTCGAGAAAATTGGTGGGAGACGGAGTTGCACCGCCCTCATGGTCGTTGCCGCAAGCGGTCAACCCGCCGGGCAGCAAAACCAACGTGCCGCCGATCAGGCCGTAGCGCAGGACCTGACGGCGGGTGAAGGTGTGGCGTTGTGATGATTCGGGCGTGCCGATTTCCGCGAGTGGCGTTACGTCGCCACTCGCGGGAGGATCGGGAAACAAGCGCATCTCAGCCCTTCTTGCGCGGTCGGAGATCGAGATCTTGTGGCGGCTGATCGGGCAGCTTCCAGACGATGTACGGCTTGTCCTTCAATTCGTGGTAGGCGTTGCCGGCCTCGACTGCTTTCTGGAAGGCGTCCTCGAAGGCGTTGAAGTCCTTCTTGTTGATGGCGTCTTGCAGAGGCTTCCAGTTCTCTTCGAGGAACTGATTCAACGCTTCCTCGTGCTTGGGGCGGGTGAAGGCACCGAGCTCCATCAATCCCTTGATCTCTTTCGCTTCGAACGTCGCCAAAGGCCAGTTCTCAGCCTTGGCGGCGTAGAAGAGCTTCCAGGTGCGGTTGCCGACTTCCGGCATCAAGCGCCCGAGACCCGGCTGGATGGTTGCGACGTCTTCCACCGACATTTCGCGGTGACCGCTCCACACAGTCAGCGCCTTGAGTTTCTCCAAGAGCTTTTCGTCATCCATTGTATTGAGCTCCCCGAACAAATGTTTGGCGGCCGTCCTAGCACGCGTGCCGAACGCCTGTCCAGCAACAAGCGGGCACCACGACGCAGCGGCGATAAATGATGAGTGTATTGTCGGATCGCCGCGCGCCGTGTTACGTGCAGCGTCATGTGGGAGCGCAGCGGTCGTGTGCCGGAGCGGGCGGTGGTCTGGGTTCGCTCCGTTCTTGGGTTGGCGGCGGTGTTGTCTCTTCTCCTGCCGGCGACGGGTTCGGCGAAATCCAAACGCTCCGCCGCGGCGGTAAAGGCGCCTGACCCTCAGGGGTTCACGATTCAAGTCAGCGAGCACGAGGGCGCATCGGGTGCGGGCTGGCCATTCACCGCCGGTGTGCCGCTACCGATGGGATGGATCGCCGACATCAACGATCTCGAAGTGCGCAACGACAAGCGCTCGCTACCGATGCAGGCGCGTGCGCTCAGTCGATGGCCGGATGGCAGTCTGCGCTGGGTGCTTCTCGACTGGCAGAGCGAGCTGCACCCACACGGTGCGCACGTCTTCGAAGTGCGTCGTGGCGTGTCGACGGCGCCGCCGACGCCGATGAAGGTGGAGGATCTACCCGATCGCGTCGATATCGACACCGGGGCGATCGAGCTATCGATTCCGAAAAACAAAGCGGCCTTGATCGTCGATGTGCGGCGCCGCGGGCGAGCGTTGCTCAACGGCCCGATCACCAACTTCTTCGTGATTGACGGCAAGCGGTTGACGCCGCAAGCGCCGACGCGGGTTCGAGTCATCGACAGCGGGCCGCTGCGGGCGCGCGTCGAAATGCGCGGCCAGATCGGCAACGGCTTCGTCTACGTCGTGCGCATCGATGCCTACGCCAACCAGCCGTTCGTGCGTATTCTGCATACGTTCGAGAATCATGCGAGCGCGCCCTACACAGCGGTGCAGCAAGTCAGTGTCGATGTACCGCTCGAACTGTCGGCAAAGGCCACCTACAGCGTCGGTCGCGATGCGGCAGCGCCGCTCTCCGACGTCATGCCCGAAGCACCGCTCGACCTCTACCAAGAAGACAACGAAGTGTTCTATCAAGGCGCGGCACGCGATTCCGGTCATCTGGCAGGCTGGTTCGACCTGCACGACACGACGCGCGGTGTGGCTCTGGTGGCGAGATATTTCTGGCAGGAGTATCCGCAAAGCGTACGCCTGCGCCGCAGCGGTTTGACCTACAATCTGTGGGCGCCGCAGGCGAAGATTCCCGCCAAGGTAGGCATGGGGGCGGCCAAGACGCACGAAATGTTGCTCTATTTCCACGCCGAAACTGCCCCGACGCCGTCCTTGCTCGAAGGGCTGCGCGCCCCGACGATCGGACACGCCGAGGCGCAATGGATCGTACGCTCCGGAGCGCTGCGCAACGGCATCGCGCCGTCCGAGGCGACGAAGACATTCTTGTCGGAGCTCGGGGCCGGATATGATCGCTATCGCCAACACGCCGATCGCGAGTCGTGGGACGATCTGGGACAGGTACGCTGTCCGAAAGATGGCGCACCCAATCCCAACGAGCGTCGCCGGCAAGGCTTCTACGGGATGCTCAACTGGGGCGATTGGAATTATCCCGGATACCACGACGACACCAAAGGCTGCGACGCGTGGGGTAACCTCGAGTACGATTTGACGCAGACGCTGGCGCTGGCCTACGCGGCGACGGGTGAAGCGCGCTACCTCGACGCCATGACTGCATCGGCGCGTCACTTCGGCGATGTCGATCACATCTATTTTCAACGTCAACGTCCGAACTGGGTGGGGATGAACCATCCCAAGAATCCGTTGCACTTCTCCTTCGAGCTCGGCGGGGTCGACCTCGGTCACACCTGGAATGAGGGACTGTTGTCGTACTACGCAATGACCGGCGACGAGCGTGCCTTCGATGCGGCGCGTGGGATCGCCGACTATCTGGTGGAACGCGAACATCGCCCCCTGCTCAAAGGCAACCCGCGCCAGTTTGGTTGGCCGCAGATCGCACTGGTGGCGATGTATGAGATGACCGGCGACGAGCACTATCGGGCCGCGGCTCGCGGCTATGCACAACGGGGCATGAAGGTGCACAAACCGGAGCGCGGCAAGGACTGGAAACTCGGCGTGCTGGCCGAAGCACTGGCCTACACACACAGTGTGACCAACGACCGCGCGATCGCTGACTGGCTGACCCGTTACTCGGAGTCGGTCAGCGCCTATCCCGGAGAGAACGATCCGCGCTTCCTGCCGGCCCTGGCGTATGTCGGCCGCGCCACCGGCAAGACGCGAATCCGTGACGTTGCTACCTCGGCCGTACCCAATCTCAAGTTCGGCACTTGGGGCAAGCCTTGGACGATTGCCGGCCGCGTCGGCTTCGCCATTCTCAGCGAAGCAGCAAAGGGGAAGTAGTCGCCGCGACCGCCCCCGGGCCAGGGAGCAGCGATGTGTCGCTCAGTCGTTCTTGTCGACGACGTCGATCACCAACTCCGTGCGGTTGTTGCTCGGAGTGCCATCAGGATTGCTCGGTCCCTGAGCGCTTAGCGATACGGTGCAGCGCTGGCTGCCGCGGTGATTGGGCGTCGAGATCCGGGATCCGTCGATGAAGGCAGGGACCGCACAGGTCCGCCGTCCTCCTCCCGTCACAACCGCGGTGTTGGTCTGTGTTCTTGTCTCACAGACCGGTGTGCCCAGTGTCAGCCCGCTGCAGTTTGCGGCAGCGGTCAGCGCAATGGCATCGCCCGGGAGCTCAGCGGGCACGTAGTCGGCATTGCCGATCTTTGCGTGCAGGGTCTTGTTGATGAAAGTTCGACCGGTCTTGAGGGTGAGCGTCACCGGCGCGGCGCTCGCCAGCGTCGTTTCGTGCGGCGGTGGCGCGATCTGCTCGGGGTCGTTCTTGTCTACGACGTTCAGTTCAACCACCGCTGTGTTGTTCGAAGGGATCGGGTCGTTGCTGCCACCCGCCACTGCAGCGCTCGCCGTCAGGCGCAGCGTGCAGCGCTGTGGCGCCTTGAAATTCAGACTCGTGAAATCGGCGCTGCGGATCGTCAGCGGTAGCTTCGCGCGTACAGTCTTGCCTGCCGGTACCAGGATACTGCTCTGGGCCCCCGGTGTCTTGGCATCGCAGTCGATTGCACCCGCTAGCCCGGCAGGACAGTCGCTGGCGTCGACCGCCAGGCCGATGGTGCGGTCCAGTGCATCGAGGTTGCGGATGCCGATGGAAAGTGTCTTCTGCCGGAGCGTCTGACCGCTGACGATGGTGAGAGATTGCGGGCGGACCAGCAACACCATCGCATCCACACTCGGGCAAGAGACGGGCTGACAGGCACCGACCTGACAGGTGTCGGAAGGACAGCCGTCGCCGTCGTTGCAGGCGGTGCCATCGGGCTTATGGGGGTTGGAGCAGCCTGCCATCGGATTGCAGGTGCCGACGTCGTAACACTGGTCGAACGCAGTACACACCAGCGGTGGACCTGCCTGGCACCCGCCTGCCTGGCAAGTGTCCCCGATGCTGCATGCATTGCCGTCCTCGCAGGCCGTGCCATCAGCGGCGTTCGTGCCGGTGCATGTCCCGCTGCTGCAGACGTCGCTAATGCTACACCCATTGCCGTCGTTGCACGTCGTACCATCGGCTGCGGGTGCACAACTCGAAGGCTGACCAGAACACTGGAAGCACGATTCGATCTGGCAGCTGCTGCTGCAACCATCGCCACCGTTGGTGTTGCCGTCGTCGCAGGCTTCTACGGTTGGATCGGACACGCCGTCGCCGCAGACGTTTAGCGCACAGTCGTTCTTGCAGGTATCTGCATCGATGGCGTTGCCGTCGTCGCACTGCTCACTTCCCTCGACATACCCGTCACGGCATCCCTCTAGCCCGCATGCGATGTTGCAGCCGTCCCCGTTTACCAGGTTGCCGTCGTCGCACTGCTCGCCGGCATCGAGGTTGCCGTTGCCGCAGGTTGCTGCCGTGGTGATGCGCCACAATTCGCTGGCGTACGCATCGTTGGTCGCAACGAAGATCAAGTCGGAACCGAGCTGAGTGAAGTTTCCCGGGTACGACGAGGCGGGACCGGGAAGCACATCGGCGAACATCACGGTACCAGACGCCGTACCATCGCTCTTCCATAGCTCGCAGCCGCTCTGGTCGTCGCAGGCGCTGAAGAACAGCGCGCCGCCGACGTTGCTCAAGTAGCGAGGATTGGACGATCGGCTCCCGGGGTTGATGTCCTTCACGATCACGGTGCCGGCGGAAGTTCCGTCACTCTTCCACAGCTCGCAATTGGCCGGGTTGCCAAACGGATCCGCGGTGTCGCAGGCCTTGAAGAAGAGCGTGCCGTTGACGTTGGTCAGCTCGCGCAGCCAATAGGAATACGCGCCGGGGAAGATATTCTTGACCAGCACCGTACCGGCCGCAGTACCATCGCTCTTCCATAGCTCACAATCGGCTGGGTCGTTGAACAGATCGCGCGTGTCACAGGCGGTGAAGAACAGCGTGCCGTTGACGTTGGTGAGATTGGTGGGATCGGAACCATTGCTTCCGACACCGATGTCCCTGACCAGCACAGTGCCGCTGGCGGTGCCGTCGCTTTTCCACAGCTCGGTCCCGTTCATTCCATCGCTTGCGGTGAAGAACAGCGTGCCGGCGACGTTGATCAGGTTGGAGGGATCGGACGATCCCGATCCGGGGTTGATGTCCTTGAGCAACACGGTACCCGTGCCGGTGCCGTCGCTCTTCCAG
>JACQEN010000086.1 GCA_016200585.1 Deltaproteobacteria bacterium
CCCAAAACCGGCGTCGTGATCAGGAACGTGACCAACGACGATGGCACGACACCGTACATGTGCAGCGCAATCGCGCCAGCGACGGTGGTGTAGAGGATGGCACGAGCGGTCCACAATCCGACGATCGGATCGCGCTGCGCGAACGACTGATGCTCGGGCGGCGGCGGGATGAACGCCAGGATGATCGGATGCAACGTCACGACGCTGATGAAGATGGAAACGATCCAAAAGCTGGCGAACAGGGCGACCTTCTGAATCAACGGAATCGGCGCAACCGAGACGATCAACAAGCCGAGACCGTCACAGACGATGCCCGACATGGCCGGCTCAAACAGGTGCTCGTACGAAACGATGATCGCCTGCTCACGATTGCGCAGGCGATAGTACTCCTCGTGATAGCGATCCATCGATTGCACGGAATGGCTCAAGGCCCGGGCGGTCAGGAAGATGGGGATCACCAGCACCAAGGGGTCGAGGTTGAAGCCCATCACGGCCGCCATCCCCAAACCCCAGACGCTCGACAGGATCCCGGAAAAGACAGGGACCCAGATTCCGGTCCAGGTTCGGAAGTACGAGTACAGCAGGAAGGACAGCGACAGCAGCGTCAGGCCGAAGACGTAGACAAGCTGGTTGGTGTATTGCAGCACCGACGTGTACAGCCAGGGAAAGCCGGTGATGTAGATGGTGTGATTGTCGTCCTCCTCCGCCGCCTTCAAGTCCATCATCCGTTGATAGAGAGTGCGGAAGTCGAGAGCCTCTTCCCAGAATCCGGTATTGACGATGGCCGCCGTGTCGTCGGTGGCGACGTACAAGCCGCGGATGTTGGGATTGGAATACACCGCGAAGCGGACCTTCTCCGCTTCCTCCTGGGTCTCCGGAACGCGCGGATAGAAGATCGGCCGTACCTGCACCGCACCCTGGGTAACGGTAGCGCTGTTCACCGCCGGGTGGGCAATCGACAGGATTTGATACGGCACCACACCCGGCGTGTTGATCATGTACTTGGTGATGCGATCGATCTTCTGCAAGGTCTTCGGGTTGTAGATGTCGCCGTGCTTGACCTCGATGATGACGTTCATCACGTTGGCCGTGCCGAACATCTTTCGAAACTCGTTGTAGAATTTGATGTACGGATGCTGCCGCGGATAGAAGTCGAAGAAGTCGGTGTGCAGGCGGACCTTCGACACCTCCCAGCTGAAAAACGCCGTCAGCAGCCCCACCAACAACATCATCGGAACGCGATTTCTGAGGAGAAAGTGGAGATACGCTTCGATCCATTTCCGCGGAATCATGCCGTGTGAACCTCCGTCAATCGGCCGCGCCACACCCCACCTTGCCGCGCGGCAATCGCTAGCTCGCGCTCGACCGATACAAATTTCGTCGAGCGAATTCGATACGAATGAAACCTCATGGAGTTGCCATTAGACGCCAACTTCCCCGCAGATTGCAAATGCGTAATCAGCAGTGGCATCAGTCGCTTCAAGATACAACCATACCAGCATCGATTGAGAGCACGGCACCGTTGACGTAGCGCGCCTCTTCGGAAGCCAGATAGGCAACCGCGCCGGCAACCTCCGACGGCTCGGCCTTTTCCTCTACCAGCTTGAGCCGCGTCACCAGATCGATCTCGGCTCCCGGCGGCGGACGGAAGCCGCCGAGCAGCGGCGTCATAATTCCTCCAGGGCAAACGCAGTTGACCCGCAGCCCCTTGCGCGCGAACTCAACGGCGAGCGCCTTGGTCAGCTGAACAACGCCGCCCTTCGACGCACAATAGGCAGCGCTGTAGGCCTGGCCAATCAGGCCGGCCGACGAGGCAATGTTGACGATCGCCCCACGGCGCTCGAGCAGATGCGGCAACGCCGCCTGGCAGAGGTAGAAGGTCCCCGACAGATTGATTGCCAACGTCCGGCCCCATTCCTCCGGGGTCACCTCTGCCGTGTGCTGGAAGCGTCCGATTCCGGCGACGTTGCACAACACGTCGAGCCCGCCGTAGCGCTGCACTGCAGCCGCGACGGCCGTGCGCGCCGCCGCGACATCGCTGACGTCGCAGATCTGCGCGCTGGCGCGACCTTCGACCGCCAGGCTCTGCAGTGTCTCCTGCAGGCCCGCCTCATTGACGTCGCAGCACAACACCGACGCGCCCTCCGACACCAAGCGCTGGGCCGTCGCCCGGCCGATGCCCGAGGCCGCACCGGTCACCAGCGCAACCTTTCCGTCGAATCGTCGCATCAAGATCCTCCCGTGCGCATCGAGTCGCGGAATTCCGGCGATCAGTCAACCAGGGAGGCCGACACGGCGCAGTCCAGCCTGCTCGACGTCAACACAGGCGGTCCGAATTGACAAACCGGCAGGGTTGCCGAAACTCGCGGCGTTTAAATCGGTAGCGGAGCCAATTTTGGTCGAGCGAGAGGAAGACTCCACCAAGCAGCGGGATCGCGTGATCATAAGGCGACAGGACGTCTTCGTCGGGCGCCAAGGGGTGCTGCGCCAACGGCAGGTGGCCCTCCCTGAAACCGTCGCCGGCCGCGGGCGTGTCGTGTGGCGCACAGGCGAACCGGGTATTGGCAAGACACGCACGGCAATGGAATTTACTGCCGCGGCGCGGAAGGCTGGCGCGTGGGTGCTGTGGGGCGCCTGCTACGCGGAAGTTGGGCTCGCTGAAGGGCTCAGATTTGCAAGCGGTCGAGCGGCAGCTCAAGCGCGCACTCGGATTCCGAGCATCATCTCGTCCCGCCCGAGGCTTGATTGCGGCCACACCGGTACGGAACTGATTCGCCGAACGATTGCGCCGTATCCCGACCTGATCCGCATCATCCTCACGGGGTATACCGACGTCGGATCGCTCATCGAAGCCATCAACGCCGGGCGCGTGTATCGCTATCTCACCAAGCCGTGGAAGGCGGAGGACCTGTGCATCGCCGTGCGCCAGGGCCTCGATGTGTACCGCTTGGCAACCGACAACCTGCGGCTGCAGGAAGAGCTGCGCCAAGCCAATGAAAAGTTGCGCGTCGAGAACACTCTCTTGCGCCGCGACGCGCGTGGACGCCACCGCTTCGATGAGATCATCGGTGCTAGTCCGGCCTTGCAGAAGACTCTGGATCTCGTCGACCGATCGTTGCCAGCGACGCGACCGTGTTGATCCTGGGCGAGACCGGCACCGGCAAAGAGCTGATCGCCCGCGCCATCCACTACAACGGACCGCGAGCTGCCAAGCCGTTCGTCGCCGAGAACTGCGGAGCATTGGCGGCGATCTGCTGACAAGCGAGCTGTTCGGGCACCGCCGCGGCGCGTTTACCGGCGCCATCGAAGAGCGCAAGGGATTCTTTGAGTTTGCCGATGGTGGCACCGTGTTCCTCGACGAGATCGGTGACTGTCCCGCCGGACCTGCAGACTCGGCTGTTGCGAGTTCTCGACCAAGGAGAGGTTCGGCGAATCGGCGACAATCAGCCGATCAAGGTGAACGTTCGAATCATCGCGGCAACGCACCGCGACCTGAAGCAGGATGTTGCCAGCGGGCGCTTCCGTCAGGATCTGTACTACCGGCTGAGCGTGCTGAGCGTCGGCCTGCACGTCGTACGTTGCTCTACAAGATGCAGCGCTACCGAATTCGGTAGCCTGAAGCGCCCCTCCGTCACAGGCCTATCGAAGTCGAGGTACGACGCTGTCTCAGTGACTCGCCGGATCGTACGGGTCGGTGCCGTGCGCTTGCTCGTCGGCATCGAGTACGCCGTCGCCGTCGTAGTCGGCACGCGGTGGCGCTGTGACCTCGATGCGCCCCGGTTGGCCGTTGGCCACGGCACTGAGAAAGGTCACCAGTTGGGCGAGATGCTGGCGCACCGGCTGCTCGAACGTAAACGGCTTCGCCAGCCGCGGTCGATCCGCGCCATCGATCGTGGTGTTGGGCAGGTACTGATGGGTATCGTAGCGGGCATATCCGAGTCCGTGATTCGCAGGCTCGTACTGCACCGCCGCGCCCGTCCGTCCACCCGGCATGTTGCCGACGACGGGCGCTGCAAGACGGCTTACTCCCGGAAGATCGAGAAGGTCGGGAGACGCCAGCGCCAGACCGAAGGCACGCACCAGAGCTAGCGTCGCGATATTGGGCAGCACCTCGTCGTAGACCGCGTAACTCACCAGCACATCCGGTGGCTGACGCTGCGCCAGGAGGGGATCCTTGAAAACGTGCGGCGCGTACGAAATCGGGTCGCCGGCCTCGGTCACCGCGCCGAGCAACGTCGCCACGGGATGAAACTCGTCGACCACCTCGTCGCCCTGTATCCCGAGGGACGCCGTCGCCAGCGACGCGACCAACGGTGCCAACTGCGCCGAGCTGGTGGTGATGAGCTGGATGAAGCTGGCACCGGGGACCTGTAGTGCGGCGGCACGAATCTCCGGCTCGACCGCGATGGTCATCGAACCCATGATGCCGCCCAACGAGCCGCCGCTCCAATAGATGCGCTGGGCGTCGAGCTTCGGGACTACGCCGCCGGACGCCGCCGCCAGCGCCGACAGATCGAGCCTGGAGCTTTGAATCAAACGCACCAGGCTGGTCTCGTCGAGCACGGTCTGCCGGAAGTTGTCGCGCATGGCGATGAAGTCGCTGAAGCCGCCGAAGAACTGGATCGGCAGGCCGACGCCATCGGGAATGCCGTCGGGGCCGTCGTAGCTTCCGGCAAAGTTGTTGTGCTTGTCGAGAATGCCCTGGCGCGAGCCGTGCAAGACATCGTCGATGGCGATCATCGCAAAACCGGCGCGCGCCAATTCGTTGGCGACACCGAACATGCTGCCGCGGTGGTTGCTGAGGCCGTGCCCATGGATCACGACCGGATAGCCGGACGGTGGCGGCGCCGTCTTTGGAACGATCAGCGTAACCGGAATCTGCGCCTTGGCGTCGGCGAGGTTGAAACCCTTCCCGCCGGCATCGCCTTCGAAGTGGTGCGTCGAACGGTCGAGGAAACTCGGCGCAACAAAGGCTCCTGAAGCAACGACACCGATCTGGTCGTGAGCAATGCCACCGGGGTTGTCGCCGCCGGGCCACTCGCGTCCGTTTTCGTCCTTCTCCGGAAAGCCGAGCCAGTCGTCGAGCGACGGGCTGCCGGCAACCCCGAAGACGGCGACCGTGTACGGGGCCGCAGCGGCCGGATCGAGGATCAACTGCGGTTCCGGTTGCTCGCGTAACTGGTCGCGCAACTGCGGCAACTCGAACACCCGCCGCGAAGTGGTGAAAACGGCCAGGGCCGCAACTTCGTTTTTCCGTTCGATGCCCCGGCTGGCGACGAGTTGCGCCAGCGCTTCGCCATACAGCCGCTCGGCTGCCGTCGCTCGCGCCGCTGCAGGCAGATCGGCAATGCGGGCCAGCTCAGCGTCGGCGACGAAAGCGGCGCCGTTCGTCGCCCGCGTGCGCACGGTCAGCACGACGGCGTGGCGTACCCCCGGAGGAAGAACGACGCCGGGCACCGGAATCACCGAGATGCAGCCGAGCGACGGCAGATACTTGGCGTACGCCGGATATCGCGTGCCGTGCTTCGACGATGCGGCATCGACGTCGACGATGAAAACGCTGGCGCTGGCCGACGTCGCCGCCTCCCAGCTACGCGGCAAGCTCTGCGGATCGACGTCCGTATCAACGAAGAACAACGCGCCGGTCGAACGCCCGAAGCCGTCGAGGGCCGCCAGGCCCAGTTGCAACTTGGCAGGGTGAGAAGCCAGACGCTCGAGCCCGGGAATCTCCCCCACCGTGCCGTCGGCGTTGCGATAGAGATCGCTGGGAAATGGGATGTCGCCGAAGTGCGTTACCCCCGACGTAGCGGGGTGGAAGGGCACCGACTCACCGACCAGGGGAGCGCTGGCAGCCGCATCGTCATCGTGACCGCAACCGGCCGCAGCGAGCGCCAAGAGAGCACACAGGCCGACCCTCGACAACGAACGCAGTCGGATCAGGGCAAACCATCGTGCTGCCGCAAAGAGATTCGAGCGCATGCGCCCGACGCCGATACCACTCTGCAAGCAATCGGTACAGTGCACGCGATCAGCCGCGTTGTTCTCGGGTTCGAATTTGTGCTTTGTGGACGAGCGATGGAGGCCCGCGACGCGATCACGCGACTCATCTACACCTACGCCGAGCGCCTCGACGGCGGCGATTTCGAGGGCACGGCTCAACTGTTCGAGCACTCCACGTTTCGCAGCAACCGCCGGCCCGAGGTACGCAGCAGCGGCAACGAAGTTCTCGACGTGTATCGCAAGACCGTCGCCCTCTACGAAAACGGCACCCCGTGCACCAAACACGTGACCACCAACTTGATCATCGACGTCGACGCCGACCAGCAGAGCGCCACGGCACGTAGCTACTTCACCGTATTCCAAGCCCGCCCCGAGCTGCCGCTGCAGGTGATCATCGCCGGCCGCTACCACGATTCGTTCGCCGTGCTCGGCGGCGAATGGTGCTTCACCGACCGTCTCATCCTGGTCGATCTGATGGGCGACCTGCGCTTCCATTTGAAACGCGACGTCGGCGAGTGAGCGTCATGCCGGGTATCCTGTGGGCAGCGCAGGCTGCGTGTTTTCTGGCAGTAATTGCCTGCGGCTGGCGCGATGCGCCGCAAGATGGCGAAAAAGGCCGCGTCGCCGTACCGATCCGGCTCGGTATCAGCGCTTCCTTGGTCGTCGCAGCGTTGGTGATCAACGCAGGGTTTACCGACGCGACCTACACACGACCCATCGGCTTTACACGCCAATGACCAAACGCGTGCTTTGGACCCGGGCATGAATGCCCCGGCTGAAATCAGGCGCCCGCTCGAAGCGGGCGCAAGCATCGGAACTCGCAAACTGTTCTGCACCCCGTTCACGGGGTGCCTGTTTTCTGCCCGACGATTCATCGTCGGGTTTGCGGCGCCAAGCCCGCACGGATCGAACTGGCGGGCCAAGCCCATGACTCGTCACGGGGGAGGTGAGGAGGGGGAAGAAGAAAAGCGAATTGGCGCGCAAAGCAGCGTGCGGGCTTGAGACTCTCATGCTCGACCGCTTCTTCCAGCTGCGTGCCCACGACACGACGATCGCCGCCGAATGCGTCGGCGGCCTGACGACGTTCGTGACGTTGTCGTACATCATCTTCGTACAACCTGCCGTACTGGCAACCACGGGCATGGACCCCGGCGCCGTGCTCACCGCGACCTGCCTCGCTTCGGCGTTTGCCACTCTGCTGATGGGCTTGTGGGCCAACTATCCGATCGCCGTGGCGCCGGCGATGGGTCACAACTTCTACTTCGCCCTGATCGTCGCCGGACCGGTTGTCAGCGGCGGCCTCGGCTACACCTGGCCGGTGGCTCTCGGCGCCAACTGTATTGCGGGAATTCTGTTCCTCCTCCTGTCACTGCTCGGGGTCCGGGAGAAATTGCTAGCGGCGATTCCCGCTTCACTGACGCACGCCATCGCGGCGGGTATCGGCTTGTTGATCGCTCTGGTGGGCTTCGAATGGGCGGGGTTGGTGCGCGCCGCGCCGGGGACGCTGGTCGGCCTGGGCGACTTGCATCATCCGGTGACCTTGATCGCGATCGCCGGCACGCTCCTCACGGCGATCCTGACCGCGCGCGGCAACCGTGCGGCAATCCTCGTCGGTACGCTGGCTACGGCAATGCTTCTCGTCGGCTCCGGTAACGCCACCCTTCACGGATTGATCGCCGCACCGCCTTCTTTGGTCCCAACCTTCGCCAAGCTCGACGTCGCTGCGGCGCTGCGTCCCGAGCTCGCTGCGGTCATCTTCATTCTCTTCTTCCTTGGCCTCTTCGATACGATCGGCACGTTGGTGGGTGTCAGCGAGCAAGCCGGACTGCTCAAAGACGGCAAGCTGCCACGGGCGCGACAAGCCATGGCGACCGATGCGCTCGGAACCATCGTCGGGACGATGCTCGGAACGTCGACGCTCACCGCCTACGTCGAAAGCGCCGCCGGTGTTCAAGCTGGGGCGCGGACCGGTTTGGCGAACGTCGTCACCGCCCTGCTGTTTCTGGCCGCCCTCTTCTTCTCGCCGCTCGCCCGCCTGGCGGGCGAAGGAGTGCACGTCGGCAATGCCGTTCTCTACCCCGTCGTCGCGCCGGCACTGATCACCGTCGGCAGCTTCATGCTGCGCAGCATTCGCGAGATTCGTTTCGACGACCCGCCGGCAGCTCTGGCGTCGTTCGTCACCGTGGTGACAATGCCGTTTGCCTTCTCGATCACCGACGGCATCGCGCTCGGGTTCGTCACCTATGCCGTCTTGATGCTCGCCGTCCGGCGCGGGCGCGAGGTTCACCCGCTGCTCTACGTCTTCGCGATTCTGTTTCTCGTGCGCTACGCGCTCTTGCGTTGAACGGTCGGAGTCGACCAGCACGAACGGTTGGGGCTCATTCTCACGGGAAACGTCCGCTCACCCTGACCCTGTCGAAGGGTGTCTTCTTCCTTCATCGACACTCTCGCAGCCGAAACGCGTTGGACAGACCGCGCAGGTTTCAGAAGTCGTGCTTGTCGATGGCGTCGATCACCAGTTGCGTGGTGTTGTTGCTGGGATCGAGCTGCGGCGGCACCTCGGGATCGCTGGGGCCGCTGGCGTGCAAGACGGCGACGCAGCGCGCCGGCGACAGGCCGTTTGCCGTGGTCACCGACGAGTCGATGTTCAGCTGAATGCTGCCCGCAGCCATCTGGCCCCCTTTGACCGTCACACCGCTCTGTGCGCCCGGCTGTGATTTGTTCATGTCGACTGCCACGACCGACACCCAGGGACACGCGCTCCCGTCAAGCTGTTGGATGCTGCCGACGCTGAGAGTGATGAGGTCACCAGGATTTGAATCGCCGGCATCGGCGTTGACCAACTTCACACCGACAGCCTTGGAGACGGCAGACTGCGCGCCTGAAATGGTTGCGGAGATCGGCACGGCGCTCTTGAGAAGCGACTCGTGCACCGCCGTCGATGCGACGTTGTGCTCATCGATCACGTTGAGCTCTACAGGAACGCGGTTGTTCTGGGTTGGGTCCAGATTGCCCGCTAGCTGCGTGGCAACTCCGACCTGCAGCGTGCAGCGCTGCGGTGCCTTGGCATTGTGGTTGGCGAAATCGTTGGCGTGAATCGTCAGCGCCACAATGGCGACCGCAAGCTTGCCGCCCGCGAGCACGACGGTACCGTCTGTCGTCGTACCGTTCGGCGCGAAAGAAGGCGCTCCGACGGTCATGCCCGCCGGGCAGTCGCCGGGCTCGACGGTAAGCTTGAGCATGTCGTCGGGAGTCTCCGTCTTTGGATCGGCGTTGCGAATCTTGATGCTTAGCAGCCTGGTGACTGCTGACGCCTTGCGGCCGAGAGTGATGTTCAACGGTCGGATCGGCAGCACCACCGCATCGTGGCTCGGCGGCACGACCGAAGCAGTGGCGGAGGCTGTCGCTGTCGCTGCGGGGGAGTTGGTTGGCGTCTGTGTCGGCGGTGCGGTTTGCGTCGGCGTAGCGGTCGACGTTGCGGTCGGAGGAGGAAGCGTATCCGTTGCGGTGGCGGTAGGGGTCGGCAACGGCGGGCAGGTGCAATCGGGCTGGCAGGGGCCGAGGACGCAGATGCCCAGGTCGGTGCCGTCGCACTGTTCGCCGCCTTCGCGAACGTTGTTCCCGCATACGGCAGGCAAACCGCTGAAGGTGGTGGTGGTGACCTGATACTGACCGGCACCGGAAGCATCGTTTACAAACACCGACAAGGTTCCGAGCAACGGATAAGGGATCTCGCAGCTGCCGAACATGCTGCCGCCATCCGCTTTGCAGTCGTAGTTGGCCGGGCTCGCGGGGCTGCCCTGCTTCACGTAGACATCCGGGTTGAAGGTGCCGTTGTACTGGCCATTCAGAGCGACTCGCAACAAGCTCGGTGTACCCGCAACATTGATGCTGAAGGTGTCGCTCAGATGCGCCGCCGTCAGAACGCCGCTGTTGCCGACCACGGTTGCGGCGGCACTG
Source organism: Deltaproteobacteria bacterium (assembly GCA_016200585.1). Taxonomy (GTDB): domain Bacteria; phylum Desulfobacterota; class Binatia; order HRBIN30; family HRBIN30; genus JACQEN01. Next base: position 9,961 of record JACQEN010000086.1, read on the forward strand.
CCGATCGGACCGATGCCGCCGCAAGTGGTGACCGAGTCTGCGCCGATTTGGCTCTGGATCCAGGCCGCGTTGTAGTAGACGTTTGCATCCCAACTGTGGTCGAGCGGCCGGCACTGCGCCGAGCTGCCGGTCGAGGTGACGCCGACGACCTCCGTCACCCCGTTGAAATCCATGAACAGCGGACCGCCGGAATCCCCACTACAGGTATCCGAGTCCTGCCCCGCGGGCCCAACCGGCAAGGCGAAATCCCAGCACACCAGCTTGTCGTTGCCCTCTCCGCCGGTAAGGGTGGTGACGCAGTTCGCCGTTTGCACCGCGCCAAAACGCTTGATGCCGAAGTCGCGGTTGGTGCCGCCGGTGCTACCGAACCCGACGATCGTTCCGTTGAAGCCGACTCCCAGGATGCTGAGGTCGTGTGTCGAGTTGATGGCCGTCGGGGCGATGCCGGTAACGTCAGACGCGAGCTTGACGACGGCAACGTCGTTGCCCGACAAGCCGGTGTAGCTCGGGTTGTAGGTGATCGACGACACCGCAACGATCCCGGCGTGCTGCAGATAGATCCAGTAGTGCGACGGGTCGACGTCGCTGGAAACGCAGTGCGCGGCGGTAAGAAACGTTCGACAGCCGATGAGCGTCCCGCTGCATTCGATGACCGCGTTGTTCGCGTCGATGGGGAGTCCGCCGAATCCACGAAGCAGGGCACCGGTGGTCGAAAAGTCGGTGCTGTTGAGCCCGTTCACGATGCGCGGCGTCAGCGCTGCACGCGCCGCCGCAATCGGCAGAAGCCAAACGGCAATGCCGAGAAGAATCGTAGTGACCGACGCGCCGCGACGGAAAGATCCGGAATTCGACATGTATACCCCCTGAGTAGGCTGCAGCTTTGCCCGCCAGTTCGGTCCGTGCGGGCCTGGCGCCGCAAAGCCGACGATGAATCGTCGGGCTGAAAGCAGGCACCCTGTGAACGGGGTGCAGAACAGTTTGCGAGCTCCGATGCTTGCGCCCGCTTCGAGCGGGCGCCTGATTTCAGCCGGGGCCGTAGGCTGCGTTTGCTACGGCGGGAGATCGACGCACGCAGCGCTCCAGGAGCACTGCCTAGCGCCCGCTGTTGAGGCGCTTGGTGATCCGGATCATGTGCGATGTTGACGTCTGCCGCCGTCGAGCCGGATGCCATTGCGTGTCGATGCTCCCCGACAGAGAGGCACACCACACGCCGTGCCAGCGTGGTCGCTACCGGGCCGTCTCGCTGCGTGCGTCGAACGGTCGGCGAGCAAACCGAGTGCGGTCAAAGCAGTACGCAAGCGCTTGCAGAGCTACTGCAAGGTCGTGCACTTTTGGAGTCGGAGTAGGAACCTCACTTCGCGATGCGGTTCGTCAGCTACGTCGTTTTGACGATTGCCGTCCGATCCCATCGTTCGGTGAAGATGGCGTGCCGAGGCATGTCAGCATCTCGGACAAGACTCGCAGAAGCGCATTCACACCGCCGCCAGTAGGGTAACGTCAGCCCAGCCAAGCGTGGCCACATCGACCCGTACGATCCATCGACCGCTCGCGTCCCACGACCACGTATCGACCTGCGATGCGTTGTCTTCGCAGAGAATCTTCGTGCCGTCCGGAACCCAACGCCGCACCTCGCGCGGCCGGCGTCGTGCGTAGCCGTGGATCTCAACGCAGGTCTGCGGTGCGCCGCGCACTTGAAAGTGCAACGCTCCTTCGGCGATACGAATACGCGCGACGCGCCGGTCGCCGGCGGCAGCGTACTTGGCGACGTCACCGAAGACCGTCATATCGCCGCTCAGCAGCGGACAGACGATGCGGTAGTCCCAATCTTGGAACCCGAGCTCGACGTCCCATCCGGCCGCCGCGTCCACGAGCTCGAAACTGCGGCGCCGCCAGTCGTAGACGACCACGCGGCGCATCGGACGCGTCGTACCGAGATCGGCCAAGTCGACGCGCACTTTCATCGTTTGCTTGTCGCGACAAGCGTTGAATGCGGCGACATAAATCCAGTAGCCCGCCGGGTGCAGCGAGTGGCACTCGCCGACGAGCGGTACGGGATGCAGAAACGCGTTGGCGTGGAAACAGCGATCGATGGCGGCAATCGGTACGTCGGGTTTGATCAGCACGCCGTCTTCGCGACAGCAACGCAGGATGAGATCGCGATTGCTGTGACCGATCTGATCGCCGATGCCGACGGGTCCGGCGCTCAACGCCGCCAACAGGGCTTCCACTTCGGCGTACGCCTCGCCGTCGCTCAAGCTGGTGGCGCCATGCGAGAGGAAGACGTCTTTGTACGGGTTCAATCCCAACGAACGCGCCAGGGCGTTGGTATGCAGGAACCACACCCAGTTGAGGCCGTTGTCGAAGAGGTAGCGGTAGTCACCGCTGGTACGAATCGACGCCAGGTTGCGCAACGTGACGCTCTGAAAGAAGTCGGCCGGCGTCGACATGCACCACTGCAGATGCATGCCGTGCTCGCCGGCGGCGCGGTCGAGCGACTCCTGCCAGGCCCTGGCCCGCCCGGGCGCCTGGCGCAGTCCGCGTACGCCGAGAAACGATTCGACCATCCAGTCTTGCTCGTACGTCGATGCGCCCCAGGCCGCGGCTTGTGCCATCAGATCTTCCAGGAGGCTGGCGTCCGCTGGGTGCGCGTATTCACCGTCACACCAGGCGGAGCGCCCCTTGAAATAGGGCGACGCGCTGGAGAAGTGGCGGCTGTGAAAAGCGAGCGCCAGGCCGCCGACACGCTTTCGCAGATCGCCAAAACCCTCCGGGAAAAGATCATCGCGCGGCTCCCAACGCATCATGCCGCTGGGCGGAACGATGGGAGCTCCCTCGGTGCTGACCGGGCGCAGGTTCTGGTGCGGGTAGAACCACGAATCGATCTGCAGCGAGCGGATCGGCACGTCGCGTTCGTGCATGTCTTCCACGACCCGTTCCAATGTCGTCGCATAGTCGCAACCGGGCTCGGTGCGGTAGTAGTAGACGGCGCCGTTGTCGGTCCAATAGGAAAGCTTACCGACGAGATCGTCGGCGTAGCGCGTCAGGCGCTGCGTCTGGTAGCGCTGCAACAGGAGCTCGGCCCACCCGGCCAAGGCCTGTCGTGGGCTGTCGGCCGCCCACAGCGCCAACTCGGTGGCAAATCCAGCCGGCACGTCGGCGAGGTCACCATGCCAACCGCAACGTACGCCGTCGTCGAGGTGTTGGGCGTCAGCCGGCACGGAAATGATCTGTTCGTGAAAACCGTCGAGCGGCGCCAACAGCAGCGTGCGACCGTCGGGCGCAATGAACAGCAAGGGCTCGACGACAGACGGACGATGTGGCGCGAAAAAGAACCCGGCACAGTTGGCGTCGCTGCTCACCGGCAGAGCAAACTCGCTGTACTGATGTCCGTAGCTGGTCGTCCCCGGTGGAACACCACCAATCTGCCGCCGGCTGGGATGGAAGGTCCACGCCACCGACGGCTGTACGAAGCTCGCGCTCGCGAGATTGCGCGCACCGTCGGGCGCGGCGATGCGCAACACGATCAACGAGCGACTGGCATAGGCCCGCGCACTGGTGTGCAAGGCAAAGGGCAGCGGCGACCAATCGAGATCGAGACCGGAATACTCGCCCAGGTCATCGCGACCGCCGAAGTCACGCGACACGAATCGCAACGGCCTGCCGGCAGCGGTCGCCTGCGCATGCACCGCAACACCGACCGGCCCGAGCCAATCACTTTCTTTCCATTCGACACGCCAATGCGGCGTCTTGTCGAACCGCAAGATCAATCCATCCGCCGCTGCCAACGCGATTTCTGATTCCATGGCTGGCGTCAACTACCCGGAGACGCTGGCAGGGGCAAGGAACGATCGTCCGCATGGGAAGGTTTCGTGGTTCGTGGCTGGTGGCTCGTCGATCGTGGATCGTCGCTGGTGAAACCTCGACGACCGCAATGCCTCACCCCACGTGG
>JACQEN010000056.1 GCA_016200585.1 Deltaproteobacteria bacterium
ATGAATCCATACCGCAGTCGCACCACCACGCACGGTCGCAACATGGCCGGAGCTCGATCCCTGTGGCGCGCCACGGGTATGAGCGATGCCGATTTTCATAAGCCCATCATCGCCATTGCCAACAGCTTTACCCAATTTGTTCCCGGACACGTCCACCTGCACGACGTCGGCCAACGCGTAAAACGGGCAATCGACGAGACCGGCGGCTGGGGTGTCGAATTCAACACCATCGCCGTCGACGACGGCATCGCCATGGGGCACGGGGGAATGCTCTACTCCTTGCCGAGCCGCGACATCATCGCCGACAGCGTCGAATATATGGTGCAAGCACACGTTGCCGACGCCATGATCTGCATCTCCAACTGCGACAAGATCACCCCCGGCATGTTGATGGCCGCGATGCGTCTCAACATCCCGACGATCTTTGTTTCCGGTGGACCCATGGAAGCCGGCACCTCGGCGGGTACACAGGACGCCGCGGGACGGTCAATCGTGACGCCAAAGCTCGACTTGATCGATCCGATGATCGCCGCAGGAGACGAACGGGTCAGCGACGCGGAGCTACTCGAAATGGAGCGCTCGGCCTGCCCGACGTGCGGATCCTGCTCCGGTATGTTCACCGCAAACAGCATGAACTGTTTAAACGAGGCGCTTGGACTTGCGTTGCCCGGCAACGGCACGATCGTCGCCACACACGCCGCGCGTTGGCAGCTTTTTGAAGACGCAGCGCGGCGAATCGTCGACCTAGCCAAACGCCACTACGTCGAAGGCGATCAAAGCGTCTTGCCGCGCAGTATCGCCACGTTCGATGCGTTCAAAAATGCCATGGCACTCGACATCGCCATGGGTGGGTCGACGAACACGGTGCTGCACATCCTCGCCATTGCCCACGAAGCCGGAGTCGAATTCACCATGCGTGACATCGATCGCTTGTCGCGCCGCGTGCCCAATATCTGCAAAGTCGCCCCGTCGTCGAACTACCACGTCGAAGACGTCAACCGCGCCGGTGGAATCTTCACGATCCTGGGTGAGCTCGACCGCGCCGGGTTGCTGCATCGCGACGTCGGCACCGTGCACTCCAAGACGCTCGGCGCTGCCATGGAAGAAAATGATGTCCGTCGCTCGACAGCCACCGGCGCTGCCCACAAACGCGCGCTGGCAGCGCCAGGCGGAGTCCGAACAACTGTCGCATTCTCACAAGACAAGTACTACTCCGAGCTCGACGACGACGTAGCCAAGGGCTGTATCCGCAACGTCGCACATGCCTACAGCAAGGAAGGTGGCTTGGCGGTTCTTCACGGAAATCTGGCAGAGGATGGCTGCATCGTGAAGACAGCCGGGGTGGATGAATCGATTTGGACATTCGAGGGCCCGGCGCGCATCTTCGAATCGCAGGAAGAAGCCTGCCACGGCATCCTCAACGACCGCATCAAGCAAGGCGACGTCGTCCTGATCCGCTACGAAGGCCCAAAGGGCGGCCCGGGGATGCAAGAGATGCTGTATCCAACCTCCTACCTCAAATCGAAACAGCTCGGGAAAGCCTGTGCGCTGATCACCGACGGTCGTTTCAGCGGCGGCACATCGGGATTGAGTATCGGACACGTCTCTCCTGAAGCTGCCGAAGGGGGGACGATCGCGCTGGTCGAAGAGGGTGACCGTATCCGCATCGACATCCCAAATCGACGCATCGACCTGATGATCGACGCCGGCGAGCTCAAACGTCGTCGAATTGCCATGCTGGAGCGCAGCGCCGGCGCTTGGAAACCGGCCAAGCGCGACCGGCCGGTTTCGCTGGCCTTGCAGGCCTACGCCCTGCTGACGACCAGCGCGGCACGCGGAGCCGTTCGCAATCTCGAACAGGTAACGCGCCGCAAGACTTGAGCGCCAAGTCTCGATCGAGTGGAGGAATCATGCCCATTTATGAATATCGTTGTGAGAAGTGCGGCACCGAATTTGAGGAGCTGACCTCGACTGCCGACAGCAATTCGATTTGTTGTAAGCACTGCGACAGCCGGCGTGTGACTCGGGTCCTGTCGGCCTTTGCGGTCGGCGGCAGCGATCACAACGCCATGGCCGCTGCGGAACCCGGTCCGTGCGGCGCTTGCGGAGCTTCGCAACGCGGCATGTGCGGCAACGACTAAACGATGCAGCCGGAGCCGGCAAATCGCGTCGCCGTCTATCGACGCACGATCGCTGCTTCAACCGCGCGCATCTGGGAGAACGTGCTCGATTGGGAACACCTCCCGCACCTGCACCGCACCTCGTTCTCGGGAATCGCGCTGCTCCAACAGTCGAAGGAAGGCTGGCAGGCCCAGGTTCAGCAGACATCGGCGCGAAAGACGTCCCTCGTCGACGTGCGTCTCGAGCGTCCGCAGAGGCGATACTTCACGCGCACGTTGGACGGCGTTGGAGCGGGCTCGGAAATCCTCACCAAGCTCAACCCGGCGGGCAAGGATCGCACCGAAATAGAGGTTCAGTTCTTCGTTCCCAACGTGCCGTCAGAGCTCAAAGCCAAGGTCGCTGAGGCCTACATCCGTCTGTACGCCCAGCTTTGGAGCGAAGACGAAGCGATGATGGTGCACCGCCAGGGCGTGCTCGACCGTCGACGTTCGCCGGACGCGAACGTCGGAGCGCCGCTGCGTTTGGGAACGTTAGCGGAGATACGGCAACGGCTGCCGCTCACGGTCAGCTTCTGCCGTCGGCGTTTCCGAGTCGCCGAGGTCGAGAATGAACTGATGGCGCATCCGGTAGAGTGCCCGCACTGGGGAGGCCCATTGGACGAGGCGCCGATCGAAGACGGCCAGGTCGTTTGCCCGTGGCACGGCTACCGCTTCAGCGTACGCAGCGGGAAGAGTTGTGACGGGCGTCAGCTACAACTTGGTCCTGCACCGCGCGTGCGCATCGACGCAGCGACAGGCAGCGTCGACCTCCTCTCCGATTCTGTCGACTGAAGAACTGAGTTGCCTACCGCTCGCGCAGGCAACTCCCCGACCACAGGATCACGTCAGACGCGTTCGACGATCGTCGTGATGCCCATTCCGCCGCCGATGCAGAGTGTAACGAGCCCCGTTGTCTTGTTCTGACGTTCGAGCTCGTCGAGGATCGTGCCGATGAGCATGCCACCGGTGGCACCCAGTGGGTGACCGAGGGCAATGGCGCCGCCATTCACGTTGACCTTTTCACGGGGGATCCCCAAGTCGCGCATCACTTTGATGGGTACCACCGCAAACGCCTCGTTGATCTCGAACAGATCGATGTCGTTGATCATCATTCCAGCTTTCTTGAGAGCCCGTTGAGTTGCGGGAACCGGGGCGGTCAGCATGATGACCGGCTCCGCACCGGCCATGGCGCTGGCGATGATCTTGGCCCGCGGCTTCAACCCATGTTCCTTCACGTAGCGCTCCGACGCCAACAACACGGCCGAAGCGCCGTCGACGATGCCGGAAGAGTTCCCGGCCGTGTGAATGTGGTTCAGGGCGTCGACATCCGGGTAACGCTTCTGGGCGCGTTGATCGAGCGTCAAACCGTCGGCCGCGTCCGGCGGCACGAACTTGCCCATCGCCATAAACGACGGTTGCAGCTGGCCCAAACCCTCCTCGGTTGTGTCGAAGCGCGGGTACTCATCGCGTTCGAGCAACACCTTGCCTTGGAGATCCTTCACCGGCACCAGGCTCCGGTAACGATTCTCGACCATCGCCCGTTTCGCGTTCTGCTGGCTCTCGAACGCAAAGCGATCACACTCGCGGCGCGATACGTCGTAGATCGTCGCGATGAGATCGGCCGAAATGCCTTGCGGCACGATCGGATGCAGCTCGAGGAGGTGCTGATTCTTGCCATCGAGGCCACCGCCATCGGAGCCCATCGGGATACGCGACATCGATTCAACCCCACCGCCCACGACCAGATCCTGCATGCCGCTGGCGACACCCATTGCCGCAAAATTCACGGCCTGCAAACCGGAGCCACAAAATCGATTCAGTGAAACGCCGCTGACGACATCCGGCCAGCCCGCCGCGAGGACCGCTTGTCGACCGATGCAGGCACCCTGCTCACCAACCTGTTGAACACAGCCGGCCACGACGTCCTCGACGTCTTCGAGGTTGAAAGCGGTGCGCCGCAACCCGTTGAGAGCCTGCGCCAGAAGCTCTTGCGGGTGGACGCTGGCAGCCGCACCGCTCGCCTTCCCCTTGCCCCGTGGCGTGCGCACAGCATCGATGATGTAAGCGATTCCCATGAGCTGAATCCTCCCGGCAGATTGCTGATACAGGTGACGAAGTCGGCGGAGAGTACCGGTGCGGCGCGGATCAGGCAAGACGGCAGCCTGCCCGCTGCTTCTTCGGCACCGTCCGCATCCGCAATCCATCCGTCGCGAATTGACAACCGGCGCCACGCTCTGCGAAGACCACACTTCGATCCATGGGCAAAAAATCACGCGAGAAACGCCAACGCATCCGGCCTGACTCGGCGGCGGACGGCGCGGCGGTTCCGAAGCACAGTGCTCCACAGCCTGCTTGGCTACAAGAGACTGTGGCACCCGCGGCCGGTGCCACGACGGCTTGGTGGATCCCGATTTCGATCGGGCTGGTTGCCTTCGCCGTGAGAGGCTTCTTTTTATCGCAGGTCTCGCACACCCCTTATCTCGAAGTCGACAACATTGACGCCAAAGGGTACCAGGTGTGGGCCAACCAGATTCTTGGTGGCGAGTGGTTGCCGCACCGCCATTTCTACCAGTCGCCGCTCTACGCCTACTATCTGGCGATTGTCTACGCGCTCTTTGGTTCGGGGCCTTGGGCTCCACGTCTCATCCAGATCGTGGCCGGTAGTGGCAGCGTCGTCTTGCTCTACTTCATCGGCCGCCGGCTGTTCTCGCAGCGGGTCGGGATCATCGCGGCATTGATGATGGCAATCTACGGTCCCATGGTGATCGAGGAAATCATGCTGGCGAAGACTTCGCTGGTGATCTTCAGCGTCCTCGTCGCGCTCACCCTCTACTTGCGGGCCCTCTCGCGAGACGATGTCTTGACGATGTTCACCGCCGGAGCGGTCTTCGGTCTGTCCGTCATCGGCGTCGGCCAGTGGCTGGTCTGTTGGCTCTTGTTGGTTGGATACACGCTCCTGCCTTCCCAGCTCGCGACCGCACGCCGGTCGATTCTCGCCGCCGCCTTCCTCGCCGGTGGGGTCATCTTCATCGCGCCGATCGCGGCTTGGAACAGCTATTGGGGTAGCGGTCTGATGTTGACCAGTGGCGACGCGGGTCTCAATGCCTTCGTCGGCAACAATCCTCTGGCGACTGGTTTGCCGGGCCGACCGGCGAACCTTCGCGATGTTCCGGAATTCGAAGAAGCCGATTCAAAAAACCTTGCCGAACGCGATGCCGGTCACTCACTGACACCGGCCGGCGTCTCCGCACACTGGTCGCACCGCGCCCTGAGCTGGGCTCTGGAGAATCCGTCGGCCTTCGTGACGACGACCCTGCAGAAGCTCACCGTATTGTGGAATGCCTACGAGATCCCGGACAGTTATCACTATGCGTTCGTCCGCGAAGTATTCATTGCCGCATTCTGGGGCTGCTTGACGTTGGCGTTGATCGGACCGCTTGCCATCGTCGGGATGGTATTGGTCGCGAGCCACAAGCCCGCCAGGCCCCTCTACATTGTATGCTTCGCCTACCTTGCCACGATTTTGTTGATCTACGTTCGGGCTCGCTATCGAATCCCGGCCATACCGTTTCTCATCTTGTTTGCAGCCGCAACACTGGATTGGATGATCACGGCGGTGGCGCTTCGCCATTGGTCGAGTCTCATCGCCACTGGAATCGCCGTGTGCGCGGCGGCGGCTTTCGTAAACCACCAATACTGTGAGCCGGCTCGCGACAACATCCCGGCGATCTGTTTGTCTGGCGACACATTTTTCGATTTGGAATGGATGAAACTCGCCGAGTGGGACCGTGATCACAACGACCTGCAGCACGAACGCGACCATCTGGAGCTTGCTCTTCGGACTTCCTCGCCGCGCGGACCAGGCCAACTGAACTTCTGGTTTGCCGACGCCGAATACCGCATGGGCCAGTCTTTGCAGCGCAGCGGTCAAAGCGATGCAGCAAGAACTCACTATGAAAGCGCCGAACGAGCCTACCAACGAGCGCTCGGCCGCAAGTATCGCGTGGCTCAGGTCAATAACAATCTAGCGCTCGTCTATCGCGATCTCGGACGAGAGGACCGAGCCGTCCAAGCAATCGACGCGGCACGCCAAGCACAGCCTTCCGATCCGAACATCCTCAGACATGGCCTGCGTCTGAACGTCGATCTGGGGCGTTGCGCCGAAGCACGTCACTGGGCCGACGAGCTCGAAAAAAAGGTCCCCGGCGATCACGAAACGCAGCAGCTTCTGTCGCGTTGCGTGAGTCGTTGACGCCGAAGTCGGCAGCCCCAGTCCGGGGACGCTACCCGGCCCGGCTCTTACTGGCGCATAGGCACGTCAGTGTCCGTGCGGCCGCTGTGGAGTAAAGCGGCACGGCATACGCTTGATGCCGTGGATGAAGGCCGAGAGCAGCATGGCAGGCGGGCCACTTACTTCGATGTCCGGCAAACGGTGCAGCAGCTCATCGAACATCACGGCTATTTCGCGCCGCGCCAGATTGGCACCGAGGCAGAAGTGAGGTCCGCCGCCGCCGAATCCCAGATGCTCATTGGGATCGCGGGTAACATCAAACTGGAATGGACCCTGAAATACCGTCGCATCGCGGTTGGCCGCGTTGTACCACATCACGACTTTCTCGCCCTCGCGGATTTTCTGGCCGCCGACTTCAGTGTCGGCTGTTGCCGTGCGGCGAAAGTGGATCACCGGCGTAGCCCAGCGGACGATTTCCTCCACCGCCGTCGGCGTAATGCCGGCGAAATCGGCCATCCACTTGCGGCGTTGATCCGGGAAGTCGGTTAGCACCTTCATACCGTGACTGATGGCGTTGCGCGTGGTTTCGTTGCCGGCAACAACGAGCAAGATAAAGAACGACCCGAATTCCTGCGACGTAAGTCGTTGGCCGTCGACCTCGGCATGCATGAGTGCCGAGGTAATGTCATCGCTTGGCGTCTGTAGGCGTTGTTCTCCCAGGGCCTGAGCGTACTGCAACAACTCGAAGCCCGCCGCCATCAATTGCTCCATCGTGCTGGCGTATTCCGGGTCGCCAACGCCGAGGATAGTATTGGTGAGCTCGTAGACACGCCGATAGTCGCTCGCCGGAATTCCCATCATTTCGCAGATGATCTCGAGCGGCAGCGCCGCAGCGACCTCGTCGACAAAATCACATTCCCCTTTTTCACAAACCGAGTCGACGATACGACGAGCCCGCGTGCGGACACTCTCTTCGACTTTGGCGACCATTCGTGGCGTGAACCCTTTGTTGACGAGAAGCCGCAGCTTGGTGTGGCGCGGGGCGTCCATGTTGATCATCGATCCAAACATTTCCGCCAGCTCGGAAGGCAGGTCGCCGATGTTGGAGCCGCCACGCCCGGAGCAAAACAGCTGCGGATTGCGGCTGACGTGCCAAACATCGGCGTAACGCGTCAGCGACCAATACCCCGGCCCCTTTGGCAGGCCGGGGTATTCCATCTCTTCAAAGAAGCGCACCGGCGCTTCCGCCTGCAACTTGGCGAAGCAAGCCTCACGCTCAGAGTCCGGCAAGAGCCAAAAGTTGACGTCGGAAAGATTGATCTGTTCGAGAGCAAGCTTGGTCTGCGGAATCGCTGTCATGCGCATAGATTATATCGGCGCCGGCTGCGTCGTCTACGGCGAGCCGAGCGACCGCCAACAACCATCGAGTGGCGGACACGTCGCGCTCTGTGAAATTCAGCTTTCGAACTTCTGCCAGGTACCGTTGACCAAACGTTCATGCGGCAGGTAACGGACCTTGTACGACATCGGTGCACATCCCGCGACGTACAAACCAAGATAGAGGTAACGCAGGCCCCATTCGCGGCATAGCTCCAGTTGTTTGAGGATCGAAAAGGTACCGATCCCGAGCTTGGCGAGATCCGGATCGTAAAAGCAATAGACCGCCGACAGCGAGTCGATCGCTCGATCGGCAATCGCAACGCCTACCCTACATCCAGATCGCCAGTACGTCAGCTCTACACTATCCGCACACGTCTCGACGAGAAACTGGTTGTAGCCGTCGACGTCGATCAGCCCATCGCCGACCATGAGGTTGCGCCCGATCTTATGGCGATTGTAAAGCGCAACCTTCTCAGCCGTCACCGAAGGACGACTGATCGTCGTCTGCAACAGCGACTCGCCGCGGCGAAAAATCTTCCTCTGCGTGCGGTTGGGTGAGAACTCGCCGACGTCGATACGAATCGCCTGGCAAGCAGTACAACGGGGGCAGCTCGGACGATACAACAGGACACCCTGGCGGCGGTCGCCGGCAGCCAGACGTTGCTCTAGCTGGCTGGCATTTAATCGTCGCGTCGGCAGGCGCAGGGGCACACGCGTCACCTGCCCCGGCAGGTACGAACAGCTTCCTAACTCGTCGTAGACAACCCATTCCGGCGGATCAGAATTCAGCAACGGGGTTGAGCGAAGGACGCGCATCTACGCGTATTGTGCTCGCTCGACCCTGTCGCTGCAAGCAATCGTCCGCCCAAAGCGAAGAGCGACCGCGTCGTGATTCCTCGTGGCTTGCTAGCGGGCTTTTGATGGTTAGCTTCGGCCGCGGACTGGAGACCCTATGGATCTGAATCGACTCACGGAAAAATCGCACGAAGCGCTGCGCCAAGCGCAAAGCCTCGCAACGCGCCGCAATCACCAGGGCGTCGACGTCGAGCACTTGCTGACGGCATTGCTCGAGCCGCGCGACGGCTTGGCCGCAGCCATCATTGAGGCGGCAGGGGCCAACGTAGCGACGTTGCGCGAACGCCTGCAAAACGAGCTCAACCGGCTGCCACAGGTAAGCGGTCCGAGCGGCGCTCCCGAGCAAATCTATATCACCCAACGTCTGAGCAAGCTGTTGACGCGCGCCGAAGACGAGGCCGCAGCGCTCAAAGACCAGTATGTCAGCATCGAGCATCTTCTCCTCGCTGCCAGCGAAGATTCGAGCTGCGCCAAGCTGTTTCAGGACCTCGGTTTGCGGCGCGAGACATTGATGGCGGCCCTGCAAAAGATTCGCGGTGGCCAACGCGTCACCAGCACCAACCCCGAAGCCACCTATCAGTCACTGGAGAAATATGGCCGCGATCTCACGAAATTTGCGGCGCAAGGCAAACTCGACCCGGTGATCGGGCGCGATGACGAGATCCGCCGGGTTATCCAGGTTCTGTCGCGGCGCACCAAGAACAATCCGGTGTTGATCGGCGAACCTGGCGTCGGCAAGACGGCGATCGTCGAAGGTCTGGCGCAACGAATCGTGCGCAAGGACGTGCCGGAGGGACTAAAGGATCGGCGTGTCGTGGCACTCGACATGGGCGCGCTGATCGCTGGCGCCAAGTTCCGCGGCGAGTTCGAAGAGCGACTGAAAGCCGTACTGAAAGAGGTTCAGGATGCTGCCGGAAGCGTGATTCTGTTCATCGACGAATTGCACACGGTCGTCGGCGCCGGGGCGGCAGAGGGCGCTATGGACGCCAGCAATCTTCTGAAGCCCATGCTGGCGCGCGGCGAGCTGCACTGCATCGGTGCAACCACGTTGAACGAGTATCACAAGTACATCGAGAAGGACGCTGCCCTCGAGCGCCGTTTCCAGCCGGTGATGGTGGATCAACCGTCGGTCGAAGACACGATCTCGATCTTGCGCGGCTTGCGTGAGCGTTACGAAGTGCACCACGGTGTTCGCATCAAGGACAGCGCCTTGGTCAGCGCCGCGGTCTTGTCGCATCGATACATCACAGATCGGTTCCTGCCGGACAAGGCGATCGACCTGGTCGACGAGGCGGCGGCGAAGCTGCGCACCGAAATCGACTCGATGCCGAGTGAGCTCGACGACATCTCGCGCCGCGTCATGCAGCTCGAAATCGAACGCCAAGCCCTCAAGAAGGAGACCGATCGCGCCTCAAAGACACGATTGGAAAAACTCGAAAAGGAGCTCGCCGATCTGCGCGCCGATGCCGACGCCATGCGCGCTCGCTGGGAAGGCGAGAAAGGGGCCATCACTCGACTACGCGACCTGCGGCGAAGGATCGAAGAAACCAAGGTCGAGATCGGTAAGGCCGAACGCGAATACAATCTCGACCGCGTTGCCGAGCTCAAATACGGAACACTGACTCAACTCGAACGCGAGCTTGCAAACGAAGAAGGGAAGCTGGGGAAACAAGAAAGCGGCCCGGCGTTGATCAAAGAGGAGGTCAGCGAAGACGACATCGCCGAAGTCGTGGCCCGCTGGACGGGAATTCCCGTCAGCAAGCTCATGGAAGGCGAGATGCAGAAGCTTCTGAAACTCGAAGAGCACCTGCACAAACGAGTGATTGGACAGGACGAGGCGGTTACCGCCGTCGCCGACGCCGTCATTCGCGCTCGCGCCGGCATCAAGGATCCGCATCGGCCGATCGGCTCATTCATCTTCTTGGGACCGACAGGTGTAGGCAAGACCGAGCTCGCACGTGCCTTGGCCGAGTTCCTATTCGACGACGAAGCCAACATGGTGCGCATCGATATGTC
>JACQEN010000057.1 GCA_016200585.1 Deltaproteobacteria bacterium
GTCGTGATCATCAACCGCGGGCGTATCGTCGTCGAGGACATGTTGGCGACGCTGACCCAGCAGCGGTCGCTGGAAGAAACCTTTCTCTATTACATCACGAAAGATGCAGCGACCGTCCAAGGCGAAGCACAGGAGGCGAGCGCATGAGAAACGCGCTGACCATCGCCGGCAAGGAACTGCGCTCCGCGTTCGTATCGCCGATTGCCTATGTCGTCCTCACGGGCTTCATGCTCCTTGGCGGCTGGTTCTTTTTCAACCTGCTGGCACGTTTCAACTTCCTCCTGCAGATCTACTCGAGCTTCCGCAACAACCCGGAAGCGCTGACGCGCCTCAACCTCAATGACTTCGTGCTGGCGCCGCTACTGCACAATCTTTCCGTCGTCCTGGTCATCCTCGTTCCGGTGATCACCATGCGTAGCTTCGCCGAGGAAAAGCGCGCCGGCACCTACGAGCTGCTGATGACCTCACCCCTGTCGATCGCGGAAATCGTCGCCGGCAAGTTCTTGGGAACCGTCGCCTTCATCGTCGTCATGCTGGGTTTGACGCTGATCTACCCTGCCATTCTGGTGTTCTACGGCAATCCCGAGATCGGCATCATCGCCTCCGGTTACCTCGGACTCTTTTTGATCGCGGTTTCGTTCGCAACGGTGGGCCTGTTGACCTCGTCGTTCACCGACAATCAGATCGTCGCCGCCGTGACCTGCTTGGTAATCTTGTTGCTCTTCTACGTCATTGCGTGGCCGGCCGAGACGGCGGGACCGGCACTCGGCGCCGTTCTCAAATATCTGTCGCTCACCGAGCATTTCTCCGAGCTGGTCAAAGGAATCATCGAAACACAGCACCTGGTGTACTTCGCCAGCGTCATCGTGCTGGCGTTGTTCTTGACCCACCGCTCGGTCGAATCGGTACGCTGGAGATAAGCCGTGCGACGCAGCAATTCCCTACTCGGCCTCATCGGCCTGGTCTTGATCCTGTTTGCCGGTGTGGCGGCAATTTTCACCCGCGCGCAGGCGACCGTCGATCAAATCTACATCGCCGTCAACGGGCTGTTCGGTGTCTTCGCCCTGATTGCCTACCTCAGCGCCGGTGTTGAAAACATCCGCGCCGTGGTCACCGACCGATCGACCAAGTACGGCGCCAACGTTTTCGTCGGCTCGGCGATCTTCATCGCCGTATTGATGATTCTGAACTATCTGTCGGCGCGTCACAGCCACCGCTTCGACATGACCGAGCAGGGCGTCTACAGCCTTTCTCCGCAATCAGCCAACATCGTCAAAGGCCTGGAGAAGGAGCTGAAGATCGACGCCTTCGTCGAAGGTGGGGTCAATCCCGAGCTACGTGAGCTGCTCGAAACCTACGCCACCCACTCGCCAAACTTCAAATTCCAACTGGTCGACCCCGACAAGCAGCCCGAGCTTGCCGAGCGTTATCAAATCAAGGCGTACAACACCGTCCACCTCGAGTACGACAAAGAACAAACGACGGTGAGCCAACCGACGGAAGAAAACCTCACGAACGCGATCATCAAGGTGACGCGCACGACCAAGAAGATCGTTTGTTTCATCGAAGGACACGGCGAGCCCGACATCGACGATGCGCAAGGACCCAAAGGTCTGGGCAGCTTCAAGCAGGCGCTGAGCAACGAAAACTATGAAGTGAAGAAGGTACTGCTGGCGTCGATGGAGAGCATTCCTGCGGACTGTTCGATCGTCGTCGTCGCTGGCCCCGAGAAGTCGTATCAGGACAGCGAGCTCACCGCCCTCGGGAAGTTCATGGACAACGCCGGCCACGTGCTCTTCCTGATCGGGCCGCGAGAGGGAGCGCAATTCGAGCCATTTCTGGCGAAATGGGGCGTCAAACTGGGCAACGACGTGGTGGTCGATCAGGTCCTGCGCTTGTTTCAAGGACCGGCCCTCGGCCTCTCTCCCCTCGTAAACACCTACGGAACGCATGACATCACGCGCGACTTCAAACAGCGCACGATTTTCCCCATGAGTCGTTCGGTCAAGAGCGACACGACTGGCAAGAACGGTCTTCAAGGTGTCGAGCTGGCGAAGACAAGTGCTTCGAGCTGGGGGGAAACCGACCTCGACGGTCTATTCCAGCGTAGCGAAGCTACTTTGGATGCAAATGCCGACACCAAAGGACCGGTACCTATTGCCGTCGCCGTCGACGCCAACCTCAAGCAAATGGGCAAGGAGAAAGACGGCTCCGAACGTCTGGTCGTGTTCGGCAGCGTGGAGTTCGCTGCCAACCGCGAGTTCGAAGGAACCTATTACAACCGCGACCTGGCAATGAACAGCGTCGGCTGGCTCGTCGGACAAGCCGATCTGGTGTCGGTCCGACCACGTGCCATTCGGGCGTCACGGGCGACGTTCTCGCCTGAACAGTTCACGGTGATCTTCTATCTCTCCGTGTTGCTGATCCCCCAAATGCTGCTGCTCGCCGGCCTCGCCGTCTGGTGGCGACGCGAGTAGCCGAACGGTAACGGACGTCGTCCGCAATGCGTCTGCGCTCCACTCTGATTCTCCTCGTCGTGCTGCTCGGTCTGGGCGGCTACATGTATTGGGTCGAGCTTCCCAAAGAAAAAGAGGAGGCGCAAAAGAAGACCCTCTTCCAATTCAAAACCGACGAGGTCGCCGAAGTCAGCCTGGTCTATCAGGACCATGAGATTGCCTTGAAGAAACAAGGCGACGAATGGCACATGACCAAACCCCTCGACGTCGGCGCCGACAAGGTCAGTGTCGACAACCTGGTCAACGCGATCTCGGAGTGCGAGGTCAAGAAGGAATTGACCGACGCTTCCAGCGACCTCTCCGTCTACGGCCTCGACAAGCCGTTTGCGACCGTGACCGTCAAACTGAAGGACAAGCAGCTGCCTGCGGTGTCGATCGGCAAGAATACTCCGGTTGGTTTCTCGACCTACATCTCGCGCGCCGACGATAAGAAGATCCTGCTCGCCGGCTCGGCCTTTCGCTCCGGAATGGACAAGCAGGCCAAGGACCTGCGCGACAAGACGATCCTCAACTTCGCCGACGCTGACGTTCAGAAGTTCGAGCTCCACGGTGAAAGCAAGGGTTTGACGTTGGTGCGCAAGGACGACGCTTGGACCCTCGAGCAGCCGGGCCCCTACCCTGCCGATGCCCCGACCGTGCGCTCGTTCCTGTCGACCCTGCGGTCGATGCGCGCCGTCGACTTCCCGAACGACAACCCCACCGACCTGAGCAAGTACGGACTCGACAAACCGCGCCTGAGCATCGATCTGTCCTTGGGCAAAGACAATGCGTCGAAGAAGATCTTGATCGGCGGCGACAACCCGGAGAAGAAAGCCGAGATCTACCTGCAAGCCAGCGGCATGCCCACGGTCTACGCCGTCAGCGACTGGGTGATGCGCGACCTCAACAAAGACGTCACCGATTTCCGCGACAAGACGCTCCTCGCATTCGACAAAGCCAAGATCAGCGCTGTCGACGCAAAGTTTGCCGACGCCACGCAGTTCAAGCTCGTCGCCGGCGACAAGCAGAGCTGGCACGTCGAAGGCAAAGAGGGTCCTCCGAACGTCAACACCATCACGCAGTGGATCGGCGACCTGCACGACATGAAGGGCTTCGAAATCGCCTCCGACAATCCGACCGGCCTGGAGGCCTATGGGCTCGATCAACCCTACCTGAGCGCGACCCTAACCGGTGATGACGGCAAAGCGGTTGGAACGATTCTGATCGGCGAACACAAGAACGAGCAAGGCTCGAAGGACTACTTCGGCATGGCAGCCGGGGGACCGACGGTCTTCAAGGTTCGCGACTACCTCATCACGCGTATGAAAAAGCAGCCGCAGGACTTCATCCTTGCTCCGACACCGACACCCGGCGGAGCGACACCGACGGTGGCCGTCGGCAACCCAGCGGCCAACGACGCTGCCGGGATGGGCGACGAGGGTGAAGCCGACGGTGATGGCGATGGTGACGAGTAACGTCGTCGCGTCTCTGACGCCGCCACGGTAACCGGCGAACGCGGCTAGAGCGCCGCGAGCAAGGCGTCGATCTCTGCGTCCGTACCGACTGAAATGCGTAAGGCGTCGAACAGCTCGGGGGTCGCGAAGTAGCGTACCAAAACACCGCGCTCCTTGAGCTGTCGATAGAGCGGTTCGAGGCTGACCCCCGGGCGACGTGCCAGGACGAAATTCGTTTGGCTATCGAGGACGGAGAAGGCCCGCGCCCGCAGCTCCTTGATCAAGCGGCCGCGCGTACGGCAGATGCGCGCCACGTTTTCGGTCATCCAGCTGTAGTCGTCGAGCGCGGCGGCGGCGGCGGCAATCGACGTGCGGCTTACATTGTACGAGTCCTTCACCTTGAGCAGCTCGGCAATCAACGGCGGTGCACCGAAGGCCAGGCCGATGCGCATGCCGGCCAACGAAAACGATTTCGAAAACGTCCGCAGCACGAGAACGTTGTCGAGCTTGCGCAGCAGCGGCAGCGCGCTTTGGGCGCTGAAGTCGACGTAGGCCTCATCGACCACGACGAGTCCCTCGAGCGAACGCGCCAGGGTTTCGATCTTCTCGATCGGCACCGGCATGCCCGAAGGCGAGTTAGGATGGCAGAGGATGGTGACGCGACCGCGGGCTTCGACCAAGCCGGACGGGAGCTGAAAGTCGGAAGGGTATGGAACGCGGACGATCTCGCCTTCCTGGATGTCGACGAGAGTATCGTACAGGCTGTAGGTGGGACACGGATAGACGACGCGATCCTGCGGGCCGATGCAAGCTCGCAGGATCAAGCTGAGCAATTCGTCCGAACCGTTGCCGACCAGAATGTTGTCGCGTGCCAGATCGTAGCGCTGCGCGGCGCGGTCGCGGACGGCGTTCGCCATCGGATCCGGATAAAGGCGCAGGTCGTCACCGGCCGCAGCGCGTACCGCTTCGATCACCCGCGGCGACGGCGGATACGGGTTTTCATTGGTGTTGAGCTTGATGTAACGCCGGTCCTGCGGCTGCTCGCCGGGAACGTAGCCGGCCATGGCGGCAACATTCGGACGAATGAACTTCGAGGTCATGCGGTCGCATCAGCTAGCAGATTGTCCGGCGCAGGCAAACAAAGCCGATCCGCCGAGTGTGGAAGCCGGCATACACATGAAACGACGATTCGTGCGCCCGGTCGGATCGGCTTACCGGCTGTCTTCCCTGCAAGCGTCATCACGCTACAATCTGCCCATGCCCGCGGACCAGCTCATTGCACTCGAAGCGGCGATCGCCGAAATCGGCGGCTTGTACTCGGTGGCGTGTAGCTTCGCGGTGCTGCGTCAGCGTGCCGAAGCCGAGCTGCTGCCACAGATCTCTGCCTTGAGCAGCCGGCTGCGCAGCCTGCTGCGCCAGAACAACCTTTCGGAAGCAGAAGTGGACAAGGCAGCGCATGAGATTGTCGCTGTCGGTTCGATCTGGCGGCAGGCCCTGGACGAGGTTCGCAGATCCGAGGTCTATCAGCGCGGACTCGCCGCCTATGCCGCCGGTCGCCAAGACGAGTTGCGGGAGATCATTCCGGCGATCTATGCGGGCTTGCGGGCCGACTCACCCGGCCGCGTCTGTTTGCCATTCGCGCCGGCGAACCCTGGTCGACGCAGCGGCCAAGGTCCATTTCTCAACGCCGCGGATTGCGCCGAAGCGATCTTATCGAAGCTCGAAACCGGAGCTCAGGCGAGCAGCGGCGGCGAGTGGTGGGAGCGTGAGCTCGCCGCCGTCGAGGCCAGCGACTCGCCTGAAGGTGTCGAGACTCCCATCTGGTTGGAAATCGCCGGCAGCGACCTGAAGGTCGCCGTTTTCCGCGTCGAGGTGCTCGGCAGCTTGCGAATCTTCACCCCGCGGCTGCAAACGGCCATGCGGGTCGGGCTGCGGCGAGAAGCGGACGACGAGTGGTGGCAGGCGTACGACGAATCGTACGACAAGTTTCGCCACGGACTCGTGCGCGAGCTGCGCTTGCGAAGAGTACCGCTTGTCGAAGACGATTGAAGAGGAATTGGAGAACCGGGAACGAGGAATCAGGGACGGAAACCGGCGAAGTACATTCGCCGTTCCCGCTCCTGATTCTCCCTTTCACATGTCCGCCGACTGCGATCAGAACTGGTAGGTGATCTTCACACCGGTTTCGTCACGCCGGGAAAAGCGGCCGCCGGCAAACCATGGGTCG
Organism: Deltaproteobacteria bacterium; assembly: GCA_016200585.1. Classification (GTDB taxonomy): domain Bacteria; phylum Desulfobacterota; class Binatia; order HRBIN30; family HRBIN30; genus JACQEN01. The sequence goes on from JACQEN010000057.1 coordinate 6,177, forward strand.
TTACTCGGAAGCCCGCTGCCGTATTGCATGAAATACTTTTGCTGCAGCTGAATGATGATGTCGTTGCTGTAGTAGTAGTCGAGATTCCACAACAGCTCGAGGTTGCTGTTGACGGGATCCCAAGCCGCCGCCCAGAACGGCACCAAGGTACCGCTGCGGTAGAAGCTGGTACCGGCGATGGTCACCAGATGTTCCCACCGACGGATGTCGTCGCCATTGCCCGCGATCGTGCCATCCTGTAATCGCTCAACCTGTCCCGTATACGACCCGGTTATCCAGCTACCTACGCCTTGTGCCTTGCCAGAACCGATTCCTTTAGTAGGTGTGAAGTATGGACTATCTCCCGCTCCCGAGTTACCGCGCAACACGTTTACGTTACCAGTCGTGTAGTTCCAGAAAACCTGCCCTGTGATAAACCACGTTGCCTTTGAATTGAGCCATCGGATCCACGTCGGTCGGTCAAAACCAATCATGCCAGTCCAGATGTCACGCCTGGTATAGCCTAACGGCGACCGATTAGGATTCTTGGGCGAACCGGCAGGAACGCCATCAGAGTACCTCACAATAACGCGCTTATCTTCCTCAATCGTTTGATAAGGCTCGCCCATCGCGTAAGCGGTCTCAAACCGCCAGACCGTGTTGGTGAAGTCTCCCTCGAAATAGTTTCCCGTGAGTCCGAAGATGTGCATGTACGGATGAACAACTTCCGCTTGCACATCAATGGGTGCGACGGGTTGAGAATTTGTTCCGTCACTGAACCTACCAATGGATGGAGGGTGGTCGGTCGACTTAAAGGGAAGCGATAGCTTTTCAATCTTTACCGCAAATGGCGAGGCTGCACCGACCCCACGTCCGCGGCCGTAGAGGTAGTCGGCCGACATCTCGACACCTTGGGGGGTCACAAAGTGAAAGCGCGTGCCGACCTCGCTGGCGTCCTGCGGGTTCCGTTCAAAATTCCCCTTGCGCAGGCTCGTCCCTTGCAGATCGAATCGCGGCGACAGCAAGAAGCCAGCTGTACCACCCACAACGGCTCCGGCCTGCACTTGACCGGTCCGCAGCGGGTCGGGGAATGGCAACGCCCAAGGTTGAGGCAGGAAGGCAGCTTTAATTCCCGGCTGAAAGTCGAAGGGGTTGTAGACGACTTCCAAGAAACTGTTCGACAACGGTCCGATCTGGCCGATGTCCCACAATCCCTTTGCCAACCACAACGGGACGCGAATGTTGTCCCACGACTCCTGTTGGAAGTGCCAAGTGATGTCGAGCGGGTTCCAGATGTCCATGATGCGGAACTGGTCGCTCTCGCCCCAGATCACCTGTTGGCGACCGATGCGCAAGCTCACCGGGTAGTCCTTGACCTTGGCGTCAACATAGGCCTCGCGTAGCGTGTTCTCCCATTTCATCGCCGTACGCTGGTCGTGAGGAACGTTGTTGATCGAGCCTCCCACCATGTCGTCGAAACGCGTCTGGCCGTGCACCAAACCTCCGGGCGCGATATCGTAGAAACCGTCGTAGACACCACGGTAGAGAACGTAGAGCTTCGAGCTCTCGAGGAAGGGGACATTGATCTTGTTGATCAGCTTTCCCTTCTCCAGCCAATCCCAATCAACTCGGAGCCGAAAGGTGTTGCGGTTCTGGATAAAGTGAAGCTCGCTAGCCCTTGAGTTTTGGACCAGATTCTGAGTTTCAAAATTACCCGAGACTTCGAGTGGGCCATACTTGCTCGTCGCCCAGGCAGGAGCCGCCGCACAAGCGGCAAGACAACCCAGGACGAGAGCTGATCGGAGTACCCCACGCCACCCGAAATGCCAGCTGCTCTGCACCTCGCGCATTCCCACCTCCTTGGCTCAGAGCTCAAGCCCCGAGCGCTGCGTAATCGACGTTTGACGCCGACATACTAAAACTTTCGCGCTCTTGGCAAGCGCTTTGGTAGCGAATGATGGCGAAGCGATCTTGCGTTGACTTGCCGGGAACGCGCTGTTACCTCGCACGCTCTTAGCAATGAGCCAGGTCCGCACACGCTTTCCACCCAGTCCGACGGGGTTTCTGCACATCGGCGGCGCGCGCACGGCCCTGTTCAACTACCTGTTTGCACGTCATCACGGCGGTCGCTTCGTCTTGCGGATCGAGGACACCGACCGTGAGCGTTCCACCGAAGAATCGGTCACCGCAATTCTCGATTCGCTGCGCTGGCTCGGCCTCGAATGGGATGAAGGACCGTTCTTCCAAAGCCAACGCACCGACCTCTATCGTGCCGACGCCGAGCGGCTGCTGAGCCAAGGCAAAGCCTACCGCTGCTATTGCTCCCACGAAGAGCTCGAATCGAGACGCCAGGTGGCGCTCAAGTCGGGACATAAGCCGATGTACGACCGCACCTGCCGCAATCGTAACGATCCGCCCGCCGGCCGTCCGTTCGCCGTCCGTTTCAAGGCCCACATCGACGGCGAGACGATTGTTGCCGACCAAGTGAAGGGTCACGTCGTCTTCGACAATCGCGAGCTCGACGATCTCATCATCATGCGTTCCGACGACACCCCAACCTACAATTTCTGTGTCGTCGTCGACGACGCGCTGATGGAGATCAACCACATCATCCGCGGTGACGACCACCTCGCCAATACGCCGAAGCAGATCCAGATGTATCGTGCGCTCGACTACCCGGTTCCGGCGTTTGCCCATATTCCGCTGATCCTCGGCCCCGATCGGACGCGGCTGAGTAAGCGCCACGGCGCCACTTCGGTCCTGGCGTACCACGAGATGGGATACCTGCCCGACGCCCTGGTAAACTATCTGGCGCGCCTCGGTTGGGCGCACGGCGACCAGGAGATCTTCACACGCCAGGAGTTGATCGAAAAATTCTCGCTCGAAAACGTCGGCAAAGCCGCCGGGATCTATAACGCCGAGAAAGCCGAGTGGCTCAACGCCCACTACATCAAAGGCATGCCGGCCGGCGAACTGGCGCGAGTCGTCAAACCGTACATTGCGGCCAAGGGCTACGATCTCCAGCAGAGCAACGAGTGGCTCGAGAAGATGGTCAAGACGCTTCAGGAACGAGCCAAAACCTTGGTCGAACTGGTCGAGATGGCGCACTTCTATCTCAGCGACAACATCACCATCGACCCCAACGCAGCAGCGAAACATTTGAAACCCGAATCAACCCACGTACTGCGCTCCGTGCGCGAGCGTCTGGCAGCGGCAAGCAATTGGGACCACGACGGCATCAAAGCGTGCTTCGATGCCGCCACCGCAGATCTCGGCTTAGGATTGGGGAAGGTTGCACAACCGGTACGCGTCGCCATCACCGGAGGCACGGTGAGCCCGGGGATCTTCGAGATTCTCGACGTCCTGGGTAAACAGCGCAGCCTCACACGACTCGATCACGCCCTCGCCACGATTGCGGGAAATGGACCGGCTTCGCCAGCAACAACTTGACTCGTTCCGGCCTGCATCTTAGTCTGCCGACCGGCTTGGGTTGTTGAGGAGTCGGCTAATTGGCAAGCCACCTGACTCTGGATCAGGCGATTGAAGGTTCGAGTCCTTCCTCCTCAGCTCGCAAGTGGCGGCGGGCAGCCTGACTGTCCGCCGCCGAGCACTTCATACGGTCCCATCGTCTAGTGGTTAGGACGCCGGCCTCTCACGTCGGTAACAGGGGTTCGAATCCCCTTGGGACCAATCCACCTTCAAACGCTACATCAGACACTTGCGTTCCATGCGGCCCCTGATGGCCCCATTTTCCACCTTCTGCGCAGCACCGTACCCGACGCGAAGTGTTCTAAGAGCACGGTGCTGCTTGTCTAAATTTACGCCAGGTGTGTTAGACACCGCGGGCGAGAAGACACGCCATGCACTGCCCCTCCTGCAACCACGACAATCGCCCCGAGCGCCGCTTCTGCGCGGAATGCGGGGCCGCGCTCGTTGCGCCGTGCGCCGCGTGTGGGGCATCGAACGAGCCCGGTGAAAAGTTCTGCGGTGGCTGCGGTGGGCGGCTGAGTCCCGCGTTGCTGCCCGCGGCGCCACAGCCCGCAGCGTTGCCGCTCACGGGTGCGCCCGCCGCTCTACCTGCACTGGCACCCTCAGTGGCCACCACGTCGCGCCCGTCGCCCGCGGCAGTGGCACCCACACCGCCACGGCCCCGGCATCGACTGGCGGCCGTCGACTGGCTGCTGCTCGGCACGCTGCTACCCGTCTGCGTGTTCGGCGTCGTCATGACCGTGGTCCACGGCATCCGCGGCGACTTCGTGATCGCCCCGTTCTTTGTGTCGTCGGCGCCTGGGGAGCAGGCGTATCCAGTGGTGAAACGAACTCTGTCGTCCCCGAGCGCGGAGGCGAGCCCCCTCGCGGTGGGAGACCGCCTGCTGCGCCTGGAGGGGAGCGACCTTCGTGGCGTGTCCAACGCCGGATTCATACTGCGCTGGTCGCACGCGGCACAGGCCGGCACCCGCTCGCTGCTGTTGACGATCGAACACGGCAGCGTGCGCTCCGACATCCGTGTGCTCCTCGTTCCTGGGTATGGGACGGTGGTGGGGAATCCTTGGTGGGCGCCGCTCCCGTTCATTGTTGGCAGCGTGGGCACCGCGCTGCTCCTGCTCGTGCGGGCCACCCACTGGCACCTCGCGTGGCGTTTCTCCGCCGCAATCCTGCTCACGGCGTTCGCTTCCACGCCTTACTTTGCTGAGCCGACCGCCCCGTGGGTCAAACTCATGGACATTGTGCTGGTTCTCCCGCTGGCCTTGGTGCTCACACTCTGGAACGCCAACGAGTTCCTTCCAGGCCTGCGGCTGTGGGGTCGCGGACAGCGAGCGCTCGCTTGGACACTCGCGCTCCTACAATCGGCGTGGGTCGCGGCCATTTTCTGGTTGCCCGACAAGGGGCCGGCGCCGATTTTGAGGCAGTGGGGTGGGCTCACACTGCCTGGTTTCTTCATCGCGATCCTCGTGGCGCTCACGCGCGTGTACCAGCGCGCGGATCCGCTCGGGCGCCGGCAGATCAAGTGGGTGGTCTATGGGTTCTACGTGGGCCTGTTGCCGCTCGGCCTCTACCAGGCCTTGAGCGCGCTGGGCGGCATCCCCGAATGGGGAGGTGGGCTCGCGGCTGTTGGGAGTATTGCCCTCGTCGCGATCCCGCTCGGTGTGCTGGTCTCCGTTGCCTTCTACCAGTTCCTCGACATCGACCGGCTGTTCAGTGCAACACTCTCGTACAGCGTGCTGGCGATTGTCGGCCTGGCCCTCGTGCTCGGCGTGATGCCGACCGCCTCGCAGGCCGCCAGCGACGCCTTCGGGCTCGCACTCGCGCTCGCCCTCGCGGCGGTTGTCGTGCCGGCGCAGCGGTTCGTGCGGCCACGCATCGACCGACTCTTCTTCCCGCAGCGCGTCGCCCTCGAACAGGGCTTCGAGCACCTGCTCGCGGCGATTTCGGGCTGCGCCAACATGCAGGAGCTGACGCGCCTGGTGGGCGAGCGCCTCGATGCGCTGCTGCAGCCGGCGGCGACCGTCGTCTACGCCCGTGCTGGTGATGTGTTCACGCCGCTGGCGGTGCGCGGTCGCACGGCCCCGCCCGCTTTCGCCGCGCAGAGCACGCTGATTGCGGCGCTCCAGGAGCGCACGATGCCGCTGGCCGCAGAGCGCTGGACGGCGCGCCGCTCGACCTCGCTCACGCCCTTCGAACGCGCCGCGATCGAGACCCTCGATGTCGCGGTGTTGGTGCCGTTTCGCCGCGGACCCGACCTCGTCGCCTTCTCCTGTCTCGGGCCGAAGCGGTTGGGCGACATCTATACGCCAACAGATCTCGCCTGGCTCGGCGCCGTCGGGGGCAAGGTGTCGGACCGCCTGCTGGCGCTCGACGCCACCGCCATGGCGGAGCAGGCGCGCGCCATGCAGGAGGCGCTGCGCCGCTACGTGCCCGGCGCGGTCGCCGCGCGCCTGGCCAGCGGCCAGGACATCGAGGCCGGCGAGCGCGAGGTGACGGTGCTCTTCGTGGACATCCGCGGCTACACCGGCTTCTCCGAGGCGCGCCAGGCGGAGGAGATCTTCCACACCGTCAATCGCTACACCGAGATGGTCTCGCAGGTGGTGCGGGCGCACGGTGGCAGCGTCGTCGAGTTCCACGGCGACGGGCTGCTGGCCGTCTTCGGCGCCCCCGACGAGATACCGATGAAAGAGCGCGCCGCGGTCCGGGTTGGCTGCGAGATCATTGCAGGGATGGCAACGATGGCCGCTCCGGCACGCCCGCCGGAGGCCTCTGGAGTGCGGGCGGCGAGCAATCCGGCACCGCTCTCCGTCGGGGTGGGTATCGGCACCGGGCCGGCGTTCGTCGGCAACATCCAGTCGTCGGACCGGTTCATTTGGACGGTGATCGGCGACACGGTCAATCTCGCCGCCCGGCTGCAGAGCATGACGCGCGAGCTCGACGCGGCGGTCGCCATCGACGACACGACCTATCGCCGCGCCGGCCGGGAGACCTGCGCGGCGTTCGTGCGCCATGCGGATCTGGCCATTCGCGGCCGCGCCCAGCCCGAAACGGTGCACGCCTTGCCGCTGTGATTGGCCCATTACGGATGGTTCGCCCATCACTCGTGGCTGAGCCCTTCCCTATCTAAGTTTGTTGATACTCGGTGCGCGGCCAGGTATGGAGTTATTTGCATGAAGCGTTTGGAGTTCGTCGGCGCCAGTCGCGAGGATCTACGAAGCTTTCCCGCGGAGGCTCGCCGAGCCGCGGGCTTTGAATTGAGTTTCGTGCAGCAGGGACTCACGCCCACGGACTGGAAGCCGATGAAGACGGTCGGCCCCGGGGCCATGGAAATACGCATCCACGTTTTGGGTGAATGGCGCGTCATCTACGTCGCCAAGCTCACAGCCGCGGTGTACGTCCTTCATGCCTTTGAGAAGAAGACCCGCAGGACGCGGCGAGAGGATATCGAGCTGGCTCGCAAGCGGTACCGGGAAATAGGAGAGAAGCGATGAAGAGAAAGACCACGAAGTCCAGCGGTAACGTCTTCTTGGACCTTGGCTTTGATCCAGCAGAAGCGGCGGTTCTACAGATGCGCGCTACGCTCATGGGGGATCTGCGCTCCTATATTGAGAAGAATGAGCTGACCCAGGTCGCGGCGGCCAAGTGCCTGGGGATCGCTCAATCGCGTGTCTCCGATCTCGTTCGCGGCAAGTGG
>JACQEN010000058.1 GCA_016200585.1 Deltaproteobacteria bacterium
ACAGGGCAAGGGCTTCGCGGTCGTCGCGCAAGAGATCAAGAGTTTGTCCGATCGTTCCAAGCGTGCGGCGTCGCAGATCACCGGTATCATCGGCGATATTCAGAAAGCGGCGACCGATGTGATTCTCGCCAGCGACCGGACAACAAAAAATGCCGAGTCGGGAATTCAGCTCAGCGTCGACTCCGGCAACGCCATCCGCTCGCTGGCGTCGAGCTTGGCCGAGGCCACAGCCTCGGTGGCCGACATCCTCGACAATAGCCAGCGGCAGCTTGTCGACATCGATCAGATTGCCGCGTCGATGGCCAACATCCGCGAGGCCAGCAATCAAAATGTCGCGAGCGTGCACGGCATCGAGGGCTCCGTGCGCGACCTCGCCATCGTCAACCGCAACCTGCAAGGGTTGGTGAAGCACTACAAGCTGGCCGTGTAGCTCGGCCGCAGCTCCAGCGGGCTTGCGTGTGCCCGCATTGCGCAGGCCGTACGTCGGTCAGTCGTGCGCGAAAATTTGCTCGAGCGTTTTTCCGGCGAGGGCCTGGGTAAGTTGCTCCATGGCCGCTTCCGAGGACTGTCCGAGGCCCATGTTCCCATGCGCGGCCAGCTCCATCGTCACCCGGCAGGGCACCGCGGTGAAGTAGCCGTTCGGCAAACTCGATACCATGACGAAGAACGGCGTCCCGTCCGGTGCGCGGAGTTGAAACCATTCGACCTTTTGTACGATGAAGTTTGACTCGGGCATGCTTGAATCCTCTCCCTTACGTTTGGATGGTGTGCGAGGAGTAGCCGGGAAAAGCCGAAGAGCGGTCCCCCGATTCACGTTTGTGCGAGGGACGTGTCACTCATCCCATCGGATACAAGATCTCCTTGGTCAGCGCGTGGCACGCCTTCTTCACGTCGTCGGACAGCGTTACCTCGGCGGCGGCGAGCGTGTCGTTGAGTTGCTCGACTTTGGTGGCACCGATGATGGTCGAGCCGACGAAATCGTGCGCCAGCGACCAGGCGGTGGCCAGTGTCGCTACGTTCATGCCGGCGGCGTCGGCGATCGCCATGAGTCGGCGTGTCGATTCGAGCGTCTTGTCGTTCACGAATCGGTTGGTCATCGCCTGCGAGCGCGGGTTGTGATCGCGGTACATGGCGAAGCGCGACCCGGCCGGCCACTTGCCGTCGAGATACTTGCCGCTGAGAACGCCACCGGCGATCGGGCTGTAGGGCAGAAGGCTGACCTGCTCACGCCGGCACACTTCGGCCAGCTCGTCTTCGAAGCGGCGGTTGAGCACACTGAAGTTGTTCTGGATGGTTTCGTAGCGCGCCAGCCCCAGCTTGTCGCTCATCCACAGGCTCTTGGTGAAACCGTACGCGGTTTCGTTCGAGCAACCGGCGTAACGGATCTTTCCTTGCTCGACTAGCTGGGTCAGCGATTCGAGTGTCTCCTCGATCGGGACGCCACGGTCCGGCCAGTGCGTCTGGTAGAGATCGATGTAGTCCGTGCCCAGACGCTTGAGGCTTCCTTCGACGGCGCGCAGGACATTGTGCCGGTCGAGCGATCCCTTGTTGTCGCGTACCGGCGACAGGAACCAACCGCCACCGGGACCGGCGACCTTCGTGGCGATGAACAGAGAGTCACGCGACTTGCCTTTCATCCACTTGCCGACGATCTCTTCGCTGCGGCCGGCATACTTCGGTTCGGGCGGAACAGGGTAGACTTCGGCGACGTCGAGGAAGTCGACGCCGGCTTCGCGCGCCTTGTCCATGATCGCAAAGCTGGTCGCTTCGTCGGCCTGGTTGCCGAACGTCATGGTGCCCAAGCAGATCTCTGAGACGACGAGGCCGGTGCGGCCAAGGCGGCGATGCTTCATCGAACCCTCCCCAAAGCCGACACAGTCGACGCTGCTCGACTCCGAGTCAAGCCGTTGGCCGCGGATTTCTTCGCTGTGCCCGAGCCCGTGGCCTATCGAATCGAGTCGCGTTGTTTCAGCAGCGAACGTGCACGCGCGAAAACGGCGTCAAACATCGGCTGGGTCAGGAAGCCGGTCTGCGTGTTGCGCTGACTGGGGTGGTAGGAGCCGATCAACGTGACACCTATGTCGTAGGCGGCGTCATGCCCGAACCGCGGCTTTGGCTGGGGCAGCGTCCGACCTGCCACCGACCATGCGCGCAGGACGCTTCCGAAGGCAATGGCGCCAAGTGCGACGATGACGCGCACAGCGGACAGCAACTCCAGCTCGCGCTCGAGGTAGAGCTGGCAGTTGGCGAACTCTTCCTTCGTCGGCTTGTTGTCGGGCGGTGCGCAGTGGGCGGCGGCTGTGACGTAGGCGTCGGACAGGACCAGGCCGTCGTCACGGTCGGTCGACACCGGCTGGTTGGCAAATCCGAAGCGGTGCAAAGTGCCGTAGAGCCAATCGCCGCTGCGGTCGCCGGTAAAGATTCGCCCGGTGCGATTGCCGCCATGAGCGGCCGGCGCCAAACCCACGATCAAAAGACGGGCCCTGCGATCGCCGAAGCTGGGTACCGGACGGCCCCAATACTCCCAGGCGCTAAACGCTCGGCGCTTTTCGCAGGCGACACGCTGGCGGTAGTCGACCAGCCGCGGGCAACGCACGCAATCGGCAACGCTTTGCTCCAAGGCACGCAGTTGCGTTGCGTCTGAGCTACTGCGTTTGCTCACGTCCGGTCGAGAGCGTTTGTCTTAGTGAGTTGTGACCGCGCCCGAATCTCCACCCACGGCTTGGCTGATCGATTCGAAAGCCGGGGTTAGGGAGTTGTCGAGAATTTCGGTGAGCAGCTGTTCGATATCGGCGAGGTCGTCGACGGTCAACGCGTTGACGTCCTGATGCATTCCGTGCAGGGCCCAAATCGCGGTTCGGAGACGGCCGCGCGCGTCGTCGATGAGTCGAAGCGCCTCTTGTGGATCAATCGGTCCTGACTCATTTTGATCATCGCCCATCTTCTTCTCCTTTTCATGGAGCCACACGCGAAGTGTGCCCAGCCACCGGTACAGTTGCAAGCGCGATACGCGCAGGGGTCAAGACTCGCTTAGCGTGTCCCAGTGGATATCCCAAAATCGAGGTAACGGCGGCGCCAGCTCGAAATGGCCGCCGAAGCAACCGAAGCTCGGTTGGTGTGACAATCGATCGGTGGTGAAGCGCAGGTACTCTTCCAGCGCCTGACCCTCGGTTGGGCCGCCGACGTCGAGACGTTTGCGCTGCCCGCATTTCTTGCAAGTGACGTCGACGAACATTTCTGCAGAGAGGCAACGTGATAATCACGGAACAAACGGACGACCGTCGGACGCAATCGAGCCCGAAGGCGGCCGGTCACTTCTTGCTGTGCTTCTTCGGAGTTGCTGTTGCCACCGGGGTTGGCGTGCTCAGCCCCTGAGCGAAAGCCGAATGCGCTTTGACGTGTTCGAGCAAGGCCTCGCGGACCCGGTCGACCAAGCGCGGTTGATTCTGAATCTTGCGTTCGATTTGTCGGAACTCCTCGAGACCCAGATGAAAAGGCTGGATGGCGGCTTCGATCGTCAGGTCGTGATCACTCTGCATCGCCTTGTAGACATCAACGTACATGGCGAGATCTTTTTCGCTTACGGACGGCGGTTCTTCGTCACCGACCTCCTGCGCCCACGGTCGATAGGCAGCAAAAGACAGCCCGATTGCCGCTATCGCGAACAGTATAAGCGCAAACCGTGTGCGTGCTTTCATGGCAGGTGGGTTCTTCCCGGATTCGTTGGGTATCCTCGCTGCGGGCTGCCCGAGAGTCAAGGGTGCAAGCCGTGGTGCGTTGATGCTTCTCGCTTGCTGCTGTAATGGTCGCCGCCATGGCTTCACGAACCGCCAAAGCCGAGCGCGTCGCCAAGGTTCTTTTGCGGCTGCAACGTTCGTACCCGGATGCCAAGCTGGCGCTCCATTTCAGCTCGCCGTTGGAGCTGCTGATCTCGTTGATCTTGGCGGCGCAGTGTACCGACGAGAAGGTCAATGAGGTGACGCGAACGATCGTCTTCAAGAAATATCGCAAGCCGGAGGACTACGTGCGCGTTCCGGTGGAGGAGCTCGAGGTCGACATCCACTCGACTGGGTTCTTCCGCAACAAAGCGCGCGCCCTTCAGGGTTGCTGTCGGGCTTTGATCGAAAACTTCGGTGGGCAGGTGCCGTCGACGCAGAAGGAGTTGCTGACTATACCCGGCGTCGGCCGCAAGACGGCCAACATCCTGCTCGGGAACGCCTTCGGCATGCCGGCGATTGGTGTCGATACGCATGTCTTGCGTCTGTCGCAACGCCTTGGTCTGAGCCAGCAGACCGATCCGGACAAGGTCGAGGATGACCTCAACCTCATCGTTCCGAAGCTCGAGCAGACGCGCTTTTGCACGCTGATCCAGGCGCACGGCCGCAAGGTTTGCGTGGCACGCAAGCCGCGCTGTCCGGAATGCTCGATCGCCGACCTGTGCCCTTTTCCCGATAAGACGCCCGCCGAGCCGGTGCGGCCGCCGAAACCGGCGTTCGGTCGCAAGCTGAAGCATCGCGTTTGACGAAGGACCGGTTCCCAGGAGGAAGGCATGGCTCTGCTTACGACCGATCCGCTGCGCGCACGTGTCAACATGTTCGCCGACCCGGCCGAGGTCGCACCCGATGTGTTGATGATTGCTTCGTTCGTCAACACGTATGCGTTACGGCTCCCCGCCGGGCTCATGATCATCGACCCCGGTTTTGCGCACACGGCGGCGAGCGTGCACCAAGCGGTGCGTGCGTGGTCCGACGCGGCGTTGCATTCGGCCGTGTACACGCACGGTCATGCCGACCATGCCTTCGGCTTGCAACCGTTCATCGACGCCGGCGATCGACCGCAAATCATCGCTCAGGAGAACTGCCCGGCGCGTTTCCGGCGCTATGCTCTGACGCACGGTTGGAATGCGCGCATCAACCAGCGCCAGTTCAGTCTGCCGCAGCCGATGTTTCCCAACCGGTTCATCTGGCCGACGCTGACGTTCCGAGACAGCCTGACGCAACGGATTGGCGACGTCGAGGTGCGTTGCGTCGCGGCCAAGGGTGAGACCGACGATGCGTGCTTCGTTTGGGTTCCGGCGCGGCGCTACCTGTTCTGCGGCGATCTCATCATCTGGCAGGCGCCGAACTGCGGCAACCCGCAGAAGGTGCAGCGTTACCCATTGGAATGGGCCGAGGCGCTGGAGTCCATGGCGGGGTTGAACGCCGAGTTTCTATTCCCGGGCCACGGCCTGGCGGTACAAGGCGCCGACGCAGTGCGTACGGTGCTGACGGAAACGGCGCGTTACCTGCGAGTGATCATCGACCAGGTGCTCGAGCGCATGAATGCCGGACAGACTGCGGAGGAGATCTTTCACGCCGTCGAGCCCGATGCGCAGCTGTCGCAGCGTCCGTTCCTGCAGGCACACTACGATCACCCGAAGTTCATCGTGCGCAATTTGCTACGCTTGTGGGGTGGTTGGTGGAACGGCAACGCGGCCGAGCTGCTGCCGGCAACGCCGTCGGTCCAGGCTTCGGAGATCGCTCGCCTGGCGGGAGGCGTCGCCCCGCTCGTCGTACGCGGCCGCGCGCTGCTGGACGCCGGCGAATCGAAGAGCGCGGCGCACGTGGCGGAATGGGCGACGCGGGCCGACCCCGAGAGTCGAGAAGCGCAAGCGCTGAAGCGCGACGTCTACGCCCGCCGACTCAGCGAAGAGCCATCGCTGATGGCGCAGGGAATCTATCGTGCTGCGATGAACGACGCCAAGCGAGCCCTCGGCGAGGCCGAGGGCGGCGGGCAGGGCCCGGCGATCCGTATCCCCTGAGACCGGTCGATCGGCAGGGGCGGGCTTCGCAGCTCCGTGCACTTGCGCTAACAAGTGTCGAATGACGACGATTGCGACGAGCCTGTTGCACGACCCAGGAGAAGTGGCGGTCGACTCTGGCGTTCGCCTCAAGGCTGGCTTCGTTTCTCTGATCGTCGGTACCATCCTGCTTGGCGCCAAGTACCTGGCCTACGAGCTGACCGGTTCGACTGCGGTGCTTTCCGACGCCTTGGAGAGCATCGTCAATGTCGTTGCGGCCGTTTTTGCCATCGGCGGATTGATGTTTGCCGGGCGCCCGGCGGATCGCAGCCATCCCTACGGCCACGGCAAGATCGAGTTCTTCTCCGCCGCTTTCGAGGGCGGGCTCATCGCGTTCGCGGCGACGATGATCATCTATGAAGCAGCACTGAGCGCCGTGCGTGGCGTCGAGGTGCGCCAACTCGATGTCGGCTTGGCGATTACCGCCGTGGCAGGCCTCGCCAATCTGGCGTTGGGCGGATTTCTCGTGCGTACGGGCCGCCGTCATCACTCGCTAACGCTGGTTGCCGACGGCCAGCACGTGATCTCCGATTTCTGGACCAGTCTCGGTGTCGTCATCGGTTTGCTGTTGGTGCGGGTCACTGGCTTCGTTTGGTTCGATCCGATCGTAGCGGCGGTCGTCGGCGTCAACTTGTCCTTTACCGGCTTCCGCTTGGTCCGTCATGCCGCCGGCGGCCTGCTCGACGAAGAAGACAGCGGCCTCTTGCACAAACTCATCGAAGCGATGAACGCCAACATGCTTCCGGGGATCATACGGGTTCACAATATGCGCGCCATCCGCTCCGGACGCTTCACGCACATCGATGCGCATCTGGTGGTGCCAGAATTCTGGCCGGTGAAGGAGGCGCACGACGCTGCCGACGCTTTCGAACGCGAGGTCATTCTCGCGGGCGCCATGGAAGGCGAAATCGTCTTCCACATGGACCCGTGCCGGCGCTTCTATTGCGCGCAATGCGACATCCGGGAGTGCCCGATTCGTACGACGCCGTTCGTGTCGTTTCCGGCCTTGACGCTCGAGGAGGTCGTTCGCTCCGACCGCGAGATTCGCGCCGTTGGGGAGGCGCCTTCGGGCGTTCACGACGGGCGACCGACGGCGGGCGGCGGACGCTAATTCATCGTTTCGACACCCACGTCGTGACGTGCCGCGTTGCGGCTCACGGCATCGGGTGCTTCTTGAAGAAATCCCAGATCCGCCGGGTTGCCGCCTGTGGCCAACGATGCTCGCCGTTGTCTTCACAGTAAACCACCTCGGCAGCGTCGCGACAGCCATCGTAAATTTCGCAACCGTCGCCGTCGACCTTGCCGTGGCAGCCGTTCTTCTCGATCCAGTTGTCGCGCATCTCGCGTGCTTTCGCGACCGCAATCAACGGATCGTTGCGGCCATGATGAATGATGACCGGCACGCTACGCGGCGGTGCGCACGCGGTCGTGATCGCGCCGCCGCTGACCGGGGCAATGGCGGCGAAGGTGTCGGACATCGTACAGCCCAGCAAGTTGCTGAGAAAAGCGCCGTTGGAGAATCCGGTGGCATAGATCCGATTGAGATCGATGCAGTAGGTGTTCGCGATGTGGTCGAGCATGGATTTGACGAAAGCGAGATCGCGGTTGCCGTCGTTTTTGAAGATCTCCCATCCGGCTCCGTCGCGATTCAACAGGTGGACGGAGAGGCCTTCCGGATAGACGGTGATGAACCGTTCCTGTTCGGCCAGTCCTTTGAACTCCGAAACCTGCCAGACGCCTTCGCCGCTGTGTCCGAAGCCGTGGAAGTCGAAGAGCAGCGGTACCGCCGTGTGCGCCTGCACATTGTCCGGCACGTCAAGGATGTAGTCGCGCGAGGCACCGTCGACTTTGGTCTTGCGAAGCAAATGCCGTCCGTGGTCAACCGCGTTGTAGGTGCAGCCGATGCTCGGTCGTGAGACCGCCGGCGCGGCGAGCGCTGTCCCGGTCAGCAGCAGGAGGAGGCACAAGGCGCTCGAATGGATCGCTTTCATCATGCGCGGCTGAGCCTAAGGGCGACCGGTCCGTGAATCAATCGTCACCGTCGACGGGCTCGAACACCGCCAGCGATCGCAATTCTTCCCGGATCGGTGACGGTGCTCGGTTGTCGTTCGAGGTTACTGTGTCGGATCGGCCCGGTAGGTTCGGCAAACACCGGGGAATGCCGGGTCGCAGTAGTACGTTGCCAGGAAGAGGAACATCTCATCTTCCGTCGTCACCCCGCCGGTGAGCGTGCAGGCGTCACAGCGTCCGTCGCCGGCGCCCGGGCTGGTGTCGCACGACTGGTCGCGCGCCGCCGCCGTGAGGCCGCGACACTCGTTGCCGACCAGTCCTTCGGCGCAGTGAGTCGGCTTGGCGCACGGGCCACCGATGGGAACGCCGTTGGGTGGTTTCGGCGATGTCGACTTGCGTTTGACCTCCGCCGGATTGGTGGCGCCGTTGTCGTACTCGGCGCAGTAGTTGTATGTGCGCGACGCCGGGTCGGCGCCGTCGAGCAGCAGCGGCGGCGCGTACCGCAGGTGCACCGGGTCGTTATACTGCGTGCTGGTGTAGATCAGGTCGTTGCTCGGCGAGTAGATCTGGAACAGCTTACCGCGCTTGTGCATGTGCGACGACAGCTCGAAGACCGTGGCGCCGCGATCGAAGGTGTAGTGGTAGCAGTAGCGCTTTCGCTGGAAGGGCGACACGTTCATGATGAAAATCTTGTTGTCGGGGTCGAGAATGCCGCCTTGCACCGGATACAGCTGTTCCGCTTTCTGGGCGAAATCGAAATTGACCCAGGCGTCGACCTTGGCCGGCTCCTGCGTCAGGTTGAAGGCGTGCGAATTCCACACGACGATGCCTTTGAGCGGCAGCTCCTCGTACACTCCGTCGGGGAAGGCGTTGTACGAAATCGGCTGCTGCGATCCGCCGAACGCCGGGGCCTTGCCTTCGTTGTAGTCCGGTGGTCCGAAGCCGAGGCAACCGACGGCGACTTTCGGATCGGTGCCGCAGACACCGTCGCCGCAGGCGGTCAGATTCTTTGGGTCGCAGACCGCACCGGCCTGCGCTCCGCCCTTGCAGGTCCACGGTCCCCAGCTCGGATCATTCGTGTCGTACTGGCCGAGGTAGATGTGGATGATGAGATGGTGGCTCATCGGGTCTTGGGTCTCGACGCGCTTCTTGAAGCGGAAGGTGCCGTACGACGACCGTGCCTCGGGCGGCACCTGGTCGGTGAAATCGTAGTACGATGCAAAGCAGACTTCGGTTTCGCTCTTCGGTTTGAGCTCGACGCGCGGCATGTGCATCTGCACGCCGGCTCCGGCGGCCGGCGGGTCGGGCGGCCGGATGGAGAGCGGGTTCGGCGGCGGCGCGCAGGCATCGAGCAGGTTGGCGATCCCATTGATCACGCCGGTCCGCGGCGCTCCGGAATAGATCCACAAGCGCACGGCTTCGAGCTCGTTTTCGGTCAGGGGCGGCAAGCCGCCGCTGGGCATCGGCCCGCCCTCGAGATCGGGGACGTTGCCGAGCGTCGCAGCAGAAAGCTTGCGCCACAGGAGGCTACGATCCTTGTCTCCCGGTTCGACGCGTTTCAAGGAGCTGATGGTCGACGGCGCGTCGACGAGACTCTCGTAGGCGGCGTCGCGTCGTAGGTCGAGACCGCCCGATTTCGCCGAGCCGTGGCAGCTGTCGTTGGTGCAGCCCTTGCTCTCGAAGATTGCCGCCTGAATGAGTTGGTAGCTGGTGGGGAAGAAGCTGCAGCTCGTCTTGGTGCAGTTGTTGTGGCAGGCGTCGTCGTCGATGCCGTTGCCGTCGTCACACTCTTCGCCCGGTTCTTTGGCGCCGTTGCCGCAAGCCGGAGCGGGACAGGTGATGGCGTTCTGGACGTAGGTTGCGCCGGTGATGCAGTTGGCGCGTGCTTCGGAGAGATCAAGGAAGGCGCCGATGCTGCGTCCGTAGCGTGCGGCAAAAATCTCGGCGCTGCCGCACGCGGCGCTGATCCGGTCGCCGACGACCTGACGCAGCGTCGCGATGCGTTGATTGACGCGCGCCAGGCGCGCTTGTTTGAGGCTGGGGCCGAGGTTGCTGCGGGCGATACCGTTGAGCGCGCGGTCGCGGGCTCGCAGGACATAGCGCATGAAACGCCGCCCCTGTTCGGCTCCGGCGCGCAGACACGCATCGCTGCTCGGTCCGGGATTGGCAATGGCCCCGCCTCCGCCGACCGGGGCGTACATGACCGACAACGCCGCGGCGGTCTGAGCCTCGCACGAATTGACGACGTCGGTTTGCGCGTCGTCGACGCCGAGAAACTGCAACACCTGCAACGAGACATTGTCGCAATGGGCGACGACGGCATCACGCGCGGCGAGCTTGGCCGCGTCGACCGCAGCGTCGCGTTGCGTCGTATCGCAGTCGCCGCCGGCCATCTGAACGTCCATGCAGTGTTGTTGCGCCGCCAGCGCCTCCTCGAAACAGATGCGCGCGGCGCGTCCGACCGCTTGCTGGCAGGTCAATGAGGCGCCGGTGAAATTGCCGTAAAAGGCAAGGTCGGGCGGCTGGCCGTGTCCCAGCGCAGGCTGACTGTTCAGCAGCAAGGCGGCAAACGGCACACCTACGGCAAGTAGGCCGGTCGAACGTTTCATTGTGGGCACCCCTCCCGATCGTGAAGCAAGGCTGACCTTACGACGGCTTTGCTGCTGGTGACAAGGGCAATGGCATGTCCGGGCGATCGGCCGGATTGAGGGGTCAAGGAGTCGAGGGGCAAAGGGTCGACCCCTCGACTCCTCGACGTCTTACGGCAACGCCATCGGCTTGTACTGGAAGTTGCGGAACAGGTCGACTTGGTCGCCGTAGTGGCCGGCGACTCGTCCGCCCTTCTTATGGTGATGGCGTATAAAGTTGCTTTGGCCGGGGGCGATCACGTTGTAACCTTCCGGTGGTTGGCTGAGCGAAAGATACTGCATGTAGGTGCTGCGGTTGTTGGTGGCGACTTTGCCGAAGTGCGTCGCCTTGGTGCCGGCGGCGAACATCGGATCGGTGAGGCTGCCGTGGCAATCCATGTCGAGGTTGGTGCGTTCGCGCCAGCCCCATTGACGGATGTCGTCGGTTCCGAACCCGGGCGTATCGGTACTGCCGCCGTGACAGTTGCCGTACGACAGGTGCGGTAGCGGCGCCGTACCGCGCAAGAGCTCGATTGCTTCGTTGAGACTTTGGATGAAGATCTGGTCGCGCTGGCCGCCGAAGTAGTCACCTTGGAAGAGCTGCGGCTTGCCGGTGTCTGCCCCTTCCAGCGCATGCACGGCCATGTTGATCGTCGTTTCACCGACATAGTCATTTCCGTCGATGCTGTGATCGGCAAAGTTGACGGTGCCGACGAATGGCTCGTTGGTCTTGAAACCGCCGCCGAACAGGTTCTGGCGGAAGATGTACCACCACTGGAACAGGATCGATTGCCCCGGCTGGCCGAGGAACGGGCTGTAGGCGGGGTCGTAGTGGCCGTTGGCGCCGTAGATCTTGGTGGTGTCGGCCAAGTAGTCGTTCCACGTCTCCAGGGTGGCCACGGCTTGCGCTAGGAGTGGATGCGTCGACGGATCGACCAGCGGTGAGTCGGCCTGCGTCAGGTTGTCGTAGGCCTGTCGGATGTAGGGTACGAAGAACGGCGCGTTCGGCGAGACGGTGTCCTCGCTGTCGTCGATGGTGCCGATGTCCTTGGCGATCAGGCGGATATCTTCGAGATTCAAGTTGTGGCTGTTGGCGAGAAGAAATCCGATGCGCTCGGAACGGTAGATCTGCCCCCAGTGCTCGTCGTGGCCGTTGCCTTCGAAAACACAGGGTTGATCGGCCGGCTTGGTGTTCCAGTTCACGACGTACCCTTGCTGCGGATTTACGGCATAGATCATTTTGCTGAACGGCGTGTACATACTGCCGTCGGCGTTCGGCAGCCACTCCGTCGAACCGCTGCCGTCGGCGGGGAAGCGGTTGTCGTATCCTTGTGGGAAGTTCACCTTGCTACCGGCGCTCCAGTAGGCGACGTTCCCGAGCGTGTCGGCGTAGAAGAAGTTGTGCAGCGAGACCACCTGGTGTACCGCCGCTGCGAAGTCGGCGAAGCTTTTGGCGGTGTTGAATCCGGCGAAGCCTTGCAGCGTCGACGTCTCGTTCTTCCAGTACGCCGACTTGAAGGTGTAAGCGCGCGGAGCGCTCGGGTTGAGATCCCAGGCAATCACCGGACCGTGGAAATGCTGCGGATCGCAATCGTTGACGCGAAAGACGTTGAACAGTACTGGCGCCCGTATGACTTTGCCGTACGCCGGTGCGAGCCCCGGGTTCTCGCCGGCGAAGTGAACGACCTCGACGCGGCGATCCATCTTCCGATACTCGCCGTTGAAGAGGTAGTAGTAGTTGCTGTCCGCCGTCTGCGGATCGGCGGGCGCGCGCGACGGGTCGAGCGTTTCAGCGTAGAGAGTTCCGTTGTCCATCTCGCCCGACGTTGTGGTGAAAGCGAACTTGTCGGTTTCGCCGATCAAGACAGCCGGCGCTCCCGGGATTTTCATGCCGCCGACGACGTTGTCCGGAGTGCGAGCGTAGGTTTCATTGTCGATGTTCGGCACGTCGAAACCTTCTTGTGGTCCGCCCCAGAGCAACGCCTTGCCGTTGGCCGACCGCCCGGGGGCGACGACCCAGCCGTTGCTGCCCTTGAGGGTGGGAACGCCGAAGTCGTGGCGCCGCTGGCGCAAGCGTTCCTGCATCTGTGAGATTTGGTCGAGGGCTTCTTGAACCGACGAGGTCGGCAGATCGGCGTCGGCGCGGCGTGAGCTGGGCGCGCTGGCGCGGGCGTTCGGAGACACGACAGTCGGTGGCCCGAGCGGACAGGCCGGCGGTGGGTCGAGCGGGCTGGTGCCGTTTTCGGTGATCAGCGATTGCACGGCGCCGGTGACGGGCATCGAGGTTGGCGACTTCGTGTCGTACACCCAGCGCACGTCGTCGAAGACGGCGGTGGCGGTATCGGCAGGTGTGCTGTCGCCATGCTTGGTAAAGAATTGCTTGAGGTAGTTGCGTAGCGCCACGTGGCGCAGCTGGCGTCCGCCACCGCCGCCGAACGAGGCGACCAGCATCTCGGCGACCGCCACGGTGTCGGTGGGGACCCATGGGCCGGGCTTCAAGACCGTCTCGCCGCGAACGTTGATCAGCGTGTAGGTGGCCCCCGCTGGTTTGCCGAACGGGCTCGAGAGCTGGTTCAAGGAGCCGATGTTGTAGAATTCGTGGGGAACGCGAGTGAAGGGTTTCCGGTAGATTTTGCCGACGTAGTAGTTGATGCCGTCGGCGTAGGCTTGAATCGCCAACTGCAGGTTGCAGGGCAGGGTAGTGAAAAAGTATTGGCGTTCCTCTTCGGAGTACAGGTTGACGCGCGTGTCCATGTCGGCCGGCACCTGAGTCTTGCCGAACATCTCGGCCAGCGTTCCCGTGGAGGCGCGACGGAAGAACTCGAGTTGGACCAATCGGTCGCGCGCGTCCTCGACGCCGATTTGAAAATTGGCGTCGTACCAGGTGTCGGCCGTGATGTGTGGGACGCCGTAGCGGTCACGGCGAATTTGTCGCGTTCCGGGTTGTGACGGCGGCGGTGGACAACTCACCGGCGTCGCCGCCAGATTGGCCGTGCAGATCTGCGCTACCGCGCGGTGCATGCCGACCGGCGCGAGCGCCAGGGTTGAAAGCGCGATCGCTGTGCCGATTGCGTGGCGCCACCGACTTCGATTGATTGCCATATTTTCCCCTCCACGCTGCACGGCGTCCCGCCGGCTGGAAGCTTCATGCTGTCCGCAGCGCCGGGACATTCTCGTCGAAGGCGAGGGGCGGCGTCAAACGGCGGGCCTCTACTCAAATCGATGCGGGTTGGGCGACGGTAGTCGAGCGTCCGAGCATCCGTCTGTTGCCCGACGCACAACCTCCGTCGGCTCAGTCGTTTCTTGACCCTGTATCAGGCCAGTGTTAGCCACGGGCGCAGTCGTCGCACGCCGACGCGTCCACCCAAGCACGAGCCGTTAGCTCAGGAGGTAGAGCATGTGCCTTTTAAGCACAGGGTCGCTGGTTCGAATCCAGCACGGCTCATTCATTTCGCAGTTCTCACCCGTCGGGTGATCCGGCGTGGTAGCAGGATTTGTCAGTTTAGTCTGGCTGCTCCCGGAACGCGGTTGTGCCTTCAGCCCTGATCACTGGGGTAAAACGAATCGGGATCGTTGATTTGGATCTATCCAAATTCCGTGGTGCAGGTTGATTGCGGGGATCGGAGATCGAATCCGATCTCCGATCCTCATTGGCGCGTTTTCCTAGCGCCGGCCGCGACTGCGCTGGTTCGACTGGAAGTAACCGCCGGCCTCGAGCTTGTGGCTCTCCATCTTGGTGCTGAAGATGTAGTCGTTCTTGGTCCACATCTTGTCGTGGGCGCGTTTGAGGGCGGTGCGCACGCGGTTGCGCTGGATCAGGTCACTCTTGGCGCCAACGAGCTCGGCCTCGGTGAGATTCAAGGACGCGGTGCGCTTGGCGTTGCGCAACTGTACCGTGACGGCCGGTTCGCTGGCGTCCGAGCGCAAGGCAACCGTCAACTCTGTTTTCTTGTCGATGCCGCGCATCAAACTGTACACCAGCTCCTGGATTTCTTTTGTCGTCATGGTTGTCCTCCTGTTGGCGCAGTCTTCGCGGCGCTCAATTCACTTTTGAGTTCAATCCTGCCAGCCGCGACGTGCAGCGACTCGACCGGTCCTTATGGCTTGATTCAAGACTACGTCTGGATTCCGCCCCGTGGTGCGGTAAGCAGGGCAACAGACGTCGAAACTGATGGGGCAATCGTGTGCGTAGCAGCCACGCCTGGCGCGCACAACCAGCGCCAACCTGGTCGTCTCGACGTGGCGACGGCGACTTTGTGACAACAACTTCGTTGACCTCTTCGTTGCGGCGCACTAGCGTGGCGCGCATTGGTTGGGTGGAGCAGGTTCGGATGGGGATGGCGAGCCCGAAAAACAAGCTCTTCGTCGGCAGACGAGGGATAGGTGTAGCGCTGGTGGCGACCGTCCTCGGCTGTCCGGCGGTTGCGCTCAGTCAGCCGAGCGTCGATCTCGGCAACGGACTTGGCGGGCGCGGCGGTCTCGTGGTCCTACCGCTGACTCTTACGAAGAATGGTGCCGCGGTGGTCGGGACATCCAATGATGTCACCTTCGACAAAGCGGCATTCCTGTTGCGCAGCTGTAACATCAGTCCGACGGTCAGTGGTGCCCCGGTGAACCAGCAGCTGACCGGGCCGACGCTGTTCTGCTCCGATCACACCACCGCCTGCTCCAATGATTCTCAGTGCGCTACGGGACAGCACTGTAGCGTGCTGAGCTTGAAGACGTCGAACGCCACCAATGCCGTCGTTCCCGATGGCGAGATCGTCAGCTGCACGTTCATCATCTTTCCCGGCACCCTACCCGGTGCCTACCCTCTCGACAACGTTGCGACCGCGAGCAGTGCCATGGGTCCGATCGACGGCGTCAGCGGGGCCGATGGCTCGATCCTCGTCGTCGAAGGCGCTACGCCGACGCCGACGGCAACGCCGACGCGGACGGCGACCGCAACCCGCACGGCAACGGTGACGGCGACACAAACACCGACGCGCACCAACACCGGAACGGTTACGTTCACCGCGACTCTAACGCCGACGCCGACACAGACGGGCACGCCGACAGTGACGCCGTCGGTTCCTGCCGGCGTACCGTTGCTGGACCTGGGTGGCGGCAGCGGCGCGGCGGGCAGCACCGCAACCGTGGGTATCGTCCTCAGCAAGAACGGCGCTTCGGTCGTCGCCACGACCAACGACATCATCTTTGATAACGCAACATTTTCCGTGCGTAGCTGTTCGGTGACGCCCGATGTGGCCGGCGACCCAATCGATCAATCGCTGGTCGGTCCGAACCTCTTGTGTAGCAACGGCTTGCCCAGCTGCAGCACGGATTCGCAGTGCACGGCGCCAAATCGCTGCAACCGGCTGCGAGTCAGAACGACGAACCAGACTGACACGATCGTGCCCGACGGCCTGCTGGCGACTTGCACCTTCGTCATCTTCCCGGGCGCATCGTTCGGCACCTATACGCTACAAAACGTTCCCAGTGCGCTTGGACCCAACAAACAGGCATTGATTGCGGCGGGTACGAACGGGGCGATCACGGTTCTGCAGCCGCCTACCGCGACGGTGACATTGACTCGCTCATCGACTCCGACCCCTACCATCACGCCAACCGGTTCGCCGACCTTCTCGCCGACCCAGAGCCCGACGTTCACCCGTTCTTCGACACCGTCTTTTTCTTCCACTTCGACGACGACTGCGACCCAGACGCCTACGATCACGCGCACCGGAACCCCGACACGAACGCCGACGACAACGCCCACGCTCACTCTGACGCCAACGATCACCAGAACTTCTGGCCCGTCGTTGACGCCGAGCTCGACGCAAACACAATCGTTAACGCCGACACGGACACCGAGCTTGACGCCAACCCTGAGTCCGACGCTGACGTTGACCCCGACCGTGACGGTGAGTCCGACGATCACCCTAAGCCCAACGGTCACTCTGAGCCCGACCCGCTCGTCGACGCCTAGTCGAACATTGAGTCCGGTTGCCACGTCGACGCCCACGCGCAGCGGTACGGCAACGGTGACGCTCACGCGTACGCTTTCACCGCAACCGAGCTTGACGGCGACGTCGACACCGCGGCCGACTCTGTCGATTACCACGACACGGACGATTTCTCCGACGCGAACCATTACGACGACTCCATCCGTGACACCGACCAGAACGGCACCCCCGAGCGCCACGTCGACGTGGACGCCGCTACCGTCGCATACGCGTACGGCGACGCCGACTGGCTCGCCGACGCGGACGCCGACGTTGACACTGACGCCGCGCAACACCTTGAGCCCGTCGCCGAGCTCCAGTGCGACGTATACAGCGACTCCAACGCGCACCCCGACCGAGACTGCGAGTGCGACGGCAACGACGTCGTTGACCGCAAGCGCTACCTCGACGGCCTCCGCCAGCCCGACGGCGACCCTGAGGGCAACGGGCACTTCAACGCCAACGTTCCCGGCGACCGGGACGGCAACTCGTTCGCCGACCATGACCGCGAGTCCGACGGACCTCCCGACTGCTACCTTCACCAAACCGGCGACGTTGACACCGACTCAATCACCGACGATGACGTCTAGCCCGACGGTGACGGCGTCGCCGACACGGCCCCCGACGATATCGCCGACCGAAACCGAGACGGCGACGCCGAGTCTCACCTCGACACCGCAGCCGACTGCGACCTCGACCCTGACGGCAGTGCCGACGCTGACCGCGACCTCGAGTCCGACGCCGACCAGGGTGCCGACGACGACAGCGACCATGCCCCCAACACCGACTGCCACCCCGAGCGTGACAACCGTACCCTCTGCAACCGCGACAGCATCGCCGACGACGAGCCGCGTGCCAACGTCAACTGCTTCTCCGACGGCATCCTCGGCGAGATGTGCTGGCGATTGCAACGGCGACGGCCAGGTGACGATCAACGAGGTCGTGCTTCTGATAAACATCGGCCTCGACGAGGCGGTAATTTCGGCATGCCCGGCCGGTGACCGCAACGGTGACGGCGCTGTTACCATCGAAGAGATCCTTGGGGCCATTAATAGTGCGCTAGCCGACTGTCCGTGAAGTGCCCTGCGGGTCGTCGATGACGCAGGTCGAAGCAGAGCGGGTGGCGCTGGTGCGGTCGCTACGTCGATGATGCTGCCACCGACCGACGGGCGGTGGCGAGTTGAGGTTGCTGAAGGTTCGAGTTGCTTTGGCGATTGCATTGTTAGTTGATAGGTCGCACTTGCGTGCGGCACGTCCATTGCCGACCCCCCTGGAAGAGCCGGAAACAGGCTCGTGAATGTCCGTTGATCGGCGGATCATCTTCGTCGTCGTCGTCTTGCGCTGGCCTTAAGGTAGTGATCGGGATCTTGCCAAGAAGCCGTTGTAGTGTATGGGGTTAGCTCGGCTTCCCGGTTGACTTTTGGGCCTATCGATGGCAAGCCTCACCCGATGTTCTGGACCGTACGAGGCGGAGCGATCGTTGGCTACGCATCGCGGGCGAGCTTGCTTCGCACGGGACGCCGGCCCGGGGAAAACCGTGCATTCGCAGAAGAGCCGTCGCAATGTCGATGGTTTATGTGTAGAATCGCGCGGCCTGCGCGGTAGGACGGTGCGGGTTCACAGGGTGGCGCGCGGCAGCGCAAAGGAGGCATGTATGGGTCTGAGCGAGGGCAAAAGCGTCAGCAAACGAGCGATTGCGCTCGGGGTGCGACGCACGATCAGCGCCCTCCCGGCGGTCATGGTTGTGGGACTGATTGCCTGGGTAACAATCGCTGCAGTGCAACCGCTTCTTGCGCAAACGGCTGAGCCGGTTCGTCTGCTGAGTGCGAACGCTGCCGCGAATTCTGGAAGTGGGGCGAGTAACGGCATTGCCGTGAATAGTGACGGGTCGATCGGGGCATTTTATTCGGACGCTGCGGATTTGGTCGCCTCCGATACGAACGAATCCAGAGACATTTTCGTCCGCGACACCAATGCTGGAACGACTGAACGAATGAGTGTCGGCAGCAACGGTGCACAGGCGAACGGACCCAGTCATCGAGCCGGCGGGCCCGTTGCGATAAACGGTGACGGTCAAGTCGTTGCGTTCTATTCGGACGCCAACAATTTGGTTGTCGGCGACAACAACGGACAGCCTGATGTGTTTGTTCGTCTACGTTCGGCAGGGGTCACTCAGCGCGTCAGCGTTGCATCGGACGGAACCCAGGGTAATGGTCCCAGCGTTTTGCCCAGCATCAGCGCTGACGGGCGCATGATTGCCTTTCAGTCGGAAGCCGACAATCTCGTTGTCGGGGACACGAATCACGTTTCCGATATCTTCGTTCACGATCGAATTACCGGAATTACGGAACGGGTGTGCAACGTCCAGGGCAACAAATCGAGCTCAGCGCCAGCCATCAGTGACGACGGGAATGTAGTGGCGTTTGCTTCGTCCGCGACGAATCTGGTGGCTGGAGATGCAAACAATTTTGTAGA
>JACQEN010000077.1 GCA_016200585.1 Deltaproteobacteria bacterium
AAGATGCGCAGACCAGGAGCGAATCGTTCGGCTTCTCGATGCCAATTGTGGACGACCGACGCCGGACACACGACAAGGACCGGCCCACCGTCAGGATCCACCTGACGCTGGTGCAGCAGCCAGGTCAGCGCTTGCACGGTTTTTCCCAGGCCCATGTCGTCGGCAAGCACCGCACCCAGCCCGAGCGACGACGTCTGTGTTAAGAAGTCCACACCGCGCTCCTGATAGGGACGCAGGTCGCCGATCAGGCCATCCGGCCGATTGATCCGCGGCAAGCCCTCAAAGTCGGCGACGGCCGAGCGCAGACGCTCGACCGCAGCCAACGTCTCACGATCCACACCCAGCTTTTTCAGGGTCGCTAGGCTTTCGGACTTCGCCCCGGCAAGCTGCCACACACTCAATCGTTGATCGCCAGCGTCAGGCTCGATACCCAGGTCGGCAAGGACGAGAGCTGCCTCGTCGTAGACGTCGGCAGCGTCGCGGCGGACCCAACCGGAGGACAGCTTGACGTAACGGCTGGTCGCATTGCGCAGTGCCGCCAGGTCTTCTTCGCTCAGCTCCAATCCTTGCACTTCCCAGTCGGCCGATACCGAAAACCAGTCGACGCCGCTTGATTGAATCTGCAGTCGCGGCGTGACCCGCAGCTCGCCGGTGAGCAGGCGGCGCACTTTGGCAGTTCCAAAGAACGCCATCCCTGGCGGTCGCTCGTCCCACGCCGCCGCCAGCAGGTCGACGCCACGCCGTCGCAGCTTCAGCCAAAATCCTCTGTCACAATCGGGCCAGGTCAAACCAACCGAGCGGGCTTTGGTTCCCGTCGTGGCTTGCGTCAGGCCGAGCCAATCGATCGCCGGCTGCACCGACTCTGGATCCGGCGCTTCGAACCACACGTCGCCACCATCGACCGGGACCGGTCGGGTGTCAGGCTCGGTGGTGGCTTCGGCAATGCTTTCCACCGGCCCGATATCGTCTGGTTCACCGTCTGGGCGGGCAGCGTCAAGCGTCGCATCCTCGCCGGATTGGCATTGAATCCAACGACCGTCCGCCGCCAGCTCGAACGCCACTTCTCCAGGCGCCACGGGTCGACCCGGTATCCACTCGCGACGGGTGCGCCCGAAAATCCGGATCTGCAACCAATCGTCGTTGCGCAGATCAAGAACCGCCAGCGACTGCAGCGAGTGCCAGCGAGTGTGCGTCGTGAGATCCTGGCGAACACTACCAAACTGCGCTGCGAGCAGTCCGAGAAGCTGGGTGCGCTCGCTTCGACCCACGGGCACAAAACCGATTGCCGCGATGCGTTCGACCAGAGCCAAAGGCGGCTCTTGGGCGATCGGCGAGATGACGCCGCCACAGATGACGAAACTGGGGTGGACACGGCCGTACTCAAAGCTCTCGCGCAAATAGAGCGCATCGCGCAACGGTACCTTACGGCCATCGGGCCAGACGAACGCCAGCTCAACCCGCAGGTGGCCGTCGCGGCTGTCGACCGTGGGGACCAAGCTGGCGGGCACGCGCTCGGCACGCAGAGGAGCACCCGGAACCAGGCCGGCACGAGTGGCTGGGTCTGCCGGAAGATCGTCTCCCCATGAAACCAACGACGAGTTGGAGAAACCATCGAGCAGCGAACGCAACGCCGTACCATTGAGGCGGCGGACATGATCCAAGTCGCCGCCGAAGAAGGCTTGCCCTGCAGCCAGCGATTCGACCATCCAATCGAGCAGTGCCGATCCCTCGGGGCTGAAGAGCTCCGGGCTGCGGTGCATTTCGTTGCGCAGCTGCTGCAGCTGCGTGAAGTTGCGCGGGGCATCTTCCAAACGCGGTGTTGTGGCCCGGGCTTGCGCGGTGATCGACACCCCGCCGGAGCGATTGCGCATCAAACCAAGCACGAGGCGTACGCCACGAACCGCAGCCTTGCGCTGCTTCGACGCCCATTTCACCAACTCGTCGAGGGCCTCGCCGCCTTCGCGCGAGGCAAAGCGTTCCGCCAGATCCGGCCGATCGCGAAATGGCTGGAGCGCAGGCGGCAACGGTGCCGAACGGGCAACGATCTGCCGAGCCAGGCGCCAGCAGAGGAGGTCCGGATCGCGCTCCTCCCGTAGAACGTCATCGAACGCAGAATCGTACGGATCCAAGCCCTGGTGCCGCGCGTCGCGACAGAGATCGAGAAAATGTTGCTGGCGTTGCCAGTAGTCGGTGGTGCCGCGCAACTTCGCCAGCAACGTCGAGCGCGTCAGCTTGAGCGAGGCCGCCGGCGCGACCGCTGGCCGATCGACGACGCTACGCTTGACGAGGCCGGGAACAAGCCGCTTCAGGTCGTCGGGAAGCAGCTCTGTTGCATGGTGCAGCGCCAGGAGCTCGCAGGCTAAAGCGAGGGCGTGTTTGCAGTACGGACCGACCGGGCAGGTACATTCGGGTTCCCAAGCCGATTCGTCGTAGTTCCATTCGGTATGGTAGACGTCGGTACCGAAAACCTCGGCTTCGACGTGATGGGCATCGACGCGCGTGACGCTGACGCGGCCTTGTTGAAGGTACCGGGCGCCGCGTTGTCGCTGAAGGTCGGTAAACAGACGCAGCTCGCGCGCCAGCTGCTCGAGCTTGATGGGGGTAACCGATGGAACGTAGGAAGGCGAAGCCATTGCGCGAGCGAGCCTGCCTTAGCAAAGCGGCCCACGCAATGGCTTCGGGGGCGGGAGCTTGGATGGCGGCAAAAAGCCGTGGAAACTCCTATCGTAAACCCGTCAACAGTCGATGGTCCAGCGTCGATCGCCGTCAAACACCTGTCGGCGGCAGCGATTGACGATCGACTGACGTTCAGTCTGCCACAGTTCGTTGCCGCTGCGACGTAAACGGCAGTACCTTCGAACGCTGCGGCGGCTTACGGCTGGTCGAAGCCGCTTCCTCGGGCTTCGGCCGCAGTGCGACCACCATGTTCCACCGCTTTTCCCCCTTCAACCACTTGCCTCTGGCGATCAATTGCATCGTTCCTCTCCTCCCAACCAGCGGTCCTGCCTGCGGCCAATTCGCCGCCAGCAGCCTCACCACGAGCTGTTGTAAGGGCAAAGGACGTGCCAAGGCCTGCGGATCGACTGCGACACCCAGGCGGTAGAAGCGATGCACAATTCCGTGCGTTGGGAGCGACGGAAATCGTGCGATCGATGGCCACCGGGGGATCCCGGTCGCCGCCAAAGTCGCCGCCGGATGTTCAGTCGGGTTCGGCCGAGATCTTCGAAAACCAAGTACGCCGTTCGAAGGCTACGAGGAAAAAAATAACCGTCGCCTGGATGATCGATACCAGCACGGACGACACACCGGCAACGCGCTGCATGGCATTCGACCCTGCATCCATGGCGCCAAAGAGGAACGCAGCGGCAACGACGCCGACGGGAGAAAGGCGTCCCAACAAACCGACCGCGATTGCCGTGAAACCCCAGCCCGGTGAGAGGCGCTCGTACAATCGCCTGGTGATGGCGCTGACCTCGATCCCGCCCGCCAGACCGGCCAGCGCTCCGCTCAGCAGCAACGCCAACAACAACCGGCGTCGGACGTCGATTCCAGCCAGTCGCGCCGCTTCGGGGCTCAAGCCGGTTGCACGAATCTCGTAACCGGCAACGCTGCGATAGAGAAACACCTGCATCGCCGCCGCCAGAAAAAGCGCCAGGAGCAATCCGAGATGGATGCGGTACGGCGACAAACGTGGCATCAGAAACTCCGGTGATAGCGCGTCGCTCTGCGGATAGCGGCCGCCGGCTTCCATCAACGGGCCTTGTACAAGGTAGCTGAGCAGACCGAGGGCGATGAAGTTCAGCATGATGGTGCTGATCACCTCGTTGACCTGGCGCCGCAGCTTGAGCTGCGCGGCGATCCCCGCCCACAGGGCTCCGAAGGTTGCCGACGCGCCGAGCGCCAGCGGCAAGCCGATCGGTTGCGGCAACCACGTGGCCCGGCTGCCGATCACGGCAATTGCCAGAGCACCCATGAGCAGTTGCCCCTCGGCTCCGATATTCCAGATGCCGGCCTGAAACGAGACAGCCACCGCTAAGCCCGTCAGCAACAACGGGCAGCTCTTCACCGCTACCTCGGAAAGACCGTCGAGGCTACCGAACGCCCCATCCAGCAACGCCTCAAAGGCAAGCAGCGGGCTGCTGCCGGACAGCGCGATTGCCAAACCACTGACGACGAGTGCACCGATAAGCGCCAGCAGCGACGGCAGGACGCGGTTGATCAAGCGTTGCATGGTTCCTTCCCGGCTTGAATCCCCGCCATCAACAACCCCAGACGCTCGGCATCCACCGGCGGCTTCACCGCGTCGCTGAGCCGGCCGCGGTAGAGCACGCGGATGCTGTCGCTGAGATCGAAGACCTCATCGAGATCGGTCGAGATCAGGACAATGGCGCATCCATCGGCTGCCGCCGCACGCAGCGCATCGGCAACCGCGCGCGTCGCGGCAAGATCGAGGCCGCGCGTCGGATTCGATGTGACAAGCACGGCAAGCGGTTGCGACAGCTCACGTGCGACGATGACACGCTGCTGGTTACCGCCGGACAGCGAACGGAGCGGCGCATCGAGGCTGGCGGCCTTGATTCGGAACTGCTGCATCAGCGCCGCAGCCCAGCGCCGCGCTGCGGGGCGCTGCAGCAAGCCGTGGCGCTGGAAGCGCCGCAACACATTACGATGCAACAGCAGATTCTCCGCAACGCTCATGGCCAGCACCAGACCTTCGCGGTGACGGTCGGGCGGTATGTAGCCGACACCAACCTGGCGTAGCACCCTGGGAGCCAGTGCGCTCAAGCTCTTTCCCCCAACCTCGATCTGCCCGCTCTCCGGCGTCGCCAGACCGGCAAGAACCGCGAACAGCTCGCGCTGGCCGTTGCCGTCGACGCCGGCGATGCCGAGGATCTCTCCACGGCGTACGGTGACACTGACATTGTCGAGAGCCACCACACCACGATGGTCGCGCATCGACAGCTCCCTCGCCTGCATCGCCACGGTCGCGCCCGCGTGCGGCGGTCGCCGGATGTGCGGCGATACCTCGAGCTTGCCGACCATGAGCTCGGCCAGCTGCGACTCCGAAACCTCGGCGGCACGATAGGTCCCGACGACGCGTCCATGACGCATGATGCTGACGCGATCAGCCACTTCCTTTACCTCGCGGAGCTTGTGGGTGATGAACAACACCAAACGCCCTTGGGCACGCACCTGCTGCAACATCGCGAACAACAGACGCACCTCGGGCGGTGTAAGCACCGCGGTGGGCTCGTCGAGAATCAGTACCCGGCCGGCACCGGCCAGCGCCTTGAGGATTTCCAGACGCTGGCGCGCGCCAACCGGCAAATCACGCACGATCGCGGATGGTGGTGCAATCTCAAGACCGACCTGCGCGGCAAACGCGCAAGCCTTCTCCCCCACGGCTACGGCATCAAATCGCCAATCGGCATCCGGCGTCAGGCTCAAGGCCAGGTTTTCAGCAACGGTCAATGCATCAACTAACGCGAAATGCTGATGCACCATGCCGATACCGGCGCTACGGGCGGCGCGCGCTGAGCCCAGGCGGATCGCCTGGTCATCGATCCGGCACTCGCCGCTATCGGGGCGCAACAAGCCGGCCAGAACGTGCATGAGCGTCGACTTGCCGGCGCCGTTCTCGCCGAGGATGGCGTGGATCTCGCCGCCCGAAAACTCGGCATCGATGGCGTCAAGCGCGCGCAGCGCCCCGAAACGCTTCGAAAGTCGGCGGATGGACAAAAGCGACGCGCTGGTAGGGGCCGGATTCACGGGGATGGCTCCAAGTGATGCGCCGGCAAGGCGCCGGCGATGCGCACCGAGGTCATCTTGCGAGCATTTCACGCCCAGCCGGCAGGTCAAGGTTTGACACGATCCCGACAGCGGCAGTGGATCGTATAAAATCTTGGAGCTTGCACGGCTTTCACGTCGAGGCCCCTGATGGTGACCGACCGCAAAGAAGTTCAAGCTCACAGAATTCGCTTGAACAGACGTCTTCGGCACGGATAATCGACTTGAACGCTAGTAGCAGCTGGGGCGGCTATGAGCAGCGACCGACATCGAACCGAAAGCAAGAGCAACGAAGAGGGAAGCAGCGACGCTCCGTCGACCGGCAAAGAACGCTGGTACGATGGTGGCGCTGAACCTGCCGGGCGGCACCTTGGCGGTGGGCGCAAGGGTGTCTTGTTGCTGCTGCGCTACGTCTACATCATTGCGGCTTCGTACCTGCTCATCTTTGCGTCGGCGCAGAAGCATGGATTCTTCACCAACGGTGTCATGATCGCCGCCGCGCTGGCGAGCAACATCGCACTGTCTTTGGTTCCCGAGCGGTTGATCTTCTCGTGGTTCGTCGAGGCGCCGGTGCTGGTGGGCGATACGCTTTGGGTTGCCTGGGCTTTGCACTCCACGGGACCCGGCGGCGACGAGCTCTTCCTGCTCTACTTCTTCGTCCTCTTCCTGGCGGTCGTCGGCGAAAACATCTTGCTGGTGGTGCTGAGCAGCACAGCGGTCAGCGCCGCTGAATTCTACCTGAGCTCGCGCCAGGACTGGCTTACCTCAACGAACCTCTTGCATCTCGCTTTCTTCTACGCCGTGGCGCTCTTCTTCGGGTACGTCATTGGGCAGATCAAGCGTGAGCGCCAGCGCGCGGACCGCGGCATTGCCTGGGCGAAGGAGCTGGAAGAAATGGTGGCGGAGCGGACGATCGAACTTTCGCGGCTCTACAAGGAGTCGCTGGCCGCCAGTCGACTAAAATCGGAATTCCTTGCAACCATGTCGCACGAGCTACGCACGCCTCTGCACATCATCATGGGATATGCGGAGATGCTCAAGGATCGCGAGGGATCCATCTCCGCCGAAGAACGTACTTGGATTCTCGATCGCCTGCTCAAGGCGGCAAGCGGACAGTACGAGTTGGTGACCAATGTACTCAACCTCAGCCGCGTCGAAGCCGGCAGAATGCCTGTCGACCGCGACCTCATCGAGGTCGAAGCGCTCGTCACCGGCCTCATGGAACGAGAACGCCCGCCACTCGCCGAAGGCGTGCGCCTCGAATGGATGCGGGCGTCGGATCTCGGGACGATCGAAACCGACGTCGAAAAGCTGTCCGTGATTCTCGAAAACCTGATCAACAACGCCATCAAATTCACGGCGGCGGGTCAGATCCGGATCTCGGCACGCGACCGGCCCGATCACGGGCAGATCGAGTTCAGCGTCGAAGACACCGGCCCGGGAATCGACGCCGACGAAATCCCGACCATTTTCGAATCCTTCCGCCAAGTCGACGGGTCACTGAGTCGCCGGCACGGTGGCGTCGGGCTCGGCCTAGCCATCGTCGATCGCTACGCTCGCCTTCTGGGTGCCCGCGTGGATGTTCGTTCCGAGCTCGGGCGAGGCACACACTTCAGCGTACGCGTGCCGCGGCAGGGAACAAGCACTCCTCAATCGACGGCCGACCCACTCCACACGGTCGACCCATGGCTGCAAACCCGCACCGCCGCGCAAACACCGCTCCTGGCCGGCTGACAACTCGTTTGCGGCTCAGAACTCCGCGGTTGGCACGCGCAAGCTTCCAGCAGCAATCGCCGCCTTCGTTTGATCGAGACGGGTCTTCACGTCAGCGGGAATCTTGGCCTCGAGCTGCGGGTTGAGGACGAACGATACGACGCCCTCCTTCATGCCCTTGCGCACGACCTTGCCCTCAAAACCACCGCCTTGCACCGCGCGCGCGATCTGCACAAAGGCTTGCGGGATGTCGATGGTGGCGCTGGCAATCACCACTTCCGGAGCCACGCCGTTTTGGTTTTTGTTGCTACCAAATGCAAAGACATGGGACTGTTGCGCCGCCTGAAACACACCGAGCCCGGCAGCGTCCGCGTTGTGAAACAAGAAATCGCACCCTTGCTGCACCAAGGCCAACGCGGCCGCCTTCGCGGCGCCAACGTCCTCCCAGTTGCCGACATACGTCGTCACCACTTTGAAGTCGGGATTGATCGATTTCGCACCCGCCTCGAATGCCAGGATGGTACTCTTCACCGACGGGATTTCCATGCCGCCGATCACACCGGCCTTGCCGCCTTTGGACATCGACGCGGCCAGCACCCCCTCAAGATACGTCGACTCTTCGAGCAGGAAGCGAATCGGCGCAACGTTCTTGCGGACCGTATTGCCTGACGTGGTGATGAACACCGTTCCCGGAAAATCCGGCGCGACGGCCGCCGCCGCATCTTGAAATTCGAATCCGTGACCGAAAACCAATTGGTAACCGCGCCGCGCGAAGTCGCGGAATCCCTCTTCGAACTCGGCGGGCGTCTTGGTTTGGATCTGGCTCACTTCCGCACCCAGTTGATCGCGGATCGCCAGCAGCCCTTCGTAGGCCAGGGCATTCCAACCGGCGTCGCTGACCGGACCGGGGCTGAGCAGCGCCACTTTGAATGGCTTGCCTGCCGGTTGAGAATCGGCGGAGCTCGTCGCGACAAGGGCCACAATGGCAGCGGAGAACGCAGCAACGGCAAACGGGAAGCGGCATTTCATGCGCGGCTCTATAGCCAAGGCTTCTTCACTGTCGCAAGGATTTGACCGGCCGTCGCAACTCGGACAGCATGCACCGGATGCGCAAGCTGCCCGCTCTGACCGCGCTCGCTGCGTTCGTCCTTGCCAACCAAGCGCTTGCCAGCTTGCGTGTCGTGGCAACCATCCACCCGCTCGCTGATTTGGTGGCACAGATAGGTGGCCTTGAGGTGAGTGCGACGACCTTGCTCCCGGCCGCCGCCAACCCGCACAGCTTCGAGCCGAGTCCGGCTCAAATGCGAGCGGTGGCGCAATCGGCGTTGCTCGTACGTGTGGGCGCCGGCTTGGACAACTGGGCCGATAAGCTACTCGATGCAGCCACAAGCAAGGTAATCGTGGTGACGGTGACGGACGGAATGACCCTGGAGGCTCTCGCAGACGACCATGGAGAATCCGAGCATGGCGGCGACCCGCACGTCTGGTTGGATCCGATTCTAGTGCGTGACCACATTGTGCCGATGATTCT